>NZ_DEXN01000036.1:3694-5209 GCF_002364155.1 Alcanivorax sp. UBA3183
TCAGGAGCAAGCGCAGACCCTGGAGGAAAAGGCCCATAAGGTGTGCTGCCTCCCGCGGCATATTGATGTGGAGCTGGTCGTTACCGTTTAAAGACATCGTTGAAGAAAAGTAAAAAAGCAGCCCCAGTGGGCTGCTTTTTTATGGGCGGTGCTTTATTAGTAAAGCTCGGCAGGGAACCGCCGAGCGTCCAGCGAATCCCATCACTGACGATGACAAGGAATGACTATGCGATCTCCCATATTGCCCCACCGTTCTGTTTCCGTGCTGTTTGGCTCCGCTGGCATTGCTGCCTTGCTTGCCCTGTCTGGCTGTGATCAGGGAAAACCGGAATCTGATAGCCAACAACCCACCGTGGTGGAGCAGAGTGAAAAGACCGAGCAGCAGATCCTCAGTGGTAAAGTCATGTACCGCGAGCGCATGGCCATGCCGCAAGGTGCAACGCTCACGGTAACCCTGGAGGATGTATCGCTGGCCGATGCGCCGTCCACAGTGATTGCCGAGCAACATATCGACGACCCGGGTCAGGTACCGGTGCCCTTTACCCTGCGCTATGCCAGGGATGCGGTAATGCATGACCATCCAATGGCGTATGCGGTACGTGCGGAAATTCGTGGCGCGGATGGGCAGTTGCTGTGGCTCACCACCGAACGGCATACCGCCGAACTGGGCGAACGGGCCAGCGGTGAAGAGATCACGGTCATGTTGCAGCGGGTTGGCGCCGAGCAATCCGCGGAGGCGCGACCGAAAACCGCCATGGTGAAGGCGCAGGAAGCGGGGGCGTCATTCTGGGCCGTCGGTAACGAGCCTGGCTGGCATCTGGCAATTTACCCGGACGAAAAGTTGGTCTTTGTGGGCGACTACGGCGAAACCACGGTAACCACTCCGGACCCAGGGGCGCAGACCGAAGGCACGGAAACCATTTACCTTGCCAACACCGACACTGACCAGCTGAAAGTGGAAATCAGCGAAATGCCCTGCGATGACTCCATGAGCGGTGAGTCTTTCGATTATCAGGTGAAGGTTATCAGTAACGAAAAGCTCTTCAGTGGTTGTGGTCAGGACCTCTGATCGAGATCAGGGCGCCAACAGGTGATAGATGAATCGCCCGGCGCCCAGCCATAGCAGGGCACAAAGCGTAAAGAAGAAAATACTGCCATCCTGGTACAGGGCCCACAGCAGCGGTGCGAAAATCACACCTGTGACGGGCAGGGCAACACCGATGGCCAGCCGCTTGCGGCGGCGCAGGCTGTCATCGTCTCGGCTGAGGGGATCGGTCATGGCAAGTCGCGTATTCGGATAAAGGCGGCATTTACCTTACCATAGCGGCTCTCGCCAGTGATCACCCCGGAGTGTGCCATCAAAGGTTATCCCGTTCCCGCCGGTCCCGTTGACCGGGAACTGCTGATCAACAAAAGCCGTTTCATCACCTGGCTGCGCCCGGTAGCCAGCCGCGAACAGGCCATGGCCGTGATCGACGAGGCCAGGGCTCGATACCCGGATGCCAGCCACCATTG
>NZ_DEXN01000018.1:0-11730 GCF_002364155.1 Alcanivorax sp. UBA3183
CAGGTTCGCGGCTCAAGCGCCGCCCCTACGGAGGGATAGGGAGCAACCATGAAACGCCAATTTATTGCCGGTGCCACCTGTCCGGAGTGTGGGCAGATGGACAAGATCCAACGCGTCATCGACGCCGACAAACAGTGGATGGAATGTGTGGCCTGCGGGGCGACAAAGGATCTGGATGCCAAACCCCCAGAAGCTAGCGATGCTTTGGCTAAACCGGTCACCCTGCAGCCAGCAAAGAAATAAGGTTTTCCTTTAGGCGCGGAGCGCAGGGGGGAATCGTCGTTTCCTTCAGAGAACGCCGAAGGCAGTCGGCAGCCAGCCGCTTGCATTTCCTTCCCCTCCCCCCCCCTGAAAGCAGCGCCAGTGGCGTTATTCACTGACGTCTCTGCTGGAGGCGTTGCACCACACCCTTTCTCCTCCGCCGCTACCGCTTATCCCGGCCGCAGTCCCGGTCCGTGACAGGCAGTTTCAATGCCCCTGTTCATATCAACGGTTGTCCGTTTTCCCGGCAAGTGCGAGGGGGAGGCTTATTACTCATTGTTTATTAGAAACATGAAATATTGAATCACATTCATGCTTTGATGGATTTTAATAATAAAAGCGTAGGACACATAAAATAAAGTAAGCGCTAATAACTATAAAGGTGACATCAGGATGATCAATCGTTATTAGAGTGTGTAAAAAAGTAAGCAAAGGTATCCAATTTTACAAATAACTTTCCTCAAGCCGTGCTAAGTTCCATTCCGCTGTCTGTTATGTGAACTGTTTCACTAAAACAAATAGCGAACTCAGTTGCGACCACCCAAAGAGGGAACTTCCATGCGCGTGAAAAAGCTTATTCTGGCTTCTGCCGTCGCGGTATTGTCTGCACCGGCCCTGGCGGTAGACGGTACTATTACATTCAATGGCCTGGTGACTGATCAGACCTGTGAAATCACCACTCCTGCGGGCAAAGACTTCACTGTCACTCTGCCCACAGTGTCTGCCAGCACGCTGAATGCGGCCGCTCAAACTGCCGGTCGTACGCCTTTTTCCATCAATCTGTCCAACTGCAGCAGCGATGGCAAAGTAGCGACCTATTTCGAGCCGGGCCCGACCGTTGATTTCGACACTGGCCGTTTGGTTAACCAGGCCAACGCTGCCGATGCTGCCACCAACGTACAAATTCAGTTGCTGGGCGAGAACAGCCTGTTCATTCCGGTTCAAGCTGCCGGTGCTGGTGGTGCGCAAGACAACTCCCAGTGGGTTGACGTAACCGCAGGCGGTGCTGCTGATCTGAACTACTACGCTGAATACTACGCTACCGCTGCAGCGACTGCCGGTACGGTTAATACCTCCATTCAGTACACCATCATCTATCAATGATGACGTGATGGCAGCTCCCGCCTCCCGGGGGCTGCCAACAATCTGAGCCGGGTAATGCAATGTTATTAAGAATGAAACTGTTCTTGCTGAGCGGCTTTCTGCTGTCGGCAGAGTGGGCGAGTGCCAGTGTGATTATTGATGGCACCCGTGTGGTTTATCCACAAAAAGCCCGCGAGGTGACTGTGCAGCTTCACAACACAGGTGAAACACCGTCGCTGGTGCAATCGTGGGTAGACGAAGGTGATAAGGATGCAACACCGGATTCGAGTTCGGCACCGTTCATCATTACACCACCCATTTCCCGTATAGAAGCGGGCTCTGGGCAGGCATTGCGCTTGACCTTTACCGGCAGGGATTTGCCCTCTGACCGGGAATCCTTGTTCTGGTTGAACGTTCTGGAAGTGCCTCCGGCACCGGAAAGTGCCGAGGACAAGAATCTTATGCAGTTGGCGTTTCGTTCAAGGCTGAAAATTTTTTATCGACCTGTTGGTCTTGCAGGTAGGGCGAATTTATCAAGCCACTCTCTTGAGTGTGGTTTTGAATCAGAAAACAGAGTCATGAGTTGCACCAACCCAACGCCTTACCACATAAGCGTTGTCAAGTTGGAGCTGGCCCATGAAAGCGGAGAAACGGATCCGGTTGAAAAGGGGCTGATGTTTTTGCCTTTTGCGACACATGATTTCGAAATCGGCTTCAAAAAAGATGTCAGGCAGGGAACAAAAGCCGTTTTTACATCGATAAATGATTTTGGTGGGGCGGTAGAAGCTAGCATCGATATATCCCAACGATAACGGAATAAACGGCCTAGAGGTCTGGTAAGGATGCCAATGCTGTCGGCGTTATCAATCAATAAAAGCTTCGCTATCGGTATGGCCATCCTGGCTGTCGGGTTTTGGTGTGGTACTTCCTATGCACAGGATGAACCTGCATCGTTCAACTCATCTTTCCTGATGGGTTCCGCCAGAGACATGGATACCTCCTTGTATAGTCACGGCAATCCTGTGTCGGCAGGCGAGTACCGGCTGGATATGTATGTTAATGGCCAGTGGTTTGGTAAACAGGATATTGTTTTCAAGCCGGTGCCAGGAGAAAAAAGCGCAGAAACCTGCTTTACCGCTGAGGAGCTTCAGTTCTATGGCGTCGACGTTGAGTCTGTCGGGGCGCCAGATATTGAGGTAAAAAAGTGCAAACCCCTTTCTGAATGGATTGGGCAGGCGCAATCTCGCCTCGAGATTTCCTCACTACGCATGGATCTGACCATTCCTCAGGAAAATATGCGCCGCGAGGCGAGAGGTTACGTGAATCCTGAGCTATGGGATCGTGGTATTGATGCCGGTTTTATCGGCTACGACCTGAATGCTACAACTATCCGTGCGGACGAATCAGGGTCTGGAATCTCAAACAGTGACAACCTTTATCTTGGTATGAATTCCGGTGTGAATGTTGCGGGGTGGCAGCTCCGGCATAACTCCAGCGTATCAAGGCGGTCCGGTGATGGTTACGATTTTCAGAAGACTTCCACATTTGCGCGTCGCGCGTTCTCAAAAATTCGTAGTAATCTGACCATTGGTGATAGCTTTACCAGTGGCGAGTTGTTCGATTCCGTAGCGTATCGAGGCATGAACCTTTCCAGTGAGGATCGCATGCTGCCTGATTCCATGCGTGGTTATGCCCCGGTGATTCGGGGCGTGGCTTCGACTAATGCCCGTGTCGAAGTTCGCCAGAACGGAAATCTTCTCTATAGCACCACAGTATCACCCGGAAACTTTGTCATTGATGATCTTTATCCCACAGGTTTCGGGGGAGATCTGGATGTGCTTGTCACCGAAGCTGACGGCCAGCAGCGCACCTTTAGTGTGCCCTATTCTTCCATTGCACAATTGCTGCGCGAGGGCATCGGTCGGCATAGCGTTACCGTGGCGCAACTACGCAATGACGAGCTGGAAGATGAGCCTCTGTTTATGCAGGCCACGTACCAGCGTGGCCTGTATCATGACATTACCGGTTACCTGGGCAGTACAGTCAGTCAGGGTTATCGCTCTGTTTTGGTAGGTGCTGGCCTGGCCACAGAGCTGGGTGCCTTCTCCTTTGATGTGACCCGATCGCAAACAGAATTCAGGAATAATGACGACAAGTTTGGTAATAGCGTTCGTATCAATTATTCAAAGATGCTGAATCAGACCAACACCAACTTTACGCTTGCCGCGTATCGCTACTCTACAAAAGGTTTTTATGGTCTGTCGGATGCCATGTTTGCCAGAGAGTTTGATGAGCAGCAGTTGAGTCTGGCAGCGCTGAGAAACCAAAAAAGCCAGTTTCAGCTGACATTGAATCAGTCTCTTGGTCGCCGCTACGGATCTTTATACTTCACCGGCTCTGTGCGTGATTTCTGGGATACTGAAGGTGAAACCAAGCAATACCAGATGGGCTATAACAACCGCTTCAGGTCTGTTAGCTATGGTATTTCTGCAATCCGTACCACAACCCAGGAAGGCGATGCAGATAATCAGTTTGATCTTTCCTTCACCATGCCAATCGGTGGTGGTTATAGCGGTCAATATATTGATGGTGGTGTTTCACTGGATGATGACGGTTATACATCGAGCCGTGCCGGTATCAATGGCTATGGTGGTGACCGAAACCAGTACAACTATGGTATGCGGGTAACTGATAACGAACAGAATGGTTCCACGGTTGGAGTAAACGGTGAATACCGGAGCCGCTTTGCGTCTGTTAATGGTTCCTACAGTTACAGTGATGATTACCAGCAGGCCTCTGCCGGTGCGCGTGGCGCTTTTGTGGCGCACAAGGATGGCATAACCATGACACCGCAACACGGTGACACCATGGTGCTTATTGAAGCCAAGGATGCCAAGGGTGCCGGAGTGGCAAGTGCCTCTGGTGTAGAAGTCGATGACTTTGGTTATGCGGTTTTACCCTATGTAACCCCTTACCGGATGAATCGCATCACTCTGGACCCCAACGGCATTGACAGAAATGTTGAGCTGAAAGGAACCAGTCGCAAGTTGGCACCTTATGCCGGTTCCATCACCAAGGTGACATTCGAGACAGAAAAAGGCCTTCCCATACTAATAAAAGCACACCGTCGTGATGGCATCAGTCTCCCTTTCGCTGCCAGAGTCTTTGATCTGTCTGGAAATGAAGTGGGTGTGGTTGGTCAGAGCAGTGTCATTTTTGTTCGCAGGGAGCAGCGTCAAGGGGTGTTGACGGTGAAGTGGGGTGGTGAGCAGTGCAGGCTGACCTATCAACTTGGTGATGTGTCTCCAGAACAGGAGTTCGGTTTTGAAAAAACCAATGCGATTTGTCACTGAGCGATTTGATGGCATGGCGGCGTACTGTTTATCCGTCAGCATGCTGTGTTTGCTAAGTATTACAGGTCATGCAGCTTGTTATGTGTCATCCGGATTTAGCGCTCAGGACGTGCGCATGGAATTGGGCCGTGTCCTGATCCAGCCGGATTTGCCGGTCGGGGCGATCATTCAGACCCTGCAAGTGCCGATTACCGCAAAAAACAATGCCGGGTCCTGTAACTTCGGAGGCTTTTCCAGAGGGGAGCTGGTGCGCAATCCTTCTGCTGTCCCCGGGTTTTCGAATGTGTATCAAACGGATGTGCCGGGGGTGGGGATTCGGCTTTACCGGGAAGCGGGTGATATATCGACCTACTATCCTCACCAGATCAATTTCAGCGGCAACCGGCAGTTAAACCTGATTGGCGGGTACTTCAAAGTGGAGCTGGTAAAGACGGCAGCGGCCACCGGGTCCGGGCCTGTTGGCCCCCCGGGATTGTTTTCAACGTATTATCTCGATGGTTCTGGCATTAACCGACCGGTTCTTACCTCCACGTTGACGGGGCAAGGGATCACTATTGTGAATTCATCCTGCCAGGTCGATGCAGGCTCAAAAAATATTGCCGTTAACTTCGGCTCGGTTTCCAACCGTGATTTTAGCGGGGTAGGGTCGAGGGTGAATCCGAGAGATTTCGAGATCCGTATGCGTTGCCAGGGCGGCAATGTTGCCGGTCTGGATCAGGGGCTCATCAAGGTAAGGTTTGATGGAACCCAGGACACATCAAACATGCCGGGTGTGTTGGCCATTGATAGTGGTCCGGCATCGGCTAGTGGTATTGGCATTCAGCTTAATCAGACGCTGGGAGGCACCGAGCAGACGGTTTCTTTAGGTGAAGGCGTTACCCTGGGCCGCACTCCTGTTAACGATTCGGCGGAGTTTGTGTTGCCCATGCGTGCTTACTATATCCAGACCCAGCCAGGCACAGTTGGCGCAGGGACAGGTAATGGCAGAGCCACGTTCACCATTGAGTACCATTAATGGTACTCAATGACATAGCGCATACTGGTCGGCTCCGTGCCAGAAGACGCAATACGCTCCTGAAGGTGTCCTGACCGGGTCTCTACCGCCACAGATTGGGTGTGACTGGATCCGGCGACAGGCTCAAGGTAGGTCTTGGCAATGTGCTGCCCGGCAGACAGCCCCTGATTGCCGCAGGAGTCCACGATCACGTCGGTATAACCGGCCTGGCTCTGCGTCCCCGGTTGGCAAGACGCATAAACAACCGCTCCCTGGAATGAGATCGTATTGCTGGCCATGGCTGCTGAGGTAGACAGTGCGAGTAGCGCGGCGATCCCTGTTCGGCTTGCAGTATTCATGGTGCCCCCTTCGATCACTGTTTAGTTATTTTGTCTAAGTGCGAAGGTTTACTTCTAGTGCTTTTTCATTGGTTTTATGTAGTGATTGGCGTGCTCTTTTACATTTTCAGCACTGAAAGGTGGAAAATGGAGGATGACCGGTTGCGGCAGAAGGATCAGTCGAGCAACGAACGTTTCCGTCCCGCCACCGTCTTTGCCATCTGCATGCGCAGCCATGGCACTCTCTCCATGATCGGAAAGAACAGGTCCCGCCCGGTGGATACGGTGCGGCTATGGGATTGAAACGCCGGGGTCAGCCAGCGGCTCATGCGCTGGTAGAAGCGGATTTGTGGCTCCCGCTGGCGATGATAGTGCGCCCAGGCCTGGGGCCAATTGTCCGTGTTGGCCACGGCCTGGCCGAGAGCCCGGGCATCCAGCAGGGCCATGTTGGCGCCCTGGCCCAGTTGCGGGCTCATGGCATGGGCGGCATCGCCAATGATGCCCAGCCGATTTTCCCCCCAGTGATGCATGATTACATCCCGGTAGGTGGCGGGGAGCAGCTGTTTCTGGTGTGTCAGGGGAGCCAACACTGATTCCAGTTGCGGCCAGAGCGTGAGTGCCTGCTGGCGCCAGCCGGCAAAATCAAAATCCGGGTGCTGCCAATCGTTCATCTGCGCCACCGGCAGGCTCCAGAAAAAACTGGCCAGGGCTTGCTCCGGCTGATCCGGGCGGCAGCCGGTGGGCAGGATGCCAGCCATCTGTCCGGCCTGGTGGTAGCGCTGTTGCAGCAACGGTGCCGCAAACGATTCGACCATGGGCTGCATGGCCCACATGGCTCCCCAGGGATAAAGCCGGTCATAGCGGGTCCAGGCGGCCGGGCGTAGACGGCTGTGGCTGCCGTTAGCAATCAACACGGCATCAAAGGACAGCCGGCAGGGCTCACCTGCCTGCTCGGCGATCACGGTGGCGTGATCCGCCAGGGTTTCCACGGCACTGACCGTGCAGTCCATCAGCCGTTGGTGTGGGAGTGTGTGCAGGTGCTGGTCCAATACATGGCAGAGACTGGCACGGTGCACGCCCAGGCCGTGGCTGTGAGCGTCCAGGCTGCGGTAGGTGGTGTTCATGATGCGCCGGCCTTCGCGGGTGTGGCCGACCAGAGCATCGACGCGGGCGCCGTAGCCGAGCATCGCCTGATACAGCCCCATCTCCTTGAGTACCGACAGGCCGGTGGGTTGTAGTAAAAGACCGGCCCCCACTGGCGCCAGTGCCTTGGCCCGTTCAATCAGGGTGATGTGGTGCCCTTGTTCGGCGAGCAGGGCGGCAGTGGCCAGGCCGGCGGTGCCGGCGCCGATAATGGCGATGGATTGTGGTTGCACTGATGAGCGTCCTTCCCCGAAAAGGCTTGCTCATGCTAGCAGAGCAAGGTGCTATGGTTTGGGCAAGGATCAAAAAAAACGGGCCGCGAAGCGGCCCGTAGCGTGTTGCGTGCAAGCATGTAGGCGTTTAACTCATTTCTCAACAAACGCCCGCTCGATCACATACTCACCCATCTCGCCGCCGCGGGTTTCCTTGAAGCCCCAGCCATCGAGAATTGCCTGGGTATCCTTGAGCATGGCCGGACTGCCGCACAGCATGAAGCGATCGTTTTCCAGGCTCGGGGTTGGCAGCCCCAGGTCCTCAAAGATCTTGCCGCTGGTCATCAGGTCGGTGAGGCGGCCCTGGTTGCGGAAGGGTTCGCGGGTCACCGTCGGGTAGTAGAGCAGTTTGCCTTTGACGAATTCACCGAAGAATTCGTTGTTGGGCAGCTCGCTCTGAATAGTGTCCTGATAGGCCAGTTCGGATATATGGCGCACCCCGTGGGTAAGGATCACCCGGTCGTACTGGTCGTAGACCTCTGGGTCCTTGATGATGCTCATGAACGGTGCCAGGCCGGTGCCGGTGGACAGCAGCCACAGATTCTTGCCCGGAAGCAGGTGGTCGGCTACCAGAGTACCGGTGGGCTTGCGGCTCACATAGATCTTGTCACCCGGCTGGATGTTCTGCAGCTGGGAGGTGAGCGGGCCGTCCGGCACCTTGATGCTGAAGAACTCCAGTTCTTCCTCATAGTTGGCGCTGGCGATGGAGTAGGCACGCAACAGCGGGCGGCCATTGTCCTGTTCCAGGCCGATCATGGTGAAGTGGCCATTCTTGAAACGGAAACCCGGGTCCCGGCTGGTGGTGAAGCTGAACAGGGTGTCGTTCCAGTGGCGCACGCTGGTAACGGTTTCAGTATTCAAATTAGACATAATTAATTCAGCGCTTATTCCAAAACTCCAGTTGGTGGAAATTTAATCGAAGAAGGTTTATCGGTAAAATGGGTAATTCCGATAGAATATATCGGTAAATACGATATAGGGGTGTGTCCACCTGTTCAGACAGCCCGGAGGGAGCCATGAAATTCACTCTGCGACAGCTCCAGGTCTTCCTGGCTACGGCGCACCATGAAAACATCAGTAAGGCAGCGGACAGCCTCAGCATGAGTCAGTCCGCTGCCTCCGGGGCGCTCAAGGAACTGGAGGCCCTGTACGATCTGAAGTTTTTCGAACGCGCAGGGAAGCGACTCAAGCTCAATGAGGTGGGGCGTCAGTTCTGGCCGCGGGCGGAGGCGTTGCTGGCCCAGGCCCGGGAGCTGGAGGCAGACCTGTTGTCGCACCGGGATCTGGGGCGCCTGAATGTGGGGGCCACGCTGACTATCGGCAATTATCTGGCGGTGGGCATCATGGCCGATTACATGGCAGAACAGCCCGGCGCCCGAGTACATCTGGAGGTGGCCAACACCCGGAACATCGTGGAGCGGGTGTTGGCGTTCGAGCTGGATCTGGGCCTGATTGAGGGCGAGCTGAACCACCCGGATCTGGAGCTGCTGCCCTGGTTGGAGGATGAGCTGGTGGTGTTTTGCAGCCCGAGCCATCCGCTTGCCGGTAAGGAAGCACTTACCGATGAAGAGCTGCGGGCGGCCCACTGGATTGTCCGCGAATCCGGTTCCGGCACCCGGCAGACCTTTGAACGTGCCCTGCATGGACTGGTGCCGGAGCTGGATCTGGCCCTGGAGCTGGAGCATACCGAGGCCATCAAGCGGGCGGTGGAAACCGGGCTGGGCATCAGTTGCCTGTCGCGGGTATGTCTGCGCGAGGCCTTCACTCGCGGGTCGCTGGTGGAATTACCGGTGCCCCACCGGGATTTCAGCCGTGATTTCTACTTTGTGCTGCATCGCCAGAAATACCGCAGCCCGGGCATTGAGAGGTGGCTGGAATTATGTCGCGCGTGCGCCGGATAACCGGTTACAGCCTGATAGGGCTGACACTGCTGCTGGCTCTCGGGTTGCTGCTGCCGGAGGGGCGCCAGGTCCCCGTGCAGGGCGCCGATAGCAACGACTGGCATCCGCAGACGTTCTGGTATCACCCCTGGGGCCAGTCCGGAGTGCACAAGGGCGTGGATATTTTTGCCGCCAGCGGCACACCGGTATTGGCCAGTAGTGGCGGTCTGGTGTTATTTCGCGGCGAACTGGCGCGGGGCGGCAAGGTCGCTCTGGTGCTGGGCCCTCGTTGGCGGCTCCACTATTATGCGCACTTGGCGGGCATTGCCGATACCGGCACCTGGCTATGGGCCGGGGAACCGGTGGGCACCGTGGGCAATAGCGGCAATGCGGTCGGCAAGCCGCCCCATCTGCATTATTCGCTGGTCAGCCTGTTGCCGTTGGTGTGGCAGGCAGACGGTGCTCCGCAGGGCTGGAAGAAGATGTTTTACCTTAACCCGCTGACGCATTTTGATGTGCGCTAACCTGTTGCTGCTGAAGGAGATCCCGTCATCGTGAAACAGGAGTGGCAGGCGTTCTGGCTGGCAGTGGGCTTCCTGACCCGGATTCCCATGCCGGTGACGATCGACTATTCACAGACGCTGATGAACCGCTCCAGCCTTTACTTCCCTTTGGTGGGGCTGTTGCTGGGCGGGCTTTATGCGGCGCTCTTTACCGGCCTGGCCGCGTTCTGGAGCCTGCCGGTGTGTATCGGTCTGGTGCTGGCCTTCCATCTCTGGATTACCGGTACTTTCCATGAGGATGGTCTGGCGGACAGCATGGATGCCCTGGGCGGCGGCTACACGGTGGCGCGGCGGCTGGAGATCATGAAGGACAGCCGCATCGGCACCTACGGTGCGGTGGCGTTGTTCGTGGCGCTGGGCCTGAAGGTTGTGTTGCTGATGGATGCCGAACCGGTCTGGCTGGCCCTGCTGGTGACGCCTGCCATCGGGCGGCTGACGCCCTTGCTGCTGATGCGTTTTCTGCCCTACGTGACCGACCCGGATACCAGTAAAAGCAAACCGGTGGCGGAGGCCTTCAGCGGACAGCGATTGCTACTGGCCACACTCTTTACCGTGGTGGTGGCGCTGCTGTTTTCGGTGTGGCTGCCTGCCTTGCTGGCAGTGGGGGTGGTCGCTCTGCTGTGGGGCGCCAGCCTGAAGCGGCAGCTGGGTGGCTATACCGGGGATGCATTGGGGGCCAGCGTGGTGTTTACCGAGTTGGTGTTTTTGTTGGGTTTGGCTCTGTAGGGTGAATTAGCCGCAGGCGTAATCCACCATGCATGCTCCTATTCCAACCATCACGCCTACGATGAAAAAGGTGGATTACGCCTGCGGCTAATCCACCCTACGTTTCCATCAGGGGTTGAGGTATTTCCCCCGCACAATCCCGTCCAGTTTTTCATACGGAATGGTCAGTTCCGGTTGCCCCATGGCATAAGGGGCGATGTGGTAGACGTTGTAGTGCAGCACCAGGCCGCTCTTGCCGAAGTAGACATTGTCGGTGGGATCGAAGGGCCAGCTGTCGCGAAAGGCCTGATCCAGCTCTTCCTTGTCCAGCCATTGCTGGTGCTGGTGACGGGCCAGCTCCCAGAAAGCCTGTTTTTTACCAGGCTCCAGCAGGTCAGCAAGGGTCAGTTTTTGCTGGCGAGCCAGGTCCCAGTGGAAGTACTGCACGCCGGGCTGGCCATGGGCGCCACCGGTGTATTCGTAGCTGTCCATGCGCAGGGTAAGCAGGTCGCCCTGACGGGTTTGACGCTTGATGGTGGCATTCAGCTCCCAGCCTTGTTTGGACGCCATGGCCATGTCTGAGGCATCGGCAAGGAAGGCATCCACCAGGCTTTCGATGGTGCCGTCATGGGGGGTGCTGCCCTGATTCTGAACCAGCATGCCGGCCAGTTGGGTGGTGATCGCCTCATTCAGGGTCGGCTGGTTTTCAAAGGTGATCCAGGCCAGGTTCACTTTCGGGCAGCCGTCGCCCTGGCATTGTTCATCGGTTTTTTCCAGGGTGTGGAGAATGCGCACCAGCTCACCGGTATGCCCCTGGGCGTCGGCGGTGCCCTGTTTTGCGGCAGACGGGTCGGTGTCCTGATTGTTGTTATCACAACCTGCCAGCAGTGCTGCTGCGAGCAGGAACACAAATGTCATGCGCATGGGATAGCCTTTTCGGGAAATTCGGGATGCGGGCATTTAACGGCAGTCGCCTTGCCTTTTGCAACCATGGACCTGGCAGGCTACTGAAAAACCCGTTGCATGCTCAGCGTGGCCTGAAGTGTGCAGCTGTTGTGTCTTGTCTTGACGGGCAGGGTGGCTCCCTTTCCTAGAGACAAGGCGCAGCAGATGTACGCTTCAGGCCGCGCCCTTCGGG
>NZ_DEXN01000018.1:11928-12165 GCF_002364155.1 Alcanivorax sp. UBA3183
CAACGGGTTTTTCAGTAGCCTGCTATGCTGGCCGGGCTTACTGACATTGATAGATGGGAGAAACGCAATGAGCTTCTGGACGGTTTACCTCTCCGGGGAGATTCACACCGATTGGCGCGAGCGCATCATTCAGGGGTGTGCCGAGAAAGAACTGGATATCGAATTTAGCGGCCCGGTGACCGATCACGAAGCCAGCGACAAGGTGGGGGTAAACATTCTTGGCGCGGAAGAAAAGCG
>NZ_DEXN01000018.1:12311-13451 GCF_002364155.1 Alcanivorax sp. UBA3183
ATCCGTACTCGCAAGCTGATCGACGAGGCCGATCTGGTCATTGTCCGTTTCGGGCCCAAGTACAAGCAGTGGAATGCGGCCTTCGATGCGGGTTACACCGCCGCCCTGGGCACGCCCATGATCATTCTTCACGACGAAGAACACGACCATCCCCTCAAGGAAGTGGATGCCGCTGCCGATGCCGTGGCACGCACTCCCGAGCAGGTGGTGGAAATGCTGGTCTATATCCTCAACGCCTGACAGGACGCGGGGTCAGAGCTTGCTGGAAGTGGTCAGTTCAGGCCCCGTTTTACCTCATTTTTCATCTCCTAAGGAGCATTTCCTGCGTTCTGCTTGTCCTACCGGGTGACAGGCATTAACAGGCAATACAAGGAGTGCTCCGATGACACACCGTTTACTCGCTGCCGCCGCATTCATGCTGGTAACCACCGCTACCTCCTGGGCGGACACCCAAGGGGTGCCCAATGTGAAAACCCCGGACCCGGATAAAGTCGCCGTGCAGATGGAAGACACCCTGGAAGATATTCAGGAATTCACGGTGGAACAGAAAAACGATGCCATGCGCACTGCCCGCCATGCTCTGGATGATCTGGATCGGCAGATCACGCTGCTGCAGAGCGAAATTGATAGCGGTTGGAAAGAGCTTTCCCAGCAGGCTCGGCTGGACAAACAATCCGCCATGGCAGCGCTGAAAGAGCAACGCGCAGAGCTGGAAACCCGTTACCAGGCACTGCAGCAGGCTGGTGCGGACAACTGGGAAGCCGCCAAGGTAAAATTTTCCCAGGGCTGGGAAGCCGCCAAACAGAGCTGGCAGGCGTTGAATGCGCCCGTGGCTGAAGGCACGGATAACCCCGAGGAACACTGAGGGCCGTGCAGCATACAAGGAGGGGCAGGCATGCTGACATTGATTCCGTTTGACGATGATCGCGTGGTTGGTGCAAGAATTTCCGGCAAGATCACCCGCCCGGAGTTCGATGCCGTGGCAGAGGCCCTGGAAGTGGCGCTGGCCAAGCACGACAAGGTGCGCTTCTACGCGGAAATGGAGACCTTTGGCGGTGTCGCCATGGATGCCCTTTTCCAGGACCTGAAGTTCGGTTTGCGCCACTGGCAACAATTCGAACGCGAGGCCGTGGTCACCGA
>NZ_DEXN01000018.1:13530-14126 GCF_002364155.1 Alcanivorax sp. UBA3183
CGTCTGGCGCTGCTGGCGGACAAGCTGTTGCCTTCCATAGAGGTAAAGGTCTTTGCCGGTGATGACGTGGACAGTGCCAAGGCATGGATTTGTGAGACCTGATTAGCTGTCCAGTAAAGTGGCCAGATGGGAAAGGCAGAACCGGTACATCTTTTCGCCCCCTTGCCTGGCTGCTTCCAGCTTTTCCGGTGGTGTGTCTGCCGCATCAAAGTCAGCCTGCCAGGTTACCCGGCAGCCCTTGTCGACAGGTCTCACGCTGACCGTGGCTACAAAACGGTTTTCTTCCCGTACTCCCGGCGCTGCCACAATGCGGTAGGAAAACCGCCTGGAGGCCTCGTCGTAGGCAACCAGTTCTTCAATGACCTGCCCCCCTGTGGCCATGCTGACGGTACGAGTAGCTCCCACGCCGGTGCCGGTTACCGAACAGTCGGTGACACCAGGTAACCAGCTTTTCAGATCGCCAAAACCCCGAATCCGGTGCCATACCGTATCGGCGTCATGAGTATAGTGATGGTCTGCGTGAATGCTGGGCATAGGGCTCCTCATTGTGTCAGACGGCGGCGGATCGCTGCCGCAGGAAAGTCTCGAAGGATGTC
>NZ_DEXN01000010.1:0-874 GCF_002364155.1 Alcanivorax sp. UBA3183
GGTGGACGAGGTGGATGAGGAAGGCGCCATCGCCCGCTCCCAGGCTGATGCGCCGGAGATCGACGGCCTGGTCTATCTCAACGGGGAAAGTGGCCTGAAGCCCGGCCAGCGGTTAATGGTGAATATCGAGCACGCCGACGAGCATGATCTGTGGGGTACTCCGGTACCGGTCGGCCATTAATCCGGTGAACGACCAGCCTCTCAAGGGCGCTCTGCTACTGGTCCTCGGTGAGGGTCTGCTGGCGGTGATGGCCGCCATGATCAAGCATCTGTCCGATCACCTCGACACCGAGGTGATCGTGTTTGCCCGCAATCTGTTCGGGCTGTTGATCCTGTTGCCCATCATTGCTTCGCGCGGCGGCTTTGGCCAGCTGCGCACCCGCTTCCTGCACCTGCACATGATCCGCGGTTTTACCGGGGTCACTGCCATGTTTTGCTTCTTCTACACCATCGGTCACATTGCCCTGGCAGAAGCGGTACTGGTGAAGATGACCGTGCCCTTCTTTCTGCCGATCGTGGCCTGGTTGTGGCTGCGGGAAGTGATCAGCGTGCGCACCTGGCTGGCTATCATCGGTGGTTTTGCCGGGGTTGCCGTGATCATGGACGTGAGCAGTGGCAGCGTGAATCCGGTGATGTGGGTGGCCCTAGCCGGTGCTGCGATCATGAGTGTGGCTAAGGTCAGCATTCGGCGCATGGCGGTGTCGGAACCGGCCCAGCGGGTGGTGTTCTACTTTGCCCTGTTCGCTACCCTGTTCTCTGCTCTGCCCTTACCCTGGGCCAGCACCCTGCCCGCCGGCACCGATTACCTGTGGTTGTTCGCCATCGGCCTGGTGGCCACCGGCGGACAATACGCCATGACCACCGCCTACCAGAT
>NZ_DEXN01000010.1:925-1712 GCF_002364155.1 Alcanivorax sp. UBA3183
GCCATGACCACCGCCTACCAGATCGCCCGCCCGGGCCAGGTGGGTGTCTACAACTATTCCTCCGTAGTCTGGGCTGCTCTACTGGGCTGGATGTTCTGGGGGGAAACCCTGGTCCTGACCACCCTGATCGGCACCCTGCTAATTGTCGCCGCCGGCGTCTGGAACCTGAAAAGCCGCTAGTAAATACCAAAAAAGGATCTTCAAGGGCCTATTGGATATTGGCCCGTAGAGAAGGACACGAGGCGACGAAATCCCCTATGCTCGTGGGTCGGCAAAACAACAAACAGGATTCATTCATGCATTCATTGAAACTCAGCCTGCTGTTGATCAGCACGATCATCCTTTCCGGCTGCGACGGACTGGCAAAATGGGCCTACGAGAGTGGCTTGAGCCTGGAAAAGGGTCGTGCCGGCCTGACAGATCAGACCGTGGAAACCCGCGACGGCATTCAGTGGCATCTGCTGCGCAGTGAAGGCCAGCAGGACAAGCCGGTGGTGCTGTTGATCCACGGTTTCGGGGCCGATTCCAGTAACTGGGTGCGCTTCGTCAACGAGCTGGAAGGCGATTTCCATTTTGTGGTGCCGGACCTGCCGGGCCACGGCGAAACCACCCGTAATACGGATATGGATTACACCATGGCGTCCCAGGCCCAGCGCCTGGTCACCCTGATGGACACCCTGGAGATTCCCGCCTATCACGTTGCCGGCAATTCCATGGGCGGCGCAATTACCCTGGCCATGGCGCAACAAGCCCCACAGCAGGTGCTTTCCATGGGGCTGGTGGATGC
>NZ_DEXN01000010.1:1812-2586 GCF_002364155.1 Alcanivorax sp. UBA3183
ACCAGCGACAGCAACCCGCTGATTCCCCGCAGTCCGGAACAGTTCCACACCACCCTCAAGTGGGCCATGGAAGATGCTCCTTACATTCCGGAATTTTTCATCGACATCATGGGTGCCAAGAAAGCAGAGAATGCCCCAGTGGCCGACAAAATCTGGGAAGACATGGACACCGACCCGGGCATGAGCCTGGAAGGTACCGGCAAGCTGGCCAATCTTAATCAGCCTGCGTTGGTCCTGTGGGGCCGGGAAGATCGCCTGCTCGGGGTGGACAATGTGGAGGTGTTTCTTGAGGAGCTGCCCCAGTCTCGGGCGGTGGTTCTTGATGGCATCGGCCACGTGCCCATGGCAGAAGCGCCCACCAAAAGCGCTGATGCCTTCCGGGTGTTCTGGCGGGAAGCTCAGACAGATTCCTGATTCGTACAGGCTGTTGCTACGTTGACT
The DNA here is from genome assembly GCF_002364155.1 of Alcanivorax sp. UBA3183. NCBI lineage: Bacteria > Pseudomonadati > Pseudomonadota > Gammaproteobacteria > Oceanospirillales > Alcanivoracaceae > Alcanivorax > Alcanivorax sp. UBA3183. Next base: position 2,254 of record NZ_DEXN01000010.1, read on the forward strand.
GGACCTGCCGCTGCTCCGGCGGAGTCCAGTCAAACGGCACCTGGTAGCTCATCAGAAACCCCCCCAGCGTAATCAGTACCCGCGAGATGCCGATATAGGAATCGGGAATACTGATTCGCTCTTCTCGGAACCGCTGCATCAACTCCCCCATCGCCGCCACCGGCCCCTGCTGATTGACCTTGTCAGTCAATACATAGAGCGCCAGCTCCCGCAGCGTTTCCGGGCTGCCTCCCTTGAAACCGGCCTGAACAAACAGTTCGCCGATATCCACGTCCCCTTCAAAACCCATCAGGCCATACAGCAACCGTGAATAGCGGCGGACTTCGTCCGGGG
>NZ_DEXN01000010.1:2665-3917 GCF_002364155.1 Alcanivorax sp. UBA3183
CAGCACGCCGATGGCGCCGAAGTCCAGAATCACCACCTGACCCTGGTCGTTAACCAGGAAATTACCCGGGTGAGGATCCGCCTGGTAGACCCCGAAACGGGTTACCTGCTGCAGGTAGCTGGTTAACAATACCGAGAGCAGATCCCTGGCCTGCTCCGGGTGAGCATCCAGGTGATTGCGTAGTCGCGGGCCCTGTTCCCAGCTGGTCACCAGAATGCGTTCACTGCACAGGCCATCAATCAAATCGGGAATGCGGATACGGGGGTGATGGGGCTGGCGGGCAAAACGTCGGGTGTTGGCCGCCTCGTTGCGAAAATCCAGCTCCATGGCGGTCATGATCAGCAGTTGCTCTATGGCCTGTTTCAGATCAAATTCCCGAAACCGGGGGGCAGCAATCGCCGCCAGAACCTGAAACACCTTGGCATCCTGCTCAAACAGCTTCTTGACCCCGGGCAAGCGCACCTTGATCGCCACATCGGTGCCATCTTCCAGGCGCGCCCGGTGCACCTGGGCGATGGAGGCCACTGCCACCGGGTTCTCGTCAACCCAGCGAAAAGCGTCACGCCAGTCAGCACCAAGGGATTTTTTCAGGGCAGCTTCAATCTGTGAAAAAGGCACCGGGGCTGCGTCATTCTGCAATTGCTGAAACGCTTCAATATATTCCTGCGGCAGCACATCTGGCCGGCAACTGAAGAACTGGGCCGCCTTAACCCAGAACGCACCGTTGCGTCGACACAGGGCAGTGAGAATGTCCGCTCCCCGGCAGTGACGCTGGTGGCGATCATCCTTGCCGACGCCCCCCGCATAGATCGCCGCCACACGAGCCATGGCCGTCAGTGCCCGCAGATACCGGGAGCGCCCTCCAGCCAGGCCACTGACACCGGCGATACTTTTCTTAATCATCAGGCTTTATTCATTATGGTTATTACCGGAATTCGGTTTGCCCAGAGTAAGCCGCATAGATACGGCTTGAAACCCGTCGGGCTTGACCGTACTGTTTCTAGCTTTGCCGCTGGTGAGCGATTATGTCAGGAACAGTTATACGCGCTGGAGAGCCGCATACCATTCGCACTCGCGGCATCACCCTGCTGCGTTCCGGCCACCGGGAAATCCGCCGCCTGAAACGTGCAAACCACACCCCCTCCATTCACGGCAACAAGGTCTGGAACTCCAGCTTCCTGATCATGGACCACCTGACCCGCCGAAAAGTGTCTGCCGACGAGCATATGATGGATATTGGCTGTGGTTGGGG
>NZ_DEXN01000010.1:4071-4259 GCF_002364155.1 Alcanivorax sp. UBA3183
CCCCTTTCCATCTTTGCGGCCAAGCGTTTCGGTTGCCGGGTCACGGCTGTGGATGCCGATCCGGATGTGTTTCCCTATCTCGACCTGCATGCGCAGATCAACAAGGTTCAGATCAACCAACAGCAGGATAGTTTCGAGAAGCTCACCCAAAAGCGTCTGGCCGATGTGGACATCATTGCCGGTGCCGA
>NZ_DEXN01000023.1:0-3224 GCF_002364155.1 Alcanivorax sp. UBA3183
CTTGCCTCTTGAAACTTGCAACTATTCACCCCGCCTCGCGCTCAACTGCGCGTACAGATTATCCATCACCCGAAAGGCAATATGCCTTGCCCGACCGGTGTAAGGACCAGCAAAACGGCCGTCGAGATTGTTCATAAAATGCTGCAGCCAGCGCTCATGGTGTTCGCCGGTCAGGGGCTGCTTGTCATCCAGGGCCCGGTGTTTTGCCATCATGTGGCGCCGGTAGTCATTCTCGCCCAGCAGCATCTTGTACCAGTACTGACAGATAGTCGGCAGGTGCTGCTGCAAATCGATAGCGGCCACGTCCAGGAACATGGGCGCCATCACCGGGTCATCCAGCAACCGGCGATAGAAGCCATGCACCATGGCATCGATATGTTCCCGGCAATCCAGATCGGGAAGCTCGCCGTCATCCTGTCTGTGATTACCAGGCTGAAAATACTCAACTGCGGTCATGGCAACGCTGCGTGCTGACAGGCACCAGGCAACACGCTCGTTAAGCGCGCGAAGTCTGGTACCTGATGCGGTTATTTACCAATCAATACGGCGGGTGAGGATGTCTTTGTACATGACAAAGTCACCCATCAGGCTGTACCAGGGATGCTGGAAGGTAGCGGGACGGTTCTTTTCGAAAAAGTAGTGGCCTACCCAGGCAAAACCGTACCCCACCACCGGCAACGCAAACAGCCACCAGGCACTCAACGCCCCGGCAATGATGGCCCCCAGCAAGAGCAGCAGTAACGTGGTCCCGACCACATGCAGTCGGCGGCAGGTGGGGTTACCGTGCTCTTGCAAGTAATAGGGATAGAATTCGGCGAAACTCTGAAAATCGGACTGCTTGATGGTATTCACGTAACCTCCTGAAAAATGCCGCTGTTATTCTGAATATGGGTGCACCTTGATCTTCCAAGGCGCGGGACACAAAGTCTTGTAACCTGCGGCTGTCATACGCGGTTATCTGACAGTGTACCGCAGCCCCACCGGCCGGTACGGCCAAAATATTGTGATTTGGCGCCATCATGATGGCACGGGCGACCATTGCAGGGGAGCCGTCTCCGTGGACAATGTCGTCCTTTCACAATAAACACTATATTGATACTTATCCCGTCATTTCGGGTCCGGCACGACTTGTTACCAGAGACTTTTATGGCTTTACGTCCGCGCATCAACCGCCTGCTCAGCAAACACGGCACCCCCATTCCTCGCAGCCTGGACGGCCTTGTTCGCCAGGGGCAGGAAGCGCCGCCGGAAAAAACCGGTATGGGGTCTGAACAGGTGGACGCCATCTGGCGTGCCACCCGCAAGCTTTACCGGGGCGGCATGAGCCCGGCCATCAGCCTGTGCCTGCGTCGCCACGGCGAAATCATGCTGGACCGCAGCATCGGCTATGCGGACCCGGAGAGTCAGCGGATCATGACCCCGGACACCCCGGTCTGCCTGTTTTCCGCCTCCAAGGTGGTAGCCGCCATGATGGTTCATCATCTGGTGGAAACCGGGCAATTGGACCTGGATGACCCGGTCACCCGCTACCTGCCCAAATACGGCCAGAACGGCAAGGGACGCACTACCATTCGCCATCTGCTGACCCATCAGGCCGGCATTCCCCGCCCGCCCGCACAGGTAGAGCCGGATATCCTGTACCGCCCTCAGGAGATCATTGATCTGCTGTGCGAGGCCAAACCGAGCGGCCTCAACACCCAGGCCTACCACGCCATCACCGCCGGTTTTATCCTTGGCGCCATTATCGAGGCGGTTACCGGCGAAGATCTCAATGCCACCCTGGACCGGGTGATCCGCCAGCCCATGGGCATGAAGTACTTCACCTTTGGACAGACCGGCGCTGAGCGCGCCCGTGATGTGTCCACCGGGGTCCCCATGAAACTGGTCGACCTGTTCCTCACCTACGCGGTGGGCGGCAGCATCGATGAGGTGGTGGAAGTGACCAATGATGACCGCTTTCAGGACATCATTGTGCCAGCGGGCAACCTCTACGCCACCGCCGAGGAAGCCAGCCGCTTCTTCCAGATGCTGCTCAACGGTGGCCACTACAACGGCCAGCAGATCTTCAAGCCGGAGACCGTTGCTCGCGCCTTGCAGCCGGCCTATCACCGCCCGCGCTTCGACCGCAGCCTGTTTATCCCCCTGAATTTCTCCAGCGGCTTCATGCTGGGAAACCGGGGCATGGGCATGTTCGGCCCCGGCGCTCCCCGTGCATTCGGTCACCTTGGCTTTATCAGCATCTATTGCTGGGCGGATCCCCAGCGGGCGTTGAGCGGTGCCCTGCTGACCACCGGCAAAGGGGTGATCGGTCCGCATCTGCCGTCCCTGTTCGGCCTGCAGCACACCATCAACCGCCACACCCGGCTGCGCGAGGGTAGCTCACCGGTTACTGTCTGAAGGAACCGGCATGCCCCGCTGGCACTGGGTACAGGTAACCGCCATACCCAAGTGCCGGTCCCGCCCAGCCTCACTGGTCACCCAGGGACGGTTTATGAACGGTGGCTGATGGCGGACATGCTGGCGATGACCGCATGACAACAGCATCACCCAATCCAGCTGCTGATCCTGAGTAAAACCGGTAACCGTGGCCTGCCAGGTCATTATATCACCCAAAAAAATGCCCGCTGATGCGGGCATTTTTTCTTTCCTTGCTGTGACAATCAAGTCGCCTTGAGGGACTTGAGCCGCTTACTCTCTGCGGAGAGCCCCATGTAGAGGCTGACGCACATCAGCAATAGCACAAACGTGAACGGCAAGCCCGTAGCCACGGAGCCAGACTGCAAGGCTTTCAGCGCTTCCTTGCCACCGCCGTAAAGCAGAGCGCCGGCAATCACACCTTCCATCACTGCCCAAAATACACGCTGGGGTACCGGTGCATCCAGCTTGCCGCCAGCGGTAATGGAGTCAATCACCAATGAACCGGAATCCGAAGAGGTCACAAAGAAGACCAGCACCAACGTGATTGCCAAGAAGGAAATGATGCCGGACCAGGGCAAGTTTTCCAGCATCTGGAAAAACGCCAGGGACACATCACCAATGCCATTGGACAATTCACCGACGCCATTCACCGCTTGATCCAGACCGGTGCCACCAAAGGTCGACATCCAGATAATAGTGATGATGGTAGGCACCAGCAGAACAGCGGTAATGAACTCCCGTACAGTGCGGCCTTTGGAAATACGCGCAATGAACATGCCGACAAACGGTGACCAGGAAATCCACCA
>NZ_DEXN01000023.1:3306-8046 GCF_002364155.1 Alcanivorax sp. UBA3183
CAGGAAATCCACCACGCCCAGTAAAACACCGTCCAGCCGTGGAACCAGGTGTCATCCTCACGACCAATCCAGTTACTCAGCGGAATAATATTGGACACGTAATCCACCGCTGTTGTGGCAAACCCGGTAATGATCAGCAATGTTGGGCCCGCAACAATCACGAATAGCAACAGGAACAACGCCAACATCATATTGATATTACTGAGGAGTTTGACCCCCCCATCTAGCCCCCGCATCACGGATATCACCGCAATGGAGGTCACGCCGAAGATAACCGCCAGCTGCATATTGATCGCGTTAGGCGTATCGAACAGGAAGTGCAAACCACCGGAAGCCTGTTGGGCACCCAAGCCAAGGGACGTGGCCAGACCAAAAATGGTGGCGACAACTGCAAGCGTATCAATGATATGACCTGGCCAGCCCCAGCAACGCTCACCCAGAATAGGATAGAAGGCGGAGCGGATCGTCAGCGGCATACCCTTGTTGTAGGCGAAAAAGGCCAATGAAAGCGCTACCACTGCATAAATAGACCATGGGTGAAGCCCCCAGTGATACATGGTTGCGCCCATGGCCAAGTGCTTGGCCTCTTCCGTATTGGGCGCCACACTCAGCGGCGTTCCGTACCAATCCGTGTAATAGGCCACCGGCTCTGCCACACTCCAGAACATCAAGCCAATCCCCATGCCCGCAGCAAACAACATCGCGAACCAGGAAAGGGTGGAAAATTCCGGTTTGGCTTTCTGGCCACCCAACCGAATTTTACCGGTGGGCATCACCGCTATGGCAATACAGAATAATACAAAAATATTGCCACTGACCATGAACAACCAGTCGAAATGTTCGATGGCCCACGCCTTGGCGCCGTTCAGCATGCCGTTGGCACTCTCCGGGAATGCCAGGGTGCCGACAACAAAGGCAATCACCAGTACGGCACTGATAAAGAAAACAGGATTATGCAGATCCATCCCCAGGACCTGCACATTATCCTGGCCGACATCATAGTCGGTCTCATAATCAATACTCATCTTAGCTCCGTTATCCGTCTTGCTTTAGGGTGCGCAGTGGATGCCGCAACTTACAGCCAGTCGGTCCGGACGATGTCGGGATCGCTTCCCCGAAACATGCACTCCTCAAAACGCACTTCATCATCTAAACCCGAGTAGGCGGCCCTGCAGGGCCGCTACCGGCAATCAGAAATAAAAATCAAACGACGCGTAGACCGCACGGAAGTCTGCTTCGTAAATATCACCGTTACGGTCCACGTCACCATCAGACCACAGGTACTCCAGGTACAGCCAGCCAGGTCCGTACTTGTAGCTGACGCCGGGCGCATAGAATTCCACATCATCGGCGTCGTTACCGCGGGTATCAGTACTCGCCACCCCTGCATCCAGGTAATAGCTCCAGCGATTCTGGTTGTAGATCAGCTGAGCCATGTGCACCTGGGTTTTCACTTCTTCATCGGCGGGTGCCGTGCCACCGAGCAAAAACGCATCCATACCGCCAAAGTCCCGCTCTGCATCAATAAACTGATAGCGGGCAGTGAAGTCATTCATGTTGAAGGTGTAATGCAAATTTACTGATTGATGATCACCCTCATCATCCCGTGCCTTGGCAACGGCAGCCGTCAGGTCCTGGAGACGCCCCTTCTGATAAGAGGCTCCTACAGTATGACCTTCCATAAAGTTCCAGTCGCCATTGATGACCCCGGTCTTGATCTTCCGATAGGTCGTTGCGCTACCCCAGTGACCGTTGTCATCGACCGTGTCAGTACTGGTTTCACCCCAGTCATCCTGGTGGTAATAGGCCACATCGTAGTTAAAGGCATTCAATGAAGAGCTAAGCTTGAAGCCCACATCCATCTGATCGCCATAACCACCCAACACCCCTTCACCGGGCCAGAAATTGACGGTTTTCCAGCCAAAAGGCACCTGGCTTTTCCCCACGGTCAGCAGGGTGTCGTCATCAAATTCGTAACCGATCCATGCCTTATGCATGGTGAAAGTATCACCGGAATTATTATTCGAGGTATCGGTGAATCCGCCAGTACCGAGACGCCCCTCTGCACTGAAACGCCATGGACCATGGGAGCCATCATCATCGGCGTAGAGGATCAATGCCGGGTCGGCAAAGTTACCACCAGTGGTGTTGTCCAGATCCTCATCAAAGGCGGACGACGCACCGGTAAAATCGGAATCAGTGACATATTGATAGACCCACCAGACACCAGCACTCAGTTCGGCACCGGCGTGGGCGTTTAGGGGAATGGACGCAGCAAGCAAACAACTCAGATAGCCAGTGCGCTTTGCAAAAGCACGCTTATTCATCTAATGCTCCCTTCTCTGATTTTCTTTACAGACTAAATATTGACCAAGTAAAGTCAAATCACAGCGTGTCACCTGTTGGGTTGGCACACAGGTATTTGCAGATGCGGTAATGACAATACAAGGAGAGGAGTGGCCGCGCAGGACCGGGGGATGGGCGAGTAATCAGCCCGAAAAAGACACGATAAGGGTAGGCGGTTTCAGTAATCTCGACACGGAGTCGTGGCTCCCTTTCTTCCCATAAAGAAAAAGTACCCTAACATATTTTGGGCAAGGATTTTTTCTTGCGACCAAAACAAATGCAAAATTACAGGGTAATTGCTTTGTTGCCGTTTTTTCACTACGCGAATAAATGAAAAGTGGCTGATGAGATTCAGCCATGCAAACAAGGCTCTGATTGCGCAGCAGAGAGAGAGATAAAAAAACGGAGCGCATAGCGCTCCGTTTTTTTTCGACCTGTTTAACAGGTCAGGACATATTGGACAGGATGGCGCCTTTCACCGCATCCAGGTCCGCATCAATGGTCACCATGCGGCTATCCTGGCACTGGGCGATAGCGGTGTCCGGGTCTTTCAGGCCGTTACCGGTGAGGGTGCAGACGATGGTAGAGCCTTCCGGAATCTTGCCGGCCTTGATGTCGCGCATGGCGCCCCCCAGAGAAGCCGCAGACGCCGGCTCACAGAAGATGCCTTCTTTCTCAGCCAGCATCTTCTGGGCAGCCAGAATCTCCTGATCGGTCAATTCGTCGAACCAGCCGCCAGACTCTTCCTGCAGGGCCCAGGCCTTGTCCCAGGATTGCGGATTACCGATACGGATGGCCGTGGCCACAGTTTCCGGGTCTTTCACCGGTCCGCCACGCATGAAGGGCGCCGCCCCTTCGGCCTGATAACCCACCATCTTCGGTGCACTGTTTACCACACCGGCTTTTTTGTATTCGCTGTAGCCCATCCAGTGGGCGGAGATATTGCCTGCGTTCCCCACTGGCAAACAGTGGAAGTCCGGGGCACGGCCCAGTTCTTCGACAATCTCAAATGCAGCAGATTTCTGGCCCTGCAGACGATAGGGATTCACGGAGTTCACGATGGTCACCGGGGCTTTCTCCGCCACCTGCTTGACCAGCTCCATGCCCTGATCGAAGTTGCCACGGATCTGCATAATCACCGCACCATACATCATCGCCTGGGCCAGCTTGCCCATGGCAATCTTGCCTTCCGGAATCAGCACAAAAGCGGTAATGCCGGCACGGGCCGCGTAGGCCGCGGCAGCCGCAGAGGTATTGCCGGTGGAGGCGCAGATGATGGCATTGCTACCCTCTTCCACCGCCTTGGTCACCGCCATGGTCATGCCACGGTCCTTGAAGGAACCGGTGGGGTTCAGGCCTTCGTATTTGACGTAGATATCCACGTCCTTGCCCAGCATCTTGGGAATGTTCTTCAGGCGAATCAGGGGCGTATTCCCTTCACCCAGGCTGATGATGGGCGTGTCATCATTCACCGGCAGGTGGTCGCGGTAACGGTTGATCAAGCCGGTGTAACGGTCACGAAAAGGCATGGTGTTGGTCTCTGCTGCTAGTGCAAAGCCATTGAGGCAGGCTCTGCTGTTCTTGAATTTGGTCGCTTTAATCAGCGCGTAAAATCGCCAGATGCTTGTCGCCGGACACTGAAAACCGGGCGTCCGACGCTGTGCATCAAGCGTCCAGCGTTTCCACCCGGATGCGCATTATATCGCTATCCACGGTATCAAGGGCACCAATCTTGGCCAACGCCAGGTTCATGTCACCCTCGCGGACTTCGTGGGTCATCATCACGATGGGCACCAGCCCCTGGTCCACTTCCCGCTGTATCATGGCATCAATGCTGACATTGTTGTCACTGAGGATGCGGGTCACGTCGGCCAGCACCCCTTTCTTGTCCTGCACATGCAGGCGCAGGTAGAAACAACAGGACACATCGTCGATGGTCAGGATCGGCTCATCGGACATGTGGTCAGTGTGAAAGCCCAGGTACGGCACCCGCTCGTCGTGGTCCACGGTCAGGGCGCGGCCCAGTTCGATGATATCGGCCACCACCGCAGAGGCGGTGGGCTCGGCGCCGGCGCCGGCGCCGTAGAACATGGTCGGGCCCACGGCATCACCGTGGATCATCACCGCATTCATCACCCCGTTGACCGCCGACAACATGGTTTCCTTGGGCACCAGGGTCGGATGCACACGCAGTTCGATGCCCTTGCCGGTGTCCTTGGCGATGCCAAGATGCTTGATGCGGTAACCGAAGTGAGCGGCGCTGGCTACGTCTTCGATGGTGATGCGGCTGATCCCCTCGGTATAGACCTGGGAGAACTGCAGCGGAATACCGAAGGCGATGGACGCCAGAATGGTCAGCTTGTGGGCCGCATCAATGCCTTCCACATCGAAGGT
>NZ_DEXN01000023.1:8104-9029 GCF_002364155.1 Alcanivorax sp. UBA3183
TCAATGCCTTCCACATCGAAGGTGGGATCCGCCTCCGCATAACCCAGCTGCTGGGCTTCGTCCAGCACGTCCTTGAAGGCACGGCCGCCCTCTTCCATCTCGGTGAGGATAAAGTTGCCGGTACCGTTGATGATGCCCGCCAGCCAATTGATATGGTTGGCTGCCAGCCCTTCACCCAGGGACTTGAGGATGGGAATCCCCCCCGCCACAGAGGCCTCGAAAGCCACATCCACGCCGTTATCCTGAGCCGCCTGGAAGATCTCGTTGCCGTGCTCGGCGATCAACGCCTTGTTGGCGGTGACAATATGCTTGCCGTTCTTGATGGCAGTGAGCACCAGCTCACGGGCAGTATCGATGCCACCGATCAGCTCCACCAGGATATCGATATCCGGGTCTGTGGCCACGGCGAAGATATCCCGGGACAGGCGAATACCCTGAGTGTCGCAGGCAGGATTGTCCCGGCGCGCACCAATGTGGGTAATTTCAATCGGACGTCCCACGCGACGGGCAATATCCCGCGCATTGCGCTTGAGAACGTTGACGGTGCCTGAGCCCACAGTGCCCAGACCAGCAATACCCACCTTCACCGAATCCACAGCCTATCCTCGTTTCATTTATCAGTGTGTTGAAAAGCCCTGTCGCAACTTCTCACGCTACCCCTGCGGCCTGCCGCAAAGGGAAAAGTCAGTCCAGCAGGCCGTCCTGGCGGAACATCTTCTTGATGCCACGGATAGCCTGCCGGGTCCGTTGTTCGTTTTCGATCAGCCCGAAGCGCACATGATCGTCACCGTAATCCCCAAAACCGATGCCCGGGGACACCGCCACACCGGCACCGGTGAGCAGTTTCTTGGAAAATTCCAGCGATCCCATCTCCCGGTACGGCTCGGGGATTTCCGCCCAGACAAACATGGTGGCACGGGGTCTT
>NZ_DEXN01000023.1:9113-85724 GCF_002364155.1 Alcanivorax sp. UBA3183
TTTCCACCTGCCAGCCGATCTCCGCCAGGCCATCCACCAGCACATCCCGGCGCTTGCGGTACATTTCACAGATCTCGGCCACGCAAGTCTGGTCACCTTCCAGGGCAGCGATGGCCGCCACCTGAATCGGTGTAAAGGTGCCGTAATCCATATAGGACTTGATTCGTGCCAGAGCATGGATCAAGTCCTTGTTGCCACAACAGAAGCCCACCCGCCAGCCGGGCATGTTATAGCTCTTGGACAGGGAGAAGAACTCCACCGCCACGTCTTTCGCCCCTTCCACCTCCAGGATCGAAGGCGCCTTGTAACCATCAAAGACAATATCCGCATAGGCCAGATCGTGAACCACCCAGATCTGGTGTTCACGGGCAATGGCGACCACCTTCTCGAAGAATTCCAGGTCAACGCATTGGCCGGTGGGATTGCCGGGGAAATTGAGCACCAGCATTTTCGGCTTGGGCCAGGATTCCTTGATCGCCCGCTCCAGCTCCACGAAGAAATCCACCCCTTTCACCATGGGCACATGGCGGATATCGGCGTTGGAAATCACGAAACCATAGGGGTGGATCGGGTAACTGGGGTTGGGCACCAGTACCGTATCTCCGGGCCCCATGGTGGCCAGCGCCAGGTGTGCCAACCCTTCCTTGGACCCGATGGTGACAATGGCCTCGTCGTCCGGATCCAGGTACACGTTATAGCGACGCTGATACCAGTCGGTAATCGCCTTGCGCAGGCGCGGGATGCCACGTGACTGGGAATAGCGGTGGGTATCTCCCCGCTGCACCGTCTCGGTGAGCTTGTCGATGATGTGCTTTGGCGTGGGCTGATCCGGATTACCCATGCCGAAATCGATGATGTCCTCACCCCGCGCCCGCGCTGCCTTCTTCAAATCGCCAACGATATTGAAGACATAGGGCGGCAGACGACGAATTCGCTGGAAATCTGTTTCCACGACAACACCTTGGGTGAGGGAAAAATGAAGGCGGACACATTAACGGCGCATCCCTGCGCCGTCAATGTATTCACGCTGTATTCCCGGCCCGAAAGCGCCGGATTACGCGGGGTTCAGCCTGTCACTCGAGCCGCTCAAGCAGCTGCTCCGGAGTCACATAGCCGCCCAGTTGCTCGCCCTCAGTGGAATAAATAGCCGGGGTACCCCGTACGCCGAAGGTATTGCCCAGCTGGTACTGTTCATCCACCGGTTTGGCGCACTCGGTTAGCTCGACCTGGGTCACCTCGTCCTTAATCTTGGCATCGGTGAGCGCCTGGGCACGATCTTGCGCACACCAGATGTGGCGCATGGCCGCTGCGGCCTCGGTGGTCGGGCCGCCGCGAGGGAAAGCCAGATAATGGACGGTGACGCCCGCAGCGTTGTATTCGTCGATGTGGCGATGCAGCTTGCGACAGAAACCACAGCTAATATCGGTGAACACATACACTTCGGCTTTTTCGTCTTCCGCCGCGTAGGTGATCATGTCCGCCGGATCCAGCGTCTTGATGCCCTCTTTGCGGACTTTCTCAAAGCGCTTTTCCGCAGGGTTGACCACTTCCCCGTCCTTAATCTCCAGCAGCTTGCCGATCAGGAGGTGGCGGCCATCCTCGGTCATGTAGACACTTTCGCGGCCGTTAACATTCAGTTCGACCATTCCGGGTATCGGCGCAGCGCTTACCTCGGTCACTTCCATTCCATCGAAAGCTTTCTCGAAAGCCGCCTTGGCCTTGTCACCGTTAACGGTGTCATTGCTCTTCGGCGCAGAATTCGAATCCGCCCCGCAAGCGGCCATCAGCCCCGTCAGTACCACCAAAAACCATTTATTCATTCTGTCGTTACTCCTCATTTACCCTCTTGGAACCGGATTGTCTGCATCAGGTTCCCGATCGGGGGTGATGTTTCTGGTACAGATCCTGTAACCGCTGCTGGGCCACATGGGTATAAATCTGGGTGGTAGACAAATCACTATGCCCAAGCAACAACTGCACCACCCGCAGGTCTGCCCCGTGATTCAGCAAGTGGGTGGCAAACGCATGACGCAGTGTATGGGGTGAGAGTTTTTTTTCCACCCCGGCGACCATAGCCATCTGCTTGATACGATGCCAGAAGGTCTGCCGTGTCATGCAGGTACCGCGTCTGCTGGGAAACAGCAGCTCCTGATTGTCACCCAACAGCAACGGCCGCGCCTCACGCAGATAACGCGCCAGCCAGTGGAGTGACTCCTCACCCAGAGGCACCAGCCGCTCCTTGTCGCCCTTGCCGATCACGCGCACCAGCCCCTGGCGAGGGTTGATCTGGCTCTGGGTCAGGGTGACCAGCTCGGTAACCCGTAACCCGGTGGCATAGATCAGCTCGAGCATGGCCCTGTCACGCAACCCCAAGGGGGTGGACACATCCGGCGCCGCTAACAGCGCCTCCACATCCGCCTCAGTAAGGGTTTTCGGTAGAGGACGACCGGTTTTGGGTCGCTCAATCAACAGCGCCGGGTCTTCTTCAATCCGCCCTTCCCGCTTCAACCAGCGATAGAAACTCTTTATCGCTGACAATTGCCGGGCCACCGAGCGAGCCCCCACGCCCTGCTGATGGCGATTTGCCAGGAATTCCAGCAGCTGGTAACGCTCACATTGCAGCAAGGTGCCTTGCTGACCCTGCAACCACACCGCCAATTGGCGTATGTCGCGCCGGTAACTCTCCAGGCTGTGCTCGCTGAGCCCCTTTTCCAGCCACTGCTGATCAAGCCAGCTGTCAATCAGGCGCCCATGGTCATCGGTTAGCTCGTTCATTTCTGAATAAGGCCCTAAACAGCAATAAAAAACAATGGGTTAAAAACCAATGTCACGCGGTGGAACGACCGTCTTTTACCAAAAATTACGTCCCAAAGCGGGCACAGTTAACGACAGGGCCGCCCTTTTGCGGCAACAATGGGGCCGCCTAACAACTTACAAACGGCTACCAAGGAGAGGAACTATGGGCATTCTATCGTGGATTGTGTTTGGTCTGATCGCCGGCATCATTGCCAAATGGATCATGCCAGGCAAGGATCCGGGCGGCTTCATCATCACCATCCTGCTCGGTATTGCTGGCGCCTTTGTTGGCGGCTGGCTGGGCTCACTGGTGGGCCTGGGGTCTATGGGCAGTTTCAGCCTGGGCAGCTTTGTCACCGCCATCGCCGGCGCTCTGGTACTGCTGGCGCTTTACCGAATGCTTAACAAAGCCTGAATCCGTGCGGCTTCGCCCTCGGCGAAGCCGCACCTTAACCACGACAGCCATGATAAAACCATTAGAAGAACTCTATCGGCTCATCGGTCAGCAAATTAATGGCAGCCCTCGGGAAAAAGGCATTTTCATATCCTTGATCGGGCAACCAATCTACTGGATTATCTTTCTGGGATGCGCATCAGGACTGGTTATTTCCCATTTTGTGAAAGGGGTCTACAACCCTTTGCTGTGGGCTGGGTTGGCCTGGGGCCTGATCGCCAGCCTTTTGTGGTTCGCTATTGCCCGGTTCGGCAGCCGGCAGCCAATGTCCGAGGCTCAGGAAAACCGTTTCGCCAACTTCACCATTCTGTTTTTCGGGGTAACCGGCATTGTCTCACTGTTACTGGTCGGCCCTTTTAACCTGGTCACAGGTATCGTTCTCACCGGCTGCGTACTGATCGGCCTGCTTCTTTTCCCGGCAACCCAGATAACCCTGGTCTTTATACTTTCCATGGCCGCCATTCTGGCCTATGCCATCGTGGTCAGTCTGGATACCACCCTATATCGCCCGTTATTGGCTCCGGTAGATTACCGGCCCGCACAGGTCTGGTATGACATTATTACGATCATCGCGGCGGGCCTGATCATCACCAAAGACTCTTTTACCGTTGCCGCCCTGACGTCGACCTGGCGACATCGGGAAGCCTCCACCTTTGACCGCTCCATTCGCGACCCGCTCACCGGTGTCGCCAATCGCGGACATCTACTGCAGACCCTCACCCAACAGCTGACTATGCCAACACGCAGCCGCAAGGCCATCGCCGTGGTACTGATGGATGTCGATTTTTTCAAACAGATCAATGACCGTTATGGGCACGCCATCGGGGACCAGGCACTCATCCATGTAGCGTCTACTCTGCAGCAGAATCTGCGCGATAATGATCTGCTGGGCCGTTACGGCGGGGAAGAGTTCCTGATGCTGCTGCCCGGAGCCACTCTGGCGCAGGCCCACAACGTCGCTGAGCGCTGTGCCGAAGCGCTACGCGGAAGCGCCATGTCCATTCCGGGCTCACCAGCCATCAAACTCACCGCCAGCTTTGGTGTCAGCAGCACGTCCGCGTTAGCTACTGTCGACGCCCATACCCTGATAGAGGAGGCAGACCGGGCCATGTATACCGCCAAACATCAAGGACGAGACAGGGTGGTGATCTATTCACGACCGGAGTGACGTCAAGCGATAATCAACAGACTGCCAGTACAACACACAAAAAAGCCGCACCCTTTCGGGAGCGACTTTTTTGTGTGGAGCATTCTGTCTGGCCAGAGGTCGATTTCGCATGCCCTACAGCAAAGGCTAAACCGACGTTCGCTCGCGACAGAAGATAAGCGCGGGGTCTTACCGGATTTTTTCTTTGATCCGGGCAGACTTGCCAGAGCGGTCGCGCAGGTAGTACAGCTTGGCGCGGCTCACGTCACCACGACGATTCACTTCGATGGAATCGATCAGCGGGCTATGCAGCTGGAATACACGCTCAACGCCCACACCGTGGGAGATCTTGCGAACGGTAAATGCAGAGTTCAGGCCACGGTTGCGACGTGCAATCACAACGCCCTGGAACGCCTGCAGACGCTCACGGGTGCCTTCCTTTACTTTCACTTGCACGGTAACGGTGTCACCGGCGCCGAATTCCGGAACTTCGGATTTCAGCTGGGCGTTTTCGATGCCCTGGATAATCAGGTTCTTGCCACTCATGGCAGTGCTCCTAGTCTCTCGTTTTTGCTGTATGCGGCGACTGCTCGGCGATGTACTCATCCAGCAGTTGCTGCTCTTCGTTGCTCAAACCCCGCGCCCGGCGACGTTCCAGCAGGTCGGGACGCTGTTGCCAGGTCCGTCCCAGCGCCTGTTTCAGGCGCCAGCGGCGAATCAACTCGTGATTGCCGCTCAGCAGTACCGTCGGTACTGCCTGCCCGTTGTACACCTCCGGGCGGGTGTAGTGGGGGCAATCAAGCAGATGTTCGAATTCACCGGAAAACGAATCCTGCTCGGCGGAATCCTGGTGTCCCAGCACTCCGGGTAACAATCGGCTGACCGCATCGGTCAGCACCAGCGCCGGCAGTTCACCGCCGCTGAGCACGTAGTCGCCGATGGAGATCTGTTCATCCACTTCGGCTTCGAGCAACCGCTCGTCTACGCCTTCATAGCGCCCCGCCAATAATATCAGGCCGGGCTTTTCCGCCAGCTCCTCGGCTTTCGCCTGAGTCAGCGGCTGCCCCTGAGGGGACAGGTAGATCACTGTGGCTGCCGGATTGGCAGCGCGGGCAGCCTGCAGGGCTTTCGCCAGAGGCTCCACCTTCATCACCATCCCGGGGCCGCCACCAAAGGGGCGATCATCCACGGTGCGGTGACGATCTTCGGTGAAATCCCGGGGATTCACGGTTTCCAACTGCAGTTGGCCGTTTTCCACCGCACGCCGGGTCACACCGAAGTCCGTAATCGCTTTTGCCATTTCCGGGAACAGAGTTACTAACGTCACCGAAAAAGGCATTTAAAACTCCGGATCCCAGTCCACCGTCATCCGCCCTTCGGCCAGATTCACCTCGGTGATGACATCGTCCGGTAGCCAGGGAATCAGGCGCTCGCGCCGATCCAGGCTATTGCTGTCGCCGCGTACCGCCAGCACATCGTTGGCACCGGTTTCCAGCATTCGCACCACCTTGCCCAGGTCCATGCCATCCACGTGATGAACGCGCAGACCGACCAGATCGCGCCAGTAGTACTCGCCCGCCCCGGACGTGGGCAGCAGATCACCGGGAATCCCGATTTCCTGCCCCACCAGGCTTGCCGCCGCTTCTCGATCGGTAATGCCGTCGATCTGTGCGATAAGCCCCTTGCCCTGGGGGCGAAAGCCGGTCAGTTTCACCGGCTTCCAGTGGCCACCCTGTTTCAGGTGCCAGGGCTGGTAGTGCTGGAGGTTGTCCATGGGGTCAGTATAGGAATACACCTTTACCCATCCCTGGACGCCGTGCACCCCGAGGATGCGCCCGACCACCTCCAGCTCAGAGGACACTTGCCCTCCCCTCGCCATCAGGCTTCCTTACGGGCCTGCTTAGCCAGGGTTTTGACACGGTCAGACAGCTGCGCGCCCTTGGCAACCCAGGCATCCAGGCTTTCCAGGTTCAGCTTGAGAGGGATTTCACCGCCGCGGGCGATGGGGTTGTAGAAACCCAGTTGCTCGATGAAACGGCCGTCACGGGCATTACGGCTATCGGCAACAACAATGCTGTAGAACGGGCGTTTCTTGGAACCGCCACGGGCAAGACGAATAATTACCATGGTTCATTTACCTTTTATCAATCCGGTTTCCCGGCTTATCTCGTGATAAGCCATCGTATCCGCTTGAAAGCCAGCCCTGATGACACAGGGAAGGCCGCGAAGGGCGCGAATTATACAGAGAGACGCGACAGGCAACAAGCACCACGTAACACGCCATAAATTGCAACGAAGCGCCTGTAGGAGCGGCGCTCTCTGTGCCCCGCGGGTATGAGCCGCGAATCTGAGCGCAGCGAGGAAATTGCCCGCAGGGCAATCAAGGATTGCCGGACTGACAGGTCTCTCGGTGGCCCAAGGAAGCTCGCCCAGGCTCGCATTCGCGGCTCATACCCGCGGGGCACAGAGAGCGCCGCTCCTACAACCCCACCCCAAACGCAACGCGGGCAAAGAGGCGGCTTAACCACCCACTCTGCCCGCGTTGCAGCTTGTGCCTTGAAGCTTGCCGCTTTTTACATCGGTGGCATGCCGCCCGGGCCGCCCATGCCACCCATTCCGCCACCGGGACCGCCATTGCCGCCCATCATCCCTTCCATGCCTCGCATCATGTTCTTCATGCCACCCTTGGTGCGCATCTTCTTCATCATCTTGGCCATCATCTTCTGTTGCTTCATCAGACGATTCAGGGCCGGGATATCCAGACCGGCACCGGCAGCGATGCGTTTCTTGCGCGAGCCCTTGATGAGGTCCGGATTACGACGCTCTTTCGGGGTCATGGAGTCGATCAGCGCTTCCATGTGCTTCATCTGCTTCATGGACGCCGGGTCCTGGGCTGCCTGCATCATGCCACCCATACCAGGCAGCTTGTCGAGCAGGCCCGCCATGCCACCCATATTGCGCATCTGCTGGAACTGGTCCTTGAGATCCTCGAAGTCCATCGCCTTGCCTTTCTTGAACTTCTTGGCAATTTTCTCGGCTTTGGTCTTGTCCAGCTTGCGCTCGGCTTCTTCCACCAGGGACAGCACGTCGCCCATGCCGAGGATCCGGCTGGCGATACGATCCGGGTGGAAGGGCTCCAGGGCATCGGTCTTCTCGCCCATACCGATGAACTTGATCGGCTTGCCGGTGAGGTGGCGAACCGACAGGGCGGCACCACCACGGGAATCACCGTCTGCCTTGGTGAGGATGACACCAGTGAGCGGCAGCGCCTCATTAAAGGCCTGGGCGGTATTGGCGGCATCCTGACCGGTCATGGCATCCACCACGAACAGGGTTTCCACCGGGTTTATTGCCCCATGCAGGCGCTTGATCTCGCCCATCATGTCTTCATCAATGTGTAGACGACCGGCGGTATCGACGATCAGCACATCCATGTAGCGGCGGCGCGCTTCTTCCAGGGCGCCGTTGGCAATATCCACCGGGTCCTGGTCACCGGTGGAGGGGAAGAAGTTGGCCTCCACCTCGCCGGCCAGGGTTTTCAGCTGCTCAATCGCCGCCGGGCGATAGACGTCGGCGGACACCACCATGACCTTTTTCTTCTCGCGCTCCTGCAGGAAACGGGCGAGCTTGGCCACAGAGGTGGTTTTACCGGCACCCTGCAAACCTGCCATCAAAATGATGGCCGGGGGCTTGGTAGCCAGATTAAGGCCGTCGTTGGCGTCGCCCATGGTATGGACCAGCTCGTCGTTGACGATCTTCACGAACGCCTGGCCGGGGTTCAGGCTCTTCAGGACTTCCTGGCCCAGGGCCTTTTCTTTCACCTGTTCGACAAACTCTTTCACTACCGGCAGGGCCACATCGGCCTCCAGCAGTGCCTTGCGCACTTCGCGCAGGGTGTCGCGGATATTGTCTTCGGTCAGGGCACCCTGACCTGCCAGGCTTTTAAGCGACGATCCCAACCGGTCGGTGAGATTCTCGAACATGGGGTTACCTCCAAATACACCGTGTCTGCGGTCAGCTTCAGCCACCGCAGGGACAGGGGCGCGATTATAGCCTTCCTTGGCGGCAAACGTCATGGGCAGACACCCACAGAAAATGAGAATGATTGTTGATAGTGCAGATATGCCTATGCCAGACTTCAGCAGCCCGCCACTTTATTCGGGTAATGACGACGGATAACAACGACCTATGAACCTTTCCGTGATCAGTGGTTTTGCCGCCTTTGCCCTGTATCTGGTTGCTTGCCTGATCCTTTACCGGCAGTACCGCGGACAACAGCGCCCGTCGCGGGCCTCCGTGCTGATACCCGGGAGTCTGGCTGTGCTGGCCCATGGCCTCTGCCTGTGGCAGATCATTCTGACTTCCCATGGGCTGCAACTGGGCGTGTTCCCGGTGGCGTCCACGGTGGCCTTTACCGGCGCTATCGTGGTGTTGCTTTCCAGCCTCTACCGTCCTTTCGAATGGATTTCTGCGCTGGTCTATCCCTTTGCGGCACTGACCATCCCCGCCATGCTCTGGGTCAATACCGGCTATATTGCCCATCCACTGGCCCATGGCCTGGGCATGCATGTGTTGTTCTCTATTCTTGCCTACGCGGTGCTGGCCATCGCCGCATGCCAGGCCGTGTTGCTGTGGGTACAGGACCGCCAGCTGAAAAGCGGCCATATTCGAGGCGTGATGCGGGTTTTTCCACCCATTCAGGTAATGGAATCCATGCTGTTCGAAGCGATCTGGCTGGGTCAGATACTGCTCACCGTGGCGATCCTCAGCGGCTTCCTCTATGTGGACAACCTGTTCGCGCAAAACCTGGCGCACAAAAGCGTCCTTACGCTGGTGTCCTGGGTGGTGTTCTCGGTATTGCTGACCGGCCGCTATCTGCGTGGCTGGCGAGGACGCACCGCCATTCGCTTTACCCTCAGTGGTTTTGCCGTGTTACTGGTGGCGTTCTTCGGCAGTCAGTTGGTGCTGGAATTTATTCTCCAGCGGTGAGGCAGTAACAAGCTGCAACACGGGCTGGGCGGCGCGAATCGGATAGCGCTCCGTCCGCGTTTTTTGTAGGAGGCTGCTTGCAGGCGAACCAGCAAAGGCCCGTAGGAGCGTCGCTCGCGGCGCGATTCGGTCGTTTATTGTGGCAACGCATTGCTGGGAAACCTGTCGAGCTCTGATATTCCTGATCGTCCTGCGGGCGATTTCCGCGCAAGCGCGGTTCGCACCTCAAGAGGTGTTATTCGCTGCGCTCACCCTTCGGGCCGCACGGAACTACATGCGTTACTCCGCTACGCTCCGTTCCTACAGCGGCTTCGTAGAAATGGCGGGCGAGGTTGGTGATATTCCCCACTCTTTCCTGCCCCAACAAGCGCAGCTCGTTGCTTGACACTGCCAACCCCCAGCCCGAACAATAGCGGGCCGACTGGCGGATAAACGACTTTTCCTTTGGATACCTATTCTGACGGGTGGCTGATAGGCGCCCTGATTGCCCTGATTCTTGGCTCTGCCTTCTTTTCCAGCAGTGAAACCGGCATGGTGGCGATCAACCGCTATCGTCTGCGCCACTTGGCCCGTCAGGGCCACAAGGCCGCCTCCCGGGTGGAGGGTCTGCTCAAGCGGACTGACCGACTGCTGTCCGTCATCCTGATCGGCAACAATTTCGTCAACAACTTCGCCGCCACCGTGGCCGCCATTCTGGCGATCCGCTGGCTCGGCGACAGCGGTGCCGCCGTGGCGCCGGTGGTAATCACCATCATCATGCTGGTGTTTGCCGAAATCACCCCGAAGACTTATGCGGCCATGAAACCGGAACGGGTCGCCTTCCCTGCCAGTGTGCTGCTGAAACCCTTGCAGGTCCTGCTCGCACCCCTGGTGTGGATGGTCAACGGTGTCAGCATGATGTTGTTGCGGCTGGGTGGAATTCGTCCCAATGATCAGGACGACGATCACCTGAGTCCGGAAGAGCTGCGCACAGTCGTCAACGAGGCCGGCGGCCTGATCCCGGAAAACCACCAGAAGATGCTGCTCAACATCCTCGATCTGGAAACGGTGACCGTGGAAGACATCATGGTGCCCCGTAACGAAATGGTGGGCATTGATCTCGAGGATGACATGCATGAAATCCTCACCACTCTGCGTTCCAGCCAGCACACTCGCCTGCCAGTATTCAACGGCGACCCGAACAACATGATCGGCCTGCTGCACCTGCGCAAACTGAGCCGTTTGCTGCTCAAGGAAGACATCAACAAGGCGGAGCTGATGCAGCACACGGTGGAGCCCTACTTTGTCCCAGAGGGCACCTCCTTGCACCAGCAACTGATCAACTTCCAGAATGCCAAACGCCGCATCGGCATCGTGGTGGACGAATACGGCGATGTGCTGGGACTGGTGACACTGGAGGACATTCTCGAAGAGATCGTCGGTGAATTCACCACCGACCTGGCCGCCAGCAGTCAGGACATTCATCCCCAGGAAGACGACAGCTATGTCATCGACGGTTCCGCCACCCTGCGCGAAATCAACCGCAGCCTGGACTGGGAACTGCCTACCGACGGCCCCAAAACCCTCAACGGCCTGATCCTGGAATACCTGCAAGACATCCCCGACGCCAATATCTCGATAAAGATCGATCAATACCAGATCGAGATCCTGCAGGTGAAAGACAATATGGTGAAAGCGGTGAAAGCCAGAAGGGCAGGGGTTAATTGATAATTGAGAATGGATAATTGATTACTGCGCGAGAAGCGCAGGTGCAATATAAACGCAAGAGGCCGCGCTCAAGGTTTGGGCGCGGCCTCTTGCGTTAGAGAACAGATGGAATGAGAACGCGAGTTATCAATTATCCATTCTCAATTATCAATTACCTCTCAAACCCTATCCGCCAACGGCGACCCCACCCAGGCGCGAATGTCGGCTTCATAGCGTTGGACCAGCGCGCGCCCCTCTTCGATGGCTTCCTTCGCGCGGTGAAAATCCATCAGGGCGAAATCTTCCAGCATGGGCACCAGAGTCACCTCCGGCGGGTCGCCTGCCATGCGGGAACGCGTGATGCGGTCCTGCATGATGTTGATGCTGGATGCCACCACATCGAAAAAGCCCGGATCGTCACCATCTTCGGAAATGAAGTAACCCATCATCTTGTGCCAGATACTGCGCTCTTCGTCGCTGCCCTCTTCTCCCTGGGCCTGACTGCGAGTGTCACGGGACAGGTGGGCGCCGACCAGTTGGGCGTTGAGGTTAACGGCGATGACCACATCGGCCCCCATGGCGCGGGCTGCAGACACCGGCACCGGGTTGACCAGCCCCCCGTCCAGCATCCAGCGACCCTGCATCTTCACCGGCGAAAACAGGCCCGGCAATGCACAGGAGGCGCGAGCAGCATCCAGCATGGTGCCTTTGGTAATCCAGACTTCACGGCCACTTTTCATATCTGTGGCCACGGTAACCAGTTTCTTTTCCAGGGTTTCAATATCCGGATTTTCATGATGTTCGCGGAAGAAATTGAACAACTTCTCCCCCTTCACCATGCCCCCGGACAGGCTGATATCCAGCAAGCCGAACACATCCTTGACCGTCAGCGACTGCACCCAGTCGGCAAACTCGTTGAGGGTGTCTGTCACGTAGGCCCCGCCCACCAAGGCACCGATGGAGGTACCCGCAACCACCTGCGGCTGCACACCGATTTCTTCCAGCCCCTGAATGATGCCAATGTGCGCCCAGCCGCGGGCAGAGCCACTGCCAAGGGCCAGACCGACCACGGGTTTGTGAGGGGCCTGATCACCGATATCGGTCATGATGGATTTTTCTCCTTGCGGACCACACAGGGCGCCGGTTCGCCCTTCATGCGTTGTTCAATACGACGGAACACTTCCCGCTTTTCCTCATCGGAAAGCAGTCCCCAGATGGAAATCTCTCCGCCACTGCGGAAACACCCCACGCAGATATCATTTTCATCCAGGGCGCAGATGGAAACGCAGGGGGAAATCAACTGGCTCATGACTGAAACCGTTCGTCCACTTCCAGATGCTCAGCGAATTCCTTGGCGTGGGCCACATAGTGCATGCTGCTCATGGTCAGCATGGCCTTGTGGCCATCGGTGATTTCCTTGACCACCTTGGCCGGGGAGCCCATCACCAGGGAATTGTCGGGAATCTTCATACCTTCCGGCACCAGGGAGTTGGCACCGATGATGCAATTCTTGCCCACCACCGCCTTGTTCAGAACCACCGCGTTAATACCGATCAGGCTGTTATCCCCAATAGTGCAACCGTGCAGCATGACCTTGTGGCCCACGGTCACATCACGGCCAATTTTCATGGGCACGCCCGGGTCCACATGCAGGACGGAGCCGTCCTGAATATTGGTGTTTTCGCCAATCTCGATCACATCATTGTCGGCGCGCAGTACCGCGTTGAACCAGATGCTGGTGTTGGCTTCCATGATCACCGAGCCGATCACGGTGGCGTTGTCAGCGATCCAGTGGCCGGCACCCCGTTGTTCCAGTTGCCGACTGCCAATTTTATAAATCATCAGTGCTTTCCTTCGTTGTCAGTCCGTCACTTCAAACTCGATGTTCGCATCATAAACATGGTTGATCAGATCCAGAATCATGAAGGCAGTCAGCCCCCAGATGCGCTTGTCTTCGTAGTAATAACTGGGAATGCGGAAACGCCGGCCAAAAAAATCGATGGGGCTGGATAATTCCGGGACTTCATCCAGGAAAAACTGTAGCGGCACCTGGAAAATCGTCTCGATTTCACCGGGCTCCGCCACCAGCGGCGCCTCGGGCCGGACGATACCCACGAAGGGCGTTACCTTCATGCCATAGCGGGATGCCAGCGGCGATAGCTGGCCGAGCACGTCCACGTAGCCAGGATCCAGGCCCACCTCTTCCTGGCTCTCGCGCAGGGCGGTCATCAACAAGCTTTTGTCCCCCGGGTCCCGCTTGCCCCCGGGAAACGCCACCTCACCGGCATGGGTAGGCATGGTGCTGGAGCGCACGGTCAGGATCAGGCGCGGCTCCGGATCATCAATCAGCGGCATCAGCACCGCCGCCTCTGGCAGCGCCAGCGGCAGCTCCGTGCGTTTGTAGTCCGGCAATCGCTGCCTGAGCTGATCGAGCACAGCCTTCTCCTGTAGTGCATTCAACAGTGCATTCAATTCAAACGGTAGTTTGAACAGCCGGGCCGTCGGCGGCAAGCCTGTGATGACAGTAACATCATCGCCGGGCAGATGGGGCCGCCGTAGATTCTCCTGTATCATCAGGTTTTTGCCGTGTCCGGAGCGAGAGGTTTCATGAAATTCTGCAGTCACTGCGGTAGCGACCAGATCGGTTTCAGCATTCCGGAAGGAGACAACCGGCCCCGCTACTGGTGCCCCGATTGCCAGACCATCCACTACCAGAACCCCAAGATCGTGGTCGGTGCGGTTCCCATGTGGGAAGGCAAGGTACTGCTGTGCAAACGCTCCATCGAACCGCGCAAGGGTTACTGGACCTTGCCCGCCGGCTATATGGAAAACGGTGAAACCCTGCAGGAAGGCGCCGCCCGGGAAACCTGGGAAGAAGCCTGTGCCACGGTGGACATTACCGATCTGTACACGGTATTCAACCTACCCCATATCAACCAGGTTTATGTGTTCTTTCTCGGCAGGGTTGAGGACGGCAAGTACGGCGTGGGCGAGGAAAGCAGCGATGCGGGCCTGTTCGGCCTGGATGAAATCCCCTGGGATGAACTGGCCTTTCCGGTGGTGGGTCGCACCCTCAAGTTCTATATTGATGATCTCAAGCGTGACGAGTACCCGGTACGCATTCAGGAAGTGCCGCCAATCGGCAAGAAGCACCTGACTAAAGATGCATAATGCTTCTGTAGGAGCCATGCTCGCATGGCGAACCGAGCCTCAGCGAGGAGAAAGGTGATACAGCTTGCCGCTGTCCGCACTGAAGAGGCTAGAGCGTCCGAGCATTCCTGATCCCCACCGGGGGTTTCCTCGCTACGCTCGGTTCGCCATGCGAGCATAGCTCCTACGGGTACCTTCGAGGCTCCCTCGCCAGGTCACCCCGGCAACGGCTCCAGCCGCCACAGGTCGATAGCGGGCTCTTCGTAGGGATGCGCCAGGCGCAGGGAGCTGACCACGGTCTGCACCCGTGATGCCGAGCAGATTGTCTCCACCCGATACTCTTCCACCACTTCCACGTCACCGCCGGTCTCACCGATATAGGGATTACTGCCTTCCAGGGGGCGGAACTGTCCTTGCCCCAAGGTCTGGAAGCAGCAGCAATCATAATCGCCGATATGCCCGGCACCGGCTTCAAAGATAGCGTTCTTTACCTGCTCCACATGGCTGGTGGGCACGTAAAAGCACAGTTTGTAATACAGCTCGTCCATGGGGCTGGCCTCCTTGTTATTGTCGCTCGCGGTTCAGTAAAGCGGTTTTTTACCACAGAGGGCACAGAGTTCACTGAGAAAAGGCTTGCCTCTGTCATTAGCGATTTTTTTGTAGGAGGCTGCTTGCAGGCGAACCGGGTTGGCAGATCAAGGCCGATGTTCGCTTGCGAGCAAGCTCCTACAGGTGGTCTGCCAACTCGGCAAACTCCGGCTTCAGAGCGTAATCGCCGTGGGCAGAAATCCAGATGCCTTCGGCGGCGACGGTCTGTTGGCCATTGACCCAGACGCTACCTTCGCAACGCAGCTTACGCCGCTCCAGAGTGACCAGCCGGGCCTCGAACTCCACCGGCGTATTGATGGGTGTACCGGCCAGATAGCGAATATTGAGGGTACCGGTCATGCCGATCTGGCGCACGAAATCCTGCGTTTTCGCCATCAGCATATCCAACGCCAAAGACAGTACACCACCGTGTACCCGCCCCGGCGGCCCCTGAAAGGCCAGGCCGAAGGTGGCGCGGCCACGGACCCGATCCCCGTCCAGCCACAACTCCAGCGGGGGTGACATGGCGGAGGCCTTGCCGGTGAGGATTTCGAAATCCACCAGATCGGTCACATCATCGGCGGAGCCTTCCCCCGCCAGCAGCCGCTGAAGAATGCCGTTATAGTCCCGCTGGCCATACTGGGCCAGATCAGCACGCAGCTGACGGATGTGTTCGATGTACTCGTGCAGTTTGTCGTCCGGGGCATCCAGGCGCAGCACCTGCTCGGTCAGCCCGACCAGTTCCTGGCCCAGCTCCCGGTGCAGCTGAGCGCGAGGTGAAGGCGTCGGGGTTTCCCCCACAAGAATGTCACGGAAGTGATAGCGCTGGTCACTCACGGTTACCCCAGACTCTTCGGTGTCAGCCAGATGCCTTCCGCACTGACCGTCTGAGTATCGCCGTGCCAGATGCCGCCTTCCACAAAGATCTTGCGCCCTTCCTGGCCGGTAATACGGGCCCGGCAGTGGATGGTGTCTTCGATGGGAGTGGCTGCCAGATAACGAATATTCAGGGTACCGGTGACGCCCAACCGGAAGGCCGCATGCAAGGCCCGGGACAGGGCCGCGTCCAGCAGCCAGGCGATCACGCCGCCGTGCACCCGCCCCGGTGGTCCCTGGTATTGCAGCCCCAGGCGCAGCGCCCCTTCAATGCCGTTCTGGTCTTCCTGCAGCCACTCCACCTGGGGGGCAATGGGATTGGAGGGCCCGCCCACCGGGTCGTAATCCATCATGTGAAAGATATCCTCGGCAGTGGCCGAGCCGGTGAACAACTTGCGATTGGCCGCCCGGGTATCACGACGGTCCGGCTCCCCCACCGTTGCCACCAGCGCTTCCAGCTGATCGGCCCAGCCACTCAGAGTATCAATATCCCCCTCGGCCCGGATCAACCGCTCCGCCAGGGTCTGCATGGCCGCACTGATACGCCGACGCTCAACAAAATCCGCAGGCACAGGTTCGTTGTTGTAGGCCTTTTGCAACTCGAAAGGGCCGAAGGTTTTATTAGACACAGAACACCAATTGATAATTGAGAATGGATAATTGATAACGACAACATTCAAACAATCGTTTGATTCTGAGGGGAGACACCTTGTAGCTCAAGCTCATAAAAGGACATAAAAAAGGCGGAAATGGCCAAGCCATTTCCGCCTTTGTCTTTTCCGCTAAAAATTATCCATTCTCAATTATCAATTGCCTTTACCCCACCCACTTCCGCGCATTGGCAAACATCCGCAGCCAGGGGCCGTTTTCGTGGCCGCGCCAGTCGTCCGGGATCCAGCTGTTCTGCAGTACCCGGAACACCCGCTCCGGATGCGGCATCATGATGGTGACGCGGCCGTCGGTGGTGGTGAAACCGGTAACGCCCTGGGGCGAGCCGTTGGGGTTCGCCGGATACTGTTCCGCCGGATTGCCCTGACCATTTACATAGCGCAGGGCCACCAGACGCTGCTCGATGTTGCGATTCAGGGCTTCATCCCCCAGTTCCACACGGCCTTCACCGTGGGCCACGGCGATAGGGATACGGGTACCGGCCATGTCCTTGAGCAGGATGGAGGGGGAATCCTGGATTTCCACCAGGGAAGTCCGCGCCTCAAACTGCTCGGACAGATTGCGCACGAAGCGCGGCCAGTGCTCGGCACCGGGAATCAGGTCCTTCAGGTGGGACAGCATCTGACAGCCGTTACACACGCCCAACGCAAAAGTGTCTTCGCGGAAGAAGAAGCGATTGAAGGCTTCGCGCAGCTCCGGGTTGTAGAGCACCGTCTTGGCCCAGCCTCCGCCAGCACCCAGCACATCCCCGTAGGAGAAACCGCCACAGGCCACCAGGCCCTTGAAGTCATCCAGTTGCACTCGCCCTGCCAACAGATCGCTCATGTGAACGTCGATGGCAGAGAAACCTACCCGGTCGAACGCCGCCGCCATTTCGGTCTGGCCGTTAACGCCCTGCTCGCGCAGGATCGCCATCTTCGGCTTGGCTCCACTATTGATATAGGGCGCCGCCGGGTTCTCGGTCATGTCGAAGGTCAAGCGCACATTCAGGCCCGGATTGTTGTTGTCCGGGATGGCCTCGAATTCCTGGCGGGCACAATCCGGGTTATCGCGCAGGGACTGGATCTGGTAGCTGGTTTCCGCCCAGATACGCTGTAGTTCACGGCGCGGGGTTTCCAGCAGAATACCGCCACCCAGACGCAGGCGAATCACATCGTCACCGTCAGGCTGGCCCAGGCTGTAAACACACTGGCTGAGGCCAGCTTTAGCGTAGCGGGCCAGGATTTCCTCCTTGTGGGCTGGGCTGATCTGCAGCACCGCACCCAGTTCCTCGGCAAACAGCGCCGCCACCGCTTCCGGATTGTCACCGGCAATATGATCCAGGCTGATATCCAGGCCGGTGCGACCGGCAAAGGCCATTTCCACCAGGGTGGTAAACAGGCCACCGTCGGAGCGATCGTGATAGGCCAGCAGCTTGCGCTCGGCCAGCAGTTGCTGGGTCACCTCGAAGAAGGCGATCAGGTCCTTGGCGTCGTCCAGGTCCGGCGGCACATCGCCGACCTTGCCGAATACCTGAGCCAGGGAGGAGCCCGCCATACGATTCCGACCACGACCCAGGTCCACCAGCAGCAGTTCGCTGTCAACGCCGGTTTTCAGTTCCGGGGTAACGGTCAGGTCGATATCGGTGACCGTGGAAAACGCGGAGATAACCAGAGACAGCGGGGCAGTGACGCTCTTGTCGATACCCTTTTCATTCCACACGGTGCGCATGGACAGGGAATCCTTGCCCACCGGGATGGCGATACCCAGTTGCGGACACAGTTCCATGCCCACGGTTTTCACGGTATCGAACAGGGCCTGATCTTCGCCCGGGTGGCCGGCGGCGGCCATCCAGTTGGCGGACAGACGAATCTGACCCAGATCACCGATATGCGCGCTGGCAATATTGGTGATGGATTCGGCCACGGCCATACGGCCGGATGCTGCCGCGTCCACCAGGGCCACCGGGGTACGCTCGCCCATGGCCATGGCTTCGCCGGTGCTTACATTGTCCTGATTGGGATTAAAGCCGGTGGCGGTCACCGCACAATCGGCCACCGGAACCTGCCAGGGACCAACCATCTGGTCACGATGAACCAGACCGGTGATGGAACGATCGCCAATGGTGATCAGGAAACTTTTTGATGCCACCGTGGGCAGACGCAGCACCCGCTCGCCGGCTTCTTTCAGATCAATGCCGTCAGTGGTGAACATCTGCCGCTGGAAATCTTCCCGGTCGAAACTACGCTGCATTTTCGGCGGCTTGCCGAACAGCAGATCCATGGGCAGATCCACCGGCGCCTTGCCGAAGTGCTCGTCACTGACCGTCAGATGTTCTTCACTGGTGGCTTCGCCCAGCACCGCATAGGGAGTGCGCTCGCGCTGGCAGATGGCATCGAAGCGATCCACGTC
Source organism: Alcanivorax sp. UBA3183 (assembly GCF_002364155.1). Taxonomy (NCBI): domain Bacteria; kingdom Pseudomonadati; phylum Pseudomonadota; class Gammaproteobacteria; order Oceanospirillales; family Alcanivoracaceae; genus Alcanivorax; species Alcanivorax sp. UBA3183. The sequence goes on from NZ_DEXN01000023.1 coordinate 27,860, forward strand.
TTCCGGCATCACCGCCAGCACATAGCGCTCCTGAGCTTCGTTACACCAGATCTCCACCGGGCTCATGCCGGGCTCGGAGCTGGGAATCTCACGCAGTTCCAGCCTGGCACCCATGTCGTGGTCGTGGACCAGTTCCGGCAAGGCATTGGACAAGCCCCCCGCGCCCACATCGTGGATGGACACAATGGGATTGTTATCACCCTGGGCCCAGCAGCGGTCGATGACCTCCTGCACCCGGCGTTCGATTTCCGGGTTGTCCCGTTGCACGGAGGCAAAATCCAGGGTCTCGTCGGACTCGCCGGAGGCCATGGAGCTTGCCGCCCCACCGCCCAGACCAATAAGCATGGCCGGACCGCCCAGCACGATGATCTTGGCACCGGCAGGAATCGGATTCTTTTCCACATGGCCATCACGGATATTGCCCAGGCCACCGGCAATCATGATCGGCTTGTGATAACCACGCAGTTCATCGCCATTCACACCCGGCGCCTGGATTTCCAGGGTCCGGAAGTAACCACACAGGTTAGGACGACCAAATTCGTTATTGAACGCCGCCGCGCCAATGGGGCCTTCGATCATGATATCCAGTGCCGACGCAATACGACCGGGCTTGCCGTAGGGCTTTTCCCAGGGTTGTTCGAAACCGGGGATATTCAGGTTGGACACGGAGAAACCGTTCAGGCCGGCCTTGGGCTTGGAACCACGGCCGGTGGCGCCCTCATCACGGATCTCGCCGCCAGAGCCGGTGGCCGCACCCGGATGGGGAGCAATAGCGGTGGGATGGTTGTGGGTTTCCACCTTCATTAGCAGGTGCACCGGTTCGTTGACGAACTGGTACTCTTCACTACCGGCGACGGGGAAGAACCGGTCAGCCACTGGTCCGGCTACCACCGAGGAGTTGTCCTTGTAGGCACTAAGCACGCCCTCGGGGGCATTGTTGTAGGTGTTGCGGATCATGCCGAACAGGCTGAGTTCCTGATCTTCACCATCAATGGTCCAGTCCGCGTTGAAAATCTTGTGGCGACAATGCTCGGAGTTCGCCTGGGCGAACATCATCAGCTCCGCATCGGATGGGTTACGACCCAGGGCGGTGAAACGCTCTACCAGATAGTCGATTTCATCATCAGCAAGGGCCAGGCCCAGTTCGCTGTTGGCCGTTTCCAGCGCGTCGCGGCCACCACCGATCACATCCACCGTAGTCAGCTCGCGGGGGGCGTGATGAGAGAACAGGGCCTCGGCGTCTTCCAGCTCTGCCAGCACCACTTCCACCATGCGATCGTGCAGGGCTGACGCCAGGGCGGATCGCTCCCCTGCACCGGCGAGCCGGTATTCGATGCCCCGCTCCACCCGCTCTACCTGAGTCAGGCCGGCGTTGTGGCAGATATCCGTGGCCTTGGACGACCAGGGCGAAATGGTGCCCGGGCGCGGCACCACCACAAAGCGCTGCCCATCCACGTCGTCCTCTTCCAGGCTGGGGCCGTATTGCAACAGCCCTTCCAGCACCTGTTGCTGCTCATTGCTGAGGGGCGACTTGAGCGCCACAAAATGCACGTAACGGGCAGAGATCGCAGAAATGCCCGTCAGGGACTCCAGCAGTTTTTCCTTACGAAATGCGGACAGGGCCGGGCTTCCGGAGAGGATCAGCATAGTGCGCCTTATATGATTACTAGTGGGGGTCGAGAGTAAGGGTCGCAATGATACGGGATTTGCCCGCCGCTCGCAGCCTCCTGCGACGGCCAATTTCATCCTTGTCAGCCCTGTCCTACGACGTGGGTTAATCACCTACGCCACGCGCCTTATAAGCAATTTAATGCTCTCTTCCGGACTTGTCGCATTTGTGCATAAAACGCTCAATTGTTCGACAAAGCTTTACATAACAGCCATTTGCCACTGATAGAGTTGCGCCACTTTTACGTGATATAGATCACAGGCAGGGGATGAAACAATCCCTAACCGGTCGGCGGTAGCAGTATCGACCTGTCTGGACAACCTGACAGAGGTACACCAAGGATGACGGTTTTCTTTCGACACAGTAAGCATCTACTCGCCTCGCTGGCCCTGTTCAGCGTACTGGGCATGATGCTCGCCATGCGCCCCACTCCCACCGCCATGGAACGGGTAATGACCCGCGGTGAGCTGGTGGTCATGACCCGTCCATCCAATACCACCTACTATCAGGACCAGCACGGTTACACCGGCATGGAATACGAGCTGGCCAAGGGCTTTGCCGACAGCCTGGGCGTCGAGCTGCGCATGCTGGAATCCGACGATCCTTCCTATATCCGTTATGCCATTCGTAAAGGCACTGCCGATATGGCAGCGGCCGGCCTGGTGGCCACCGCAGAACGCAGCGAGAGCCTGCACTTCACCACCGACTATCAGAAAGTGGATTCCCTGGTGGTTCGCCGTCTGGACACCCCGCGCATCCGTGGTATGGAAGAACTGATTGGCAAGCGGGTAGCTGTGGCCGCCGGCTCCAGCCACGCGGAACTGCTGGTAAAGGCACAGCTGGAAAATCCAGGCCTGGAATTCCAGGAAGTGGAAGAAGCCAGCCCGGAACAGCTGCTGGCTCTGGTGGAAGACGGCCAGGTGGATTACACCCTGATCCATTCCAACAACTATTCCCTGCAGCGTGCCCTGTGGCCCGAGCTGATCGCCGATTACACCGCCGCCACTGACATGCCGCTGGCTTGGGCGTTCAACCCCAAGGATGACCAGAGCCTGTACCTGGCTGCCCAGCGCTACCTGACTCAGGCCAAGGCCAATGGCACTACCGCCAAGCTGGAAGACCGTTTCTACGGCCATGTGGAACAGTTCAACCTGTATGCGGCACGCAGCTTCATGCGTCACCTGGAAGATCGTCTGCCCCGCTATGAGGAACTGTTCCGCAAGGCGGAAGGCAACAGCGGCTTTGACTGGCGCCTGCTGGCTGCCCTGGCCTACCAGGAATCCTTGTGGGATCCGGGTGCCATCTCCCCCACCGGGGTGAAGGGTCTGATGATGCTCACCAACGACACCGCTCGCCAGATGGGTATCAGTGATCGCACCGACCCGGCCCAGAGCATCCTGGCTGGCGCCGACTACCTGCGCCACACCCACGATCGCATCCCGGCGCGGATCCCCGAGCCGAGCCGCACCTGGATGGCGCTGGCCGCCTACAACGTGGGCTTCGGTCACCTGGAAGACGCCCGCGTGCTGACCCAGAGCCAGGGTGGCAACCCGGACAACTGGCAGGATGTGAAACAACGTCTGCCCATGCTGGCCAACCCGGCCTACGCCGGCCAACTGCGATACGGCAATGCCCGCGGCGGCCAGGCAGTGATCTACGTCCGCCACATCCGCCGCTACTACGACCTGCTGGTGTGGGCGGAAAACAGCCGTCGTCGTGACGACACCCTGGTCGCGTTGAATTAAGCGCTTTTCCGTCCGTCATCGTTCGCGCCTCAAGCGGCGCTCCTACAGGTGCTTCGTTGAAACTGTAGGAGCGTGCTTGCACGCCAATGGTTCGCTGCAAGCAACCTCCTACTCCATCCTCCGGAGTCAAACACCGGATTTCCCACAGCGCACAGCACAACGACGTTTAGAACAAACCAGGCTGGGCCTGCATCGTATCGATGGGCAGATCAGGCAGCCCCTCCAATCGAACCTGCAATAACTCATGCCACAGCAATGCCAGTGACAAGGCATCGCCATTGTCAGGCATGTGAATAAACAGGTAAGGACGCTCCCCCGCCGTTATCCAGTTCGCTACCCGCTCCACCCAGGGCGCCAGAAACGGCCGGTTGGCCTGCAGGTCCGGATGCCCCACATAACGCACCAACGGCGCCGCCTCCACCGGCAGCACATGCACCGGCAGCCGGGGCTTCTTGCGTTGGGCTTCACGGGTGGCCGCATCGTCGGCGCTGGCGGCAAACAACGCCCGGCTGTCAAAGCAGACCCGCGCTATATGGCGCTCACGCAGGCCGCGATTGAGGGCCACTTCAGCTTCCCCCTTGGCGAAGAAATCCGGGTGACGCACTTCTACCGTGCAGCCAAACGGTGCCGGTAGCGCCTCCACAAAACGCCACAAGTCCCCCAGCCGTTCCGGTCCGAAGGCAGCAGGAAGCTGCAGCAACATGGGCCCGAGCACATCCGCCAGTGGCGCCAGCAGATCCAGAAACCCTCTCGTCTCCCCACCCACACCCTTCAACAGGCCATCGTGAGTGATCTGTCGGGGAAACTTGAACAGGAACCGGAAATTCTCCGGCACCTGGGCCCGCCATTGTTCACATTGCCTGTATGACGGCATGGCGTAGAAGGTGGTATTACCCTCGACACTATTGAACACCCGGCTATAACGACTCAGAGGACTGCCGCCGGCAGGCAGACGGCCATTCCAGTCCGGGTGCTGCCATTGCGGGCATCCGAGAAAATATGGCTGCCTCATGAACGAGCCCCGCTATAGAAACCCTGCTCCTCAAGGGAAAGACGCAACTGCGCCACCAACGCATTACTGAGCTGGCGATAATCCGGATAAGGGGTCAACAACAAGCGACGCTCTGCGTCTACGAAAACACCGGGAGCACGATCCAGCGGCCGGGCCCTGTGCGGTAACCCGGCAAACCGCAGTAGATTCTCCTTGCCGCCGATCCAGTGCCAGCATTCACCGTTCGCCAGTGCCGGCGCAAAGCAGAGTGCGCTTTTCTGGAACAGGGACGTATCCCGGTAATGCCGCCATTCCTGCGCCACCGGACAAGCCACCTTGGCAAGCAAGTTCACGATCTTGCGCCAGTGATTGGAGTTCGCCGCCACCAATTCGGCAGCGTCAGGATATTGCTGTAACTGTTCAAGGCCGTTCGGCCGGTGAGGCAGATACAGAATCAGTGTTGGGCGGGCAGCCCCAAGATAGTCGGCGTCAGGCATCCCAACGTTCTCGTCGGCTCCAGGGTGTCGGTATTCTACAGGGCGGCGTGAAAAAGGGGCTAAACGAAAAAAGGGTTTGCCACATCGCTGCGACAAACCCTTTTTCCTGAATCTTGGTAGAACCGGGCGGATTCGAACCGCCGACCTCCGCCATGTCAAGGCGGCGCTCTAACCAACTGAGCTACGGTTCTATGGCAACCTCCAGGGCAATGTTCTGTGCCATGTACCTGAAGAGGGTGGCAATTCTATGCAGCTTGGCCGCGCAGGGCAAGGGTCAATTTATTTGCGGCGGCGAGATCCCCAGGCGGTTTCGATCTGGCGGGCGCGGGTGATGGATTCCTCCACCAGCTCCGACTGGTGCTCGGCGAACTCCCGGATGATTTCCAGCGCCGAGCGAACATCCCGGCGGAAGATGGTTTCCACCAGGGCCTTGAAGAACGACAGGCATTCCTTCACTTCGTCGGCTTCCAGGTGCAGGGCCATGAAATAGGCCCGCTGCATGGCCGGCTGCATGTTGATAAGGATGTCTTCCACGAACACATTGCGGGCAAACGGGTAGGCATGCTCAAGGAACTGGAAACTGAGCACAAAGAAAGCATCCAGATCCCGTTCTTCCGCCGCCACCTGCAGACCATGAACCAGCTCGATAAAAGCATCCAGATCCTCTTCTCGCACCACCTTGATGGCCTTGCGGATCACCAACCCCAGCAACACCTGCATCACCTCATAGAGGCTGCGCACATGGGCTTCGGACATTTCCTTCACCACCGCCCCGCGGCGCGGCAGGATATCGATCAGTTGGCGACGCTGCAGGATCAGAAGGGCCTCGCGGACGGAGCCACGGCTCACATCCAGCTCGCCGGCCACACGCAGCTCCTGGATACGATCACCGGCCAGCATGTCACCATGGATAATCTGCTTGGCCAAGTGCTGGGCAATCTGCTCGGAAAGGCTTTCTTTGGCTTTGAAGCTCACGGGTACTCCTTAGAGGGATCTCTTGCAGCGTTCAACAGCATGCTCTGTTTCCGCACCGCAATCGCCGCCGGTACAGCTACAGCCCCATTGCTTGTTGAACAATCCCAAAATTCTTGTCTGACTATAGAACAAGGGTGCCCGAGCTCCAATAGCGGGAAACCAATTGCCTACAATCACCAGCAACAAGATGTGTCCACGCTCGCAATTTTTCCCTACTCCTCTGGATTTCAGCGGTATTACTGGCCACTATGAAAGAGAAAGGCTGCCTCCGGGCACAACAATAAAGAATCACCAGGTACACAGGATGTCCCCAGACCTGATTACGCAATTACCCCGTGTGGACTCACTCTTTGATCAGTACACGGAACGCTTCGGAAAGCAGCAGACTCCTTACCGCAACCATGTCTACCGTCTTGTCAATCTGGTGGCCGCACAGAAGACACTGGACGACCAGGAACAGGAAGCCCTGGAAGTTGCCGCTTTCTTCCACGATGCCGGCATTTGGCTGGCCGGGACGTTCGATTATCTACAGCCCTCTGCCCGCCTGGCGGAACATTATCTGGAAGAGCAGAAACTGGGTCACCACCGTGCCATGGTGCGCGCCATGATCCTGAATCATCATAAGATCAGCCGCTATCACGACGACCCGACAAACCTGGCCGAAGTGTTTCGACGCGCAGACTGGATCGATGTGAGTCTGGGCCTGATGCGCTTCGGCGTCCCCATGACCCGGGTTCGGCTGATCAAACGGGCCTTCCCCAACGTGGGTTTTCATCGCCTGCTACTCAAGCTCAGCGGCCAGCAATTGCTCAGCCAACCCTGGCGACCCCTTCCCATGCTGAGGCGCTGAGCAGCGGTGTCTTGTTTGCCGCATACGCGGCAATGTGAATGCGCGACAAGCGCCATGTCAACACGGTTTGCCGCCACTGTGTTGAGCAAAAAAGTTACTCACAACATCTGTGGATAACTTTGTGCATAGACTGTCAGGAACTTCCGCCAGCGCCGATTTTTCCTACCCTTTCCCCAGAATGATGAAAAAATGGCCGTTTTGTTAAAGCCTTTAGAAACAGCAACTTATCAATCACTCACCGCAAATCAACAAGTTAGACAAGAACATTCACTCAAGGCCTGAAAAACGGTTAAACGCTGTGCAAAACTCTTGCCCTGAATCGGAGCAAACAGAAAAATGCAAGCGCCCGCGCGGCTTTATTGAGCCATCACAGCCACTTGCAAAGGGAAACGCAGGAAGGTTTGAGGATCAGCGCCGCAGACTGAAGCTGATACCCAGCACGACGACCGGCTCTACATCCAGGTCGTTATTGTCACGCTCTTCTTCGGTGTCGCAGCGAAACGCCACTTCGTATTCGTCACAATCCAAAGCTTCAATGGCTCCTACCGCCGCACTGACGGTCCAGCGAGAATAGGGTTTGACCCACTGGTGGCCCAGTTCCACTCCGACACCGAGGCGCTCATAGTGGCTCTCGCCACCCAGGTCCCCCGCCATCAGGCCGGTGTAGAAACCGTTCTCGGACATCAGGCCGCGCTCCATCTTATGGCGCCAGCCCGCCACCCAGCGAGGCTCATCAGTGTCCAAACCACCAGAATCCAGGTATACGGACGGCATGGCGTAGAAACTGTTGTGTTCGGTGGCCCACTCCAGGTTCAACCCGGCGAGACCATTGAGGTAGCCCAGGCCGATAAGCAGGTCATCTGCCACAGCCGGCACAGGCATGAGCATGAGGAAGGATAGTAGCCAGCGGTGCATGGCGAACTCCGGTTATTGTTGTTATTGAGCCAGGGCTGTTTACGCCTGGTCAGGCCGCAAGCGGGCCAGGGAGACTGTATTTTTCACAACCCCCCCGCGGATTACAAGCACGCAAACCCCAGGCCCGTCGTTCGCGGGGGCCTGGGGCCAGTATTACAGCGGAATTTTGTCGATGCTGTCAGCGGTGGAATCGATGGCCCCATCCACTTTTTCCAGCGCTTCATCCGCGGCGTTGCCGGCTACCGGAATAATCGACAGCACGGCGCCCACCACGGAGCCAGCGGCACCCACCAGTCGCATGGGAGTCGTTGCCAGTTTAGTGAGGAAACAGCCGCTCAGGGTGGCTGCCAGCAGGCCCACCGCCGCCAGACGCATTACCGATTTCATAGTTGCTCCTTATTATTCTTCAGGGTGTTGTTCGAACGTGTACGAGACGCCGTGAATCAGTATTGAAACTGCATCCCCAATCGACGCCCCACTTCTTCATAGGCTTCCACCACGCCACCAAGGCCTTGGCGGAAACGATCCTTGTCCAGCTTTTCGCGGGTGTTCTTATCCCACAGCCGGCAACCGTCGGGGCTGAATTCATCGCCCAGCAGCACTTCACCATTAAACACGCCGAATTCCAGTTTGTAATCCACCAGCAACATGCCACCGTCCAGGAACAGCTGCTTAAGCACCTCGTTAACCTGGAAAGTCAGGGTTTTCATCTGTGCCACCTGCTCATCGGTGGCCCAGCCGAAACTGCGGATATGGAAGTCGTTGACCATGGGGTCACCCAGATCATCATTCTTGAGAAAGAATTCGAACGTGGGCGGAGTTAGTTCCAGACCTTCTTCCACACCCAGGCGGCGGCAGATAGAGCCGGCGGCAATGTTACGCACCACGCACTCCACCGGAATCATTTCCAGCTTTTTCACCAGCGATTCCACCGGCGACAGCATCTGCTCGAAGTGACAGGGAATGCCCGCCGCCTTGAGCTTTTCCATGATGGCAGCATTGAACTGATTGTTCACCGCTCCCTTACGCGCCAGCGCCTCTTTCTTCTTGCCGTCAAAGGCCGAGGTGTCGTCGCGGAACAGCATGATCAGTTTGTCCGCGTCATCGGTGGTGTACACAGACTTGGCTTTGCCGGCATACAACTCGTCGCGTTTTTCCATGGAAAGGCCTTTACTCGGGTCAGTATTAATGTACTTGCAGCCAGCCAAACCCTTCCGTCTGACTGGCAACGCCAATTCGTTCACGCCCGCGGGTCACTACCCGCTCAATGGCATCCAGTGCATGCCGGGACGTGTTGTTCTGTTCACTCAGGTGCGACAACACCAGATGCTGCAGGCGATCCACATTGGCCTGGCGCAGCAGCGCTGCAGCCTGATCATTGCTCAGATGCCCCAACATACCACCGACGCGCCGTTTCAACGACGGCGGATAGGGACCGTGGACCAGCATCTGCGCGTCATGATTGCATTCCAGCACCAGCGCATCACAATCCTGATAGGCCTCTACCACATGGGGAGTAATGGCCCCCAGATCAGTGAGCACGCCCAGGGTACGGCCCTGCCAGGTAAAGCGGTACTGGCAGGGCTCGCGGGCATCATGGGGCACCAGGACCGGAAGAATCTGCAACGCCCCTACAGTAAAGGCACGCCCCGGCCGTACTTCCTGCCAGTTTGCACCGCTGAGACTGGTGCGTTTGCCCTGCACCGCGCTGGCGGTGCCAAAAGAACTGTAGACCGGGCAACCGGTCTTGCGGCCCAGCGCCCCGGCACTGCGGATATGGTCGCCGTGCTCATGGGTTACCAGAATGGCACTGAGCTGATCCGCAGCCAGCCCCAATCTTGCCAGTCGCTGCTCGGTTTCCTTGACGGTAAACCCGCAGTCGATCAACACCAGGGTGTCGTCCGCTTCCACCAGGGTGGCGTTACCCTTACTGCCACTGCCCAGTGATGCCAGCTTCATGATACTTAATTCAGTTCTTCAAAAATGCGTTCAAGAATGGCCTGGCCCGGGGTCTTTTCCACCAGCGCGGTGCCTTCTTCATTCAATACCGCCACCTGAATACCATTGGTGGTATGACTCAGCTTCAATTGCGCGGTCTTGGCACCCAGGGTATAGCGCTCAGGCACCTTCAGGTAATAAATACCCACTTCACGGTCCCGGTCGCTGATCTTCAGGTCGGTGTTACCCAGGGCGTCACCCACATACTCCCAGGCCCAGGCAAAGCGGGTGGACATCATGATAATCGGGTAGCCGTTACCATCACGGGCCAGAATCGCCTTCGAGGACGCATCCTTGGGGGCGGGTTGCTGTGACTCGTCCTCATCAGCGCCACCCAGAACCACCAGCTGTGGCGGTTTGGGCACCTCAAAGCGCTTCTCATCTTCACCACGGCCCACCAGACGCTCTTCCTGACGCGGGACCGCATAAAGCGGCTGCTCGCCGATGAATACGCCGTCTTCAGGAACCTGGATAGGCTCCAGCATTTGCGCATTGCGATAATTCAGGCTGCTGTCCGGCAACCAGCTACAGCCGGATGCTGCGGATACCACCAGGGCGAGCGTTAACGCCGCTTTCTTCATTTAACCTCCAGCAGGCCGCATTGACGCATGGTCTCACGCAATCGCGGCTGGGCCGCTTCTGACAGCGACACCAACGGCAGGCGGATACCAAGGTCAATCAGGCCCATTTCATACAGTGCCCATTTCACCGGGATCGGACTAGCTTCAATAAACAGATCACGGTGCAGGGGCTCAAGTTCCGCATTTAATGTACGGGCCTTATCCGCGTCGCCTGCCAGGGCCGCTTCACACATGGCCGCCATCTTGGCCGGGGCCACATTGGCGGTCACCGAGATATCGCCATGACCGCCCGCCAGGATGAAATCCATGGCAGTCGCGTCATCGCCGGAATAGAGCATAAAATCGTCACCGCAACGCTCGCGAATTTCACGGGCCCGCTCCAGGTTACCGGTGGCTTCCTTGATGCCAATGATATTGGGCACCTTGCTCAGCCGCTCCACGGTTTCCGGCAACAGATCACAGGCAGTACGGCCCGGCACATTGTAGAGAATCTGCGGAATATCCACTGCCCGGGCCACCGCCAGATAATGCTGATAGAGGCCTTCCTGGGGCGGCTTGTTGTAGTAAGGAGTTACCAACAGGCAGGCATCGGCGCCGTCACGCTTGGCGTCACGGGTCAGACGAATGGCTTCTTCGGTGTTGTTGGCCCCGGTACCGGCGATCACCGGGATGCGGCCCTTGGCCGCGGCCACCACCTCACGAATTACACTGTCGTGCTCTTCAAAACCCAGGGTGGCGGATTCGCCCGTGGTGCCCACCGCCACAATAGCGTGGGTGCCCTGCTCCACATGCCAGTCCACCAGGGCGCGCAAACGCTCCCAGTCCACTGCTCCGTCTGCGCGCATGGGGGTTACCAGCGCTACAATGCTGCCACGGATCATGCCTGTCTCCTGTTTTACGCCAATGGGGCGCAATCGCGATTATTCCGGTGCACCGGACCGAAGGGCGCTATGGTAAACCTCGAAAACGCTGGACGCCAGATGCCTGACTCCTGCACCCGTGCAGAAAAAACCTGCAACCTCTAAACTCTCACCAAACAAGACGACAATGCCTGCGGAGCGCATCATGGAACAACTCATCGTTATCTCGGCCCTGGGTTCAGACCGCCCAGGCATCGTGGAGTCCCTTTCCCGGGCAGTACTGCAACACAACGGCAACATCCTCGATTCTCGCATGACGGTGCTGGGCGGCGAGTTTGCCGTACTGATGCTGGTGTCCGGCAGTGACGCCACCCTGGACCGACTGGAAGCGGAGCGGGACAACCTGGCCAGCGAACTGGACCTGCTGATCACCCTGAAACGTACCCGCCCACGTGATCTGCAGGCCCGAGCCCTGCCCTACGAGGTGGAAGTGGTCGCCATGGACAATCCGGGCATCGTCCATGAAATTGCCAATTTCTTTTCCCGGCGCAGCATCAACATCGATGATCTGCATACCGGCACCTATGCCGCTCCCCACACCGGCACCCGCATGTTCAGCCTTCACCTGGTGCTGAGCATGAACGCGGAACAATCAGTGGCCGAATTACGCGAGGCCTTCCTGGACTTCTGCGAGGCGCGCAATCTGGACGCCACCATGACGCCGAAACGCTAAGCACCGCCGCACGGTAAAACCATCAACAGCATGAAAGAGAAACGGACTCGATATGGCACATCCCAAGATTGGTAATCTGGCACCCAACTTCAAACTGCCCGATCAGGACGGCAATCCGGTTGAACTGAAATCCTTCAAGGGCAAGAACCCGGTGGTGATTTTCTTCTACCCCAGAGCGCTCACCCCGGGTTGTACCACCCAGGCCTGCGGCATTCGCGATACCAGGGCTGAGCTGGAAAAACGTGGCGTGGTCGTGTTTGGCATCAGCCCGGACCCGGTTGCCCGTTTGCCCAAGTTTATCGACAAGCATGATCTGAACTTCACCCTATTGTCCGATGAGGACCACGCCACCGCGGAGAAATATGGTTGCTGGGGAATGAAGAAGTTCATGGGCAAGGAATTCATGGGGCTCATCCGTACTACCTTTATCGTCGGCAAGGACGGCAAGCTGCTGAAGGTAATGGACAAGTTCAAAACCAAGAGCCATCACGAGGATCTGCTGGCAGAGCTGGACGAACTGGGAATCTAGGGAGCCTCTGCATAACAAGGGGCGCAACCGCGCCCCTTGACCGCTATCAGTCCGCCTGCCCCTTCTGCTCTGCGGTGTCCGGATAGTCAGCCTGACTGGGCCAGGCATTGATCACCGCCTTGATCAACGTGGCCAGGGGGATGGCAAAGAACACACCCCATAGTCCCCACATCCCGCCGAAAAGCAGGATAGCGGTAATGATCGCCACGGGGTGAAGATTTACCGCTTCCGAGAACAGCAACGGCACCAGAATATTGCCATCGATAAACTGGATGACGCCGTAAATCACCATCACCAAGGCAAAATCCCCGCTCCAGCCAAACTGCACATAGGCTGCTGCTGCCACCGGCAGTGTTACCACAGTGGCGCCAATATAGGGCACTACCACAGACAACCCTACCAGCACCGCCAGCAACACGGTGTAATGCATGCCCAGCAGCAGGAAAGCGATAAAGGTGGCACTGCCTACCAGCAGGATCTCGATGGCCTTGCCGCGCACATAGTTGGCAATCTGATCATCCATCTCATGCCAGACATGATCCAGAATTCGGCGCCGACGGGGCAGGAAACGCATCAGCCAGTTGATGATGGTTTCTCGATCCTTGAGGAAAAAGAACACCAACAAGGGCAGCAACACCAGGAAGACCATCACCTCCACCAGGTTGGGAATGGACGCCAGCGACAGGGTCAATACCCCCTGCCCTGCTTCCGCCACCTGGCGCTGAATCACCGCCACGATGGAATTGACCTGCTCCATGGAGATCACTTCCGGATAATGTTCCGGCAACTGTCTAAGCCAGGTCTCCCCATTCTTGAGCAGATACGGCAACTGGTCCTGCACCAGCAGCAAGGTCTGTCGCCAGACCATGGGCAACAGCACCACCAGGGTAGCGATCAAAAGGCCCAGGAACAGGGTAAAAACTAGGTTCACCGCCAGCAGACGACGCATGCCGTGGCGTTCCAGCCCGGAAACCAGCCCCTGCATCAGGTAGGCGATCACGATCGAGGCAAGCACCGGCGCCAACATGCCACCGAAAAACAGAATCACCAGCCCGGCGGTCAGCAATACCACAAGAAGATATACTGCCTCCTCGTCGGAGAAGTACCGTTCGGACCAGTTTTTGAGAATACGTAACATCAGCTCTCCTGTTCGCCACGGCGAATCACAAAGGCATAGTGGCCCTTATTTTCGCCCATGCGAACCAGCTCGTGGCAGGATTGTCTCAAATAGGCAGGAATGTCATCGGCGGAAGCCGCATCGGTGGCGATCACCTCCAGCAGCTGCCCCGGTTTGAGATGTCTCAGCGCCTGCCGGGTCTTCAACAACGGCATGGGACATTGCAGGCTGGAGGCATCAATCTGCAGGTCGATAGGCTGGTCGCTCATACAGGCGGCTTCATTCGTTGCGGCTCTAGCTGCATTATAGTCACAACCCGGCAACGGAATAAGGGTGGGGTTGTGCCGACTTGCACGAATACTTACGGGAGCATCTTACTTGAAGTTTTTGTTACGCACCGTCTTGTTGTTGACTTGCTGCACGCTGGCAGCGACCAGCGCCAATGACGATCTTCCGGTTCTGGGTGATCCCACCGCCGCACTGATGTCCGCCGACCAAGAGTACCGGCTGGGTCGCGGCTGGCTGCGCGGCCTGCGCGGGCAGACCTCGATCATGTCCGACCCCCTAGTGCAGGAGTATGTGGAAAGCCTTGTCTACCGGCTCGCGTCCTACAGCGACCTGAAAGAACCCAATCTCGACATCGTGGTCATCAACAGCCGCCAGATCAACGCCTTTGCGGTACCCGGCGGGGTCATCGGGCTCAACGCCGGGCTATTCCTCAATGCCCGCGACGAAGGAGAAGTTGGCGGCGTGGTGGCCCACGAAATTGCCCACGTCAGCCAGCGGCATTTTGCCCGCCGCTATCTGGACTCGAAAAAGATGAACACCGCCGTGCTGGCCGCCATGCTGGCCAGTCTGGCAGTCGCCATTGCCGGTGATGGTGAAGCCGGCATGGCAGGTATCGCTGCCACCCAGGCCGGCGCTATCCAGGCGCAGCTGGCCTACTCCCGCCAGAACGAACGGGAAGCGGACCGGGTGGGCATGCAGACCCTGGTCGCCGCCGGCATGGACCCGGATGCCATGCCCCGCTTCTTCGAACGCATGCACAACAGCCAGCGCTTTTCCGGGGATCCGCCCGAGTTTCTGCTCACCCACCCGGTCACAGAAAGCCGTATTGCCGACAGCCGATCCAGGGCGCGCTCCCTACCTACCCCAAGGCTCGCTCCATCCGTCCATTTCCTGCTGGTACAGGCACGACTACAGGCGGCCTTCATTCAAGGCGAAGACCATGCCATCGACCATTTCCGCCAATACAGCAACGAACGCAATGCTCTGGGCCTGCAGGCCGCCCGCTATGGACTGGCGCTGAGTTATCTGCGTGCTGACCACTATGACCAGGCCAGGGAAATCATGAAGGCACTCGCCGAAGAACACCCGGACCAGCTGTGGTTCCGGCTGGGTCTGGTGGAAGTAGCAATGGACGAAGGCAACTACGACGCGGCCATCAGCCAGGCGGAGCGGGTACTGGATCTGTCACCGAACAATTACCCGGCATCCATTTTGCTGAGCAAGGCACTACTGCGCAGTGAGCAACCGGCCAGGGCATTGCCGCTACTCAAGCCGCTATTGGGAGACCGCCCCAACAACCCGTATATCTGGGATCTGGCCGCCGATGCCTATGGCAACAGCGGTGACAAAATTCGTGCCCTTCACGCACGGGCAGAAAGCCAGTTCCTGCGTGGCAGGGACCAACAGGCGATGCAACAGATGGAATACGCCTTGCGGGATGCGGAAAATGACTTTGCGCTGTACAGCAAACTCAATGGCCGGCTGCAAACCATGAAGAGATTATCGGAAGAGAGGTTCTGAGACTTTGGGGCATTAAGCCGACCCGTTGGAGCCTTGCTTGCAAAGCTCCAACGAGACAAGCACAGGGCAGGTCCTATGAAAAAGGCGGCACCGTGTGCCGCCTTTTTCAATTGTCGTGTCCTTACGACTTCAGCGACTTGCCGAAATCCAGCATGCGGTTGAGTGGCACCATGGCCTTTTCCGCCAAGGCAGGATCCACGAAAATTTCCTGGCCCATGCCATTGTTGTCTTCCAGCACCGCCAACATGTTCTGCAGGCCGTTCATGGCCATCCACGGGCAATGGGCACAGCTGCGGCAAGTGGCACCGGAGCCGGCAGTGGGCGCCTCCAGGAAGGTTTTGCCAGGAGCAAGCTGCTGCATCTTGTAGAAGATGCCTTTATCCGTGGCGACAATGAAGGTGTCGTTATCCATCTCGCAGGCAGCCTTGATCAGCTGCGAGGTAGAGCCCACCACATCCGCCATTTCCACCACCGGGGCCGGTGACTCCGGGTGTACCAGAATGGCAGCTTCCGGGTAGGCCGCTTTCAGATCCTGCAGCCCCTTGGCCTTGAATTCCTCGTGCACGATGCAGGCGCCATCCCAGCACAGTACATCGGCACCGGACTTGTCGCGCACATAGCTGCCCAGGTGCTTATCCGGGGCCCAGAGGATTTTTTCGCCGTTGCGGTCCAGATGCTCAATCAGCTCTACCGCAATGGAGGATGTGACTACCCAATCGGCCCGGGCTTTCACGGCCGCCGAGGTATTGGCGTACACCACCACGGTGCGATCCGGATGCTGATCACAGAAATCGGCAAATTCGTCCTCGGGACAACCGATATCCAGCGAGCAGGTGGCTTCCAGGGTCGGCATGAAAACGCTTTTTTCCGGGCTGAGAATCTTGGCGGTCTCGCCCATGAACTTGACCCCGGCCACGATCAGGGTGGACGCCGGATGCTCCTTGCCGAAGCGGGCCATTTCCAGGGAGTCGGACACACAGCCACCGGTCTCTTCCGCCAGGGACTGGATTTCAGGATCCGTATAGTAGTGGGCCACCAGTACCGCATCGCGCTGGTGTAGCAATTCCTTAATGCGCTGGCGGTAGGATGCACGCTGTTCCTCGCTGAGCGAGTCCTCGTGTACCACCTTGGCCAGGTGGGCCTGTACCAGTGCTTGTGCCTCTGCAGTCATTGGCTTCACCGCCTGGGGTTTCCCCCTGATATCAACAACTTAGGTAATAACCAGAAAATCAGGGCGGGCATAATACCACAACGTGGCGCCGGCGCGGCGCCACGTAGATACCCTTAAGCGTTAAAATGCGCCCGGACGGGCGGCTTTTCAAGATGTCGGACGATAGTCGGGACCGGCAGCCACCAGATGCACTGTACTGATGGCTCGCTCCAGGAACGCGCCCTCGCAGTAACACAGGTAGTAATCCCACATACGGATAAAGCGCTCGTCAAAGCCCAGTTCACGGACTTTCGGCAAGGTCGCCAGAAAGCGCTGGCGCCAGTGATGCAGGGTCAGGGCGTAGTCGTGGCCGATATCATGGAGTTCCGTGGCGACCATGCGGGTATGCTCAGTCAGATGCTGGCACATCACCGACACGCTGGGCAGGAAGCCACCGGGGAAAATATAGCGTTTGATGAAGTCGACCTGCTTGCGGGCATGCTCGTAGCGCTGATCCGGCACAGTGATGGCCTGCAATACCAGTTTGCCATCCGGTTTGAGCCTTTCTCCGAGCACCTGAAAATAGCCCGGCAGAAACTCCGCCCCCACCGCTTCGATCATCTCCACGGAGACCACCCGATCATACTGACCGGTGAGCTCCCGGTAATCCTCTTCCAGCACCGTCACTTTGTCCTCAAGGCCCTCAGCCTGAACCCTTTCACGGGCATGGCGAGCCTGCTCCCGGGAAATGGTGGTAGTGGTGACCTGAGCGCCATGATGCTTGGCCGCATGAATGGCAAGACCACCCCAGCCAGTGCCAATTTCCAGCAAGGTCATGCCTGGAGTCAGTGACAGGTACTGGCAGATTTTTTCCAGCTTGTAGTCGGAGGCCTCTTCCAGCGTGGCGTCCCGGCGGGGAAACACTGCACTGGAGTACATCATGCTGCGATCGAGAAACAGGCTGAAGAAATCGTTGCCCAGATCATAGTGGGCAGAGATGTTGCGACGTGAACCCTGCAGGGAATTACGGTTATAGCGGTGCAGCATTTTCAGGGCAGGCCGGGACAACAGTGCCATGCCGCCTTCCAGGGATTTCATGGCGTCCACGTTGGCAGCAAAGTAACGGATCACTGCTACCAGATCCGGGCTATCCCAGCCTTTCTCCATGTAGGCCTCTGCTGCGCCCAGGGCACCACCACTCATCATCATGGTATAGGTGCGCCAGTCACGCAGACGAATAGTGGCCGCTTCGCTGTGGGAATTGCTGCCGAGAATGACCTGATTGCCACCGGGTTCGTGGATACGGAGAGCGCCATTGGGCAGGGCATTGAGCCTAGCCAGCACCAACTTGCGAGCCACGGACTGTGGCCAGCTGATTGTCACACTGTGTTGTAGTTGGTTTGTTGTGGCTTTTTCGCCAGACAGCATGCGGTCAATCTCCGTACTGATTGTTACTGTTTTTGCCGGGGTGAGAATGAAATCTCGCCCCCTTGCGCCAGAGCCGGAATGCCTGCCAGTAAATGGCACGCATTGTCGCCACGCCCTGGGCACCGAAGCGGAAGATCACCGACCCCATGTTACCTTTGCCGGCGTCTTTCAGGTCCAGCTGCAGCCCAGCCACAAACACGACCTGATCTTCCTTTCTGTCTTCCAACATTAGGCGCAACCCGGGTAAGGCCACGTGAAGATGCCAGTGGTAGTCCAGCGCCATCGGCAGAAAGGGCGACACATGGAAGGCCTTGGGGTGGCTCACTACCCAATCCCCCTGTTCGTTTTTTTGCAGGTTCAGCGGATAGAAATGCCGCTCCCGCCAGGGGGTATTCTGCACTTCCGCCAGCATGCTGTCCGGCTGGTCACTGTCCCCGGAAAAATGCAGGTACAGCACCAGAGGATTGAACAGCGTCCCCAGGGTCCGCCACTGGCCCAGCATCACTACCCTGCCCGCCTGCCAATCCAGACCCAGCTCCAGGGCTTTTTCACGCACCTTGTCATTCAGGTTATCCGGGCGCGCATCCACAAAATCGCTGTCGCGAAACACCACCGGCCGCCAGCGTCGGCCCCAGGCCGGATGCCGGGCCAGCATGGCGTCTACTTCCGTCAGATCACACCAGACCATCCACAATGGGTAGTGAAAGCCATGACGGAACGGCACCAGACGCTGGTGCCATACCTTGCCCCTTGCTATCGCCTGGGTAATCACGGGGCAGACTCCGGGGACAATGCCCGTACCACGTCCAGGGCCGACACCACGCCGTCTTCATGGAAACCATTGCGGCACCAGGCGCCGGCATACCAGGTGCGCCTTTCGCCATTGCCCGCCAGTAGGGTTTCACAGGCTGCCACCGTATCCGGAGTAAACAGGGGGTGGGCAAAGTCATAGCGGGCGATGATTTTTTCCGGATCAATTTTGTCCGTTGCATTCAGGGTCACGCAGAAGGTTTCCGGTGCCTGGATGCCTTGCAGAATATTCATGTCATAGGTGACCTGTACACGCTCCTGATCGTCATCGAACAGCAGGGCATTCCAGCTTGACCAGACTCGCTGCCGGCGAGGCAACAAACGAATATCCGTGTGCAACACCACCTCATTATCCTGATAACCGAGCCGGGAGAGGCAATCGGTCTCGCGACTATCCGGATCGTCAAGCAGCGCCATGGCCTGATCGCTATGGCAGGCAAGGATCAGCTGATCAAACTCTTGCTGTTCACCGTTCACCGTGAGAGTGACACCCTGCTCATGGCGGCGTACCGCACTCACCGCTGAACGGGTGTGAAAACGGGCTGAACACTGTTCCACCAGGGGCTGCACATACTGATTGGAGCCCCCCGGCACCACATACCACTGGGGCCGGTTGGTGAGCGACAGCAGACCATGATTCTGGAAAAAGCGAATAAAGAACTTTGCCGGGAACACTTCCATCTGTTCCAGGGAACAGGACCAGATGGCCCCGCCCATGGCGAGAATATAATCACGACAGAAGCGCTCCCCATAACCATGCCGGCGCAGGTATTCACCCAGCGGCATTTCCCCCGCCTCGCTGTCCAGCAACCCGGGAGCATTGCGATTGAAACGCAGGATGTCGCCGATAAAGCGCCAGTGGGATGGGCTCAGAATATTGCGCTTCTGGGCAAAAATCCCGCCCAGCCCATCACCGGAATACTCCAGTCCGTTGCGCTGGTCGCTGACGGCAAATCCCATCGCCGTAGGCTGGCCCTGCAGGCCCAGCTCATCCAGCAGACGCAGATAGTTGGGGTAGGTGCGGTCATTGAACACAATGAAGCCCACATCAATGGCGTAGTCACCATGCTCCCGGCTCACCGGCACGGTACAGGTGTGGCCACCGAGGTAATCGTTGGCCTCGAAGACGTCCACCTGATGATCTCTGGACAGATACCAGGCGGCGGTAAGGCCGCTGATACCGGCGCCGACGATGGCAATACGCTGACTCATGCCTGTTCCTTTTTGCTAGTGGGACTGTGGGGACCGTCGTCGTACTGGGCCTTGGCGGCCTTGAAGGCCTCGGTGACCCGCTCGCGCACACCGGCATGGGGTACCACCGGCGGCGGATAGTCAGGCGCCAGTAAAGGCTGTTTCCAGGGTTCGTGGACGGTCTTGTTATCCAGCTCGCGCAATGCCGGCACCCAGCGGGCAATAAACTCGCCCTGCGCATCGAAACGCTGGCTCTGGCGGACAGGGTTGAAGACGCGAAAATACGGCACCGCGTCGGTACCGGAGGACGCACTCCACTGCCAGCCACCATTGTTGGCGGCAAAGTCTCCGTCAATCAGATGCTGCATGAAAAAACGCTCCCCAAGCCGCCAGTCCAGCCACAGATGCTTGCTGAGGAACATGGCCGTCACCATGCGCAGGCGATTATGCATCCAGCCAGTGGCCACCAATTGCCGCATGGCCGCGTCCACCAGCGGGTAGCCGGTGCGACCCTCGCACCAGGCCTGGAACAGGTCAGGGTCTTGGGACCACTGCAGCAACTCGGTTTCCGGCCGAAACGCACCACCGCGACTGACCCGGGGGAAACGGGCCATGATCTGGCGATAAAAGTCCCGCCAGGCAAGCTCGCCGATCCAGCAAGCGGCCCCGTCCCGGGCGCCCGCATCGGCCATGGCCAGGGCGGCCGCCCGGTAGCAACTGGCCGGCGACAGCGTGCCCGCAGACAGCGCTGCTGACAGGGCACTGGTGGCCGGTTGCGAAGGGAAATCGCGATGCTTGCGATAACCGGCCAGATGATGCTCGGCAAAATCATCCAGTTGTTTCAGTGCCGCAGCCTCGCCCGGTTGCCAGTGACGGGTCAGGGAGTCAGGCACTGTCATCTTCTTGAGAGCACTTTCCACACCCCCTTTGCCCACAAAGCGGCCGTTACCGGCGCCAGCTGCAGGCAATGCGGCCACAGGCTCGAAGTGGCTGTCGAGCCACACATCCCAGCGTTTTTTAAAGGCGCTGAAAACCGTGTATGGCGTCCCCTTACCGGTGTTCAGGGTCCGCGGGGGCACCAGCACGCTGTCATCAAAGCCGGTTATCTGTACCCCCAGCGGCTCTAGCGCCTGGGCCACCGCTCGGTCCCGGTTCAGTTCGTTAAGCGGGTACTCGCGGCTGCAGAAGAGACGTTCAATGCCGTGCTCCCCCACAAAGTCCGCCAGGAGCCCGGGCACGGCGGCAAAGTCGCCGGCGTCCAGCACATGCAGATCCACACCCCGCTCTGCCAGGGCATCGCCCAATTCGAGCAGGCTTTGCAGCACATACCAGCGACGCAGGGGCGCCACATCGTGATTGTCCCATTGCTGCTCACAGAGAAAATAGACGGCAATAACCGGTTCATCCCGCTCCAGCGCCTGCTGCAAGGCACGGTGTGAGTGGATACGTAGATCGTTGCGATACCAGAGCAGATTCATAAAACGTCTCTATCCCCTTCCAGGGCCAACAATTGTTCCGCCACCGCCTGACGATCCCCGGTGAGCCGGGTCACAGAGGCCGGCGGCGCTTCCAGCAATCTGCCCCAGCAGGCCACGGGCCAGGGCTGGTTCTGTTGCGGCCAGAGCCGCTGGCGCTGGCCGGCAGTAGGCCAGCGATCAATCACCCAGAGCACTCCGCAGGGCTGACGGTCGGCCAGAAGCGCACTCAAGGCATCCACGTCCACATCCCGCTGCAAGCACCACAACGGTCGCTGCAGCACCATGGCCAGCTCCAGAGCCGGCAATACATCCCCCACTGGCACCAGTAGCCAGCCAAATTCCCGGCGCTTGGGTGACAGAGACAGGGAACGGGCGGCCCACTTCTGGGTCAGAACCGCTTCCAGCAAAGCCAGATGAGCAGACAGGGAGGGACTGCCGGCGAGCTGCTCGCGCAGGGGGTCGCTGAGTTCGCGAATGACCTGAGCATGGCTGTAATCGGCCAGGAGGCTGTTGAGCAGTTGCTCCAGACGCCGCCCATTCATGGTCTCCAGCGCCAGTAACGCATCCTGGCGTGCCTGGGCCCAGGGCACACCGTTATCCGCTGACAGCAGCGGCTCCTGCTCCCCTGACAGCAAGGACGCCACCTGGCTGATGGGCACGCCCTTTTCCACCCAATGAACAATGCGCCGGATCTGGTCCACTTCGGCGGATCGGTAACGGCGATGACCCTTGGCGGTGCGCTCCGGCTTCAGCAGGCCATAGCGACGTTCCCAGGCACGCAGGGTGACCGGGTTGACGCCACACTGCTCACTGGCCTGCTGGATGGTCAGCACGTCGCTCATACCCGGTTTCTCAGCCCCAGGTCATCCGGATAAGGCGACAGATAACCCTGCTTTTCCAGATACGGCTGCGGCACCTTGCGCATGCCGCCACGCAGCAAGGTCATGGGCACAATCAGCGGCACTTCCTCGCGCAGGTAGGCCTCAATCTGTTCGTTGATCAACGCCCTGTCAGTATCGCTGAGACCCTCACGCAAAAAACCCGCCAGGTGTTGCAAGGTATTCACATGTGCACCTCGCGATACCCGCTTCTTCATGGCGACCATCAGGGCCTGGATGTATTCCTCGGCGATATCCTCCAGCGGACGACTTTTCAGGTCGCTGAGCAGAGGCCCAAGCTGGCGGTACGTTTTCTGGCAGTGGGCTAACAGCTGGAATTTGTGCCGACTGTGGAAGTCGATCAAACGCTGGGCGGTGAGCCCCTGCTCGCGGAGCTGGCACCAGTCGTCGTAGAGGAACACCCGCTCGATAAAGTTTTCCCGCAGGGTGTCGTCGTTGAGCCTGCCCTCTTCTTCCAGGGGCATGAGCGGATAGTGGGTCTGCAGGGCTGCGGCAAACAGGCCACTGGCATCACGGTGCTGCACATTGCCATCGTCGTTATAGACGCGAATGCGCTCCATGCCGCAACTGGGGGATTTGGCCATCAGGATATAGCCCCGCAACGGCGCCAGAGAGGGCATGGTGCGGGTGATGAAATCCTGCATCAGGTCGGTATAGTCGCGACGCCCATCGGTGGTGATCATCCGCAGCTCTCCGCCTTGCTCGGCAAGATGCATGGCCTTGCGCGGCGCACTGAGGCCCGCCCCCATTTCCGGGCACAGGGAACGAAACTGGAAATAGCGGGACAAAACGCCAGTGCAATAGCGGGAATGCTTGTGCCCCTTGTCGTGACGCACTTCCAAGCCCAGCAAACAGGCGCTGATACCGACCGGGATTGTTGCGGAGCTGTTCATGTGTCACCCCATACCTGTACAAGAAATGATGTTTGTACAAGTTTAGGCCAATGTACAGTCAACAACCCGTGAAACTCCCATTGTCGCCATTTTCCTGCATCGGATCCTGAAGGTGCAATCTCGGGCAGCTATCCTTATACTTCTCAAAAAACTGACCATATGGACAGTGCAATGCGTATTCTTGTGTGCGGCGGGCGGGATTTTTCCGATCAGGCATTACTGGCCCGCAGCCTGGCCCGGCTGCTACGTGACAACACCTTCAGTCTGCTGATCCACGGCAACGCCTCTGGCGCGGATCGACTGGCCAGCCAGTGGGCCCATGACAGCGGTGTAGACCAGGTCAGCTACCCGGCCAACTGGGTAGCCCATGGTCGCGCCGCCGGCCCCATGCGTAACCGGCGCATGCTCCACCATGGCCGCCCCCAGGCGATAGTGGCTTTTCCCGGCGGCCGTGGCACCGCCAATATGATTCAACTGGCCGAAGACGCCGGCCTGCCGGTCTGGCAGCCGGCCCTGGACGGCGAGGATGGCCTGCCCACGCCCCAGGGGCTGGTCGCACGCTGAAGAAAGCCGGTTTCACCACAGAGGGCACGGAGCTCACTGAGGAAAGTGCATGACCTCTGTGGCCTCTGTGGTGAAAATCGGGTTTTGCCGAGACCAAGATGTGTCGACGGGAGAACAAAAGAAGGGAATCGGGACAGGGCTGAAACGAAAAAGGGCCCGCCGCAGGCGAGCCCTTTTAAATTTGGTGGGTCGTGCTGGATTCGAACCAGCGACCAATTGGTTAAAAGCCAACTGCTCTACCAACTGAGCTAACGACCCGCTCCCGAAGGAGGCGCAAATAATACGGATTTATTTCCGGGAGACAAGGGGAAAACCGATTTTTTTTCCCCTTTACTGATAGTTTGTTGGATCTTTGACCAATGCCTCATCAAAGCCTTGCTTGCGAAGGCGGCAACTGTCGCATTTGCCACAGGCATTGCCATTCTCGTCAGCCTGGTAGCAGGACACCGTGAGCCCATAATCCAGCCCCAGGGCCGTGCCCTGCTGGATTATCTGTGCCTTGCTCAAATGCATCAGCGGGGTCTCCACGCTGATCGGAGACCCTTCCACGCCAGCCTTGGTGGCCAGGCTGGCCATGGCCTGGAAGGCTTCAATGAAGGCTGGGCGGCAGTCCGGATACCCGGAATAGTCCACCGCATTAACGCCGATGTAGATCGCTTCGGCTTCCACTACTTCCGCCAGCCCCAGAGCCAGGGAAAGAAAGACGGTGTTACGGGCCGGCACGTAAGTCACCGGAATCCCGTCACCGCCCTCTTCCGGCACGTCAATGGAGTGGTCTGTGAGCGCTGAGCCACCGATATTGCCCATGCCCAGCTCGATCACCCGATGGCTGAGCGCCCCCAGGGCAGCGGAGACCCGCTCGGCGGCATCCAGCTCGGACCGGGTCCGCTGACCGTAGTCAAAGGCGATGGTGTGGCACTCGTAGCCCTGATCCCGGGCGATAGCCAGGCAGGTGGCCGAGTCCAGGCCGCCGGACAGCAATACCACGGCTTTTTTCATTGATGGCTCTCCTTCAACCGGTCAACTAGCGCCCGCGGGCGTCATTCCAGAGTAGTTTGTGCAGCTGTAGCTGGAACCGAACCGGCAGGCGGTCTGCCACGATCCAGTCAGCCAGCTCACCCGGTGGCAGCTCCCCCTGCACCGGGGAAAACAACACATCGCTGACCCGCTGGTGCAATTGGTGCTGATCCAGCATAAAACGGGCCCAGTCGTAATCCTTGCGGTCCGCCAGCACAAATTTGACCTGGTGATGAGGCTGGAGCAGAGGAATATTCTCCAGCCGGTTGTTGTGCTGTTCCCCGGAGCCCGGGGCTTTCAGGTCCATGACCACGGAGACTCTCGGATCGACACCCGCTATATCCATGGCGCCACCGGTTTCCAGGCTCACATCAAGGCCTCGATCACACAGGGCAGTCAGCAGCGGCAAGCAATTGGGCTGAGCCAGCGGTTCGCCACCCGTAACCGTCACGTAGTGAGCCCCGTAGCTGGCTACCTTTTGCAGAACCGCCTCAAGAGACCATTTCTCCCCACCGGAAAAGGCGTACTCGGTATCACACCACACGCAACGCTGCGGGCAGCCAGTCAGGCGAACGAATACCGTGGGTCGACCCACAGTTCGTGCTTCACCCTGGAGGGAATAAAAAATTTCGGTCAGACGGAGGTCCACAGCATCTCCTGAGTACCCGGGAGGGGGAAATGCGGCGGATTCTATCACTTTTGCCGGCGTCTGTGCCGCCGGCAAAAGACGGATAGAGAGGTATTACTTATCCAGCTGTTCCAACAGCGTCTTCGCCTGGCTGGCTTCAGAGCTGTCCGGATACTGCTTGATCAGCTTGTGCAGGTTGACCTTGGCCTGGGACACCTGCTCATCACGGGCCTGCATCACCGCCAGGGTGTAGAGGCTGGTGGGTGCCTTGCTGTGCTCCGGATAGTCATCCACTACTGATTGGAACTGGGCTTGTGCCTTGTCCGGCTTAGGGGTTTTCAGGTTGCTGTAGACCTTGCCCAGCCAGAAGTGGGCATGGGCACGGAACTGCCCATTGGGGAAATCATTCAGGTAACCCTCGAAGGCTTCTGCCGCCGCATCAAAGTCTCGCTTGATCAGCTTGTCCTTGGCGGCACTATAGGCGTCACGGTCTGCTTCGGGGTCATTGGGCGCCGCACTGTCGGCGCTATCATCCGGCTGCTCGGTCTTGCCTTGCTCAGCCAGCGTATTGATTCGGGTATCCAGGTCCAGGTAACGCTCACGTTCGGCGTCCTTCATGACCTGTAGTTCATGGCGTAACTCTTCAAGCTGACCCTGTAAATCCTGGATCTGCTCTTCAAACTGTTGTTGCTGCTGCATCAGTAGCAACAAACCATCCTGGCTCATCGGGGCTGCTGCACTGCTGCTACCACCGGATCGGGCCTGGGACAGACTTCTTTCTTCAACGGCCAGCGGCCCAGTGTTCTGTGCTTGCGCACAGAACACCAGGGAGCCGAGCACTACGCCTGCAAGCAGGCGCGTTCTCTTCACTACTTTCATGCCTTACGGACGGCCAGCAGTGTAGTTGATTTCTACGCGACGGTTCTTGGCCCAGTCCATTTCGCTGTGACCGAATGCCGCCGGCTTCTCTTCACCGTAGGAAACGATTTCCAGCTGGGAAGAAGACACACCCTGAACTCGCAGGAATTTCTCTACCGCCTTGGAACGACGCTCGGACAGAGCCACGTTGTACTCACGGGTACCGCGCTCGTCAGCGTGACCTTCCAGACGCAGTTTGGCGTTGGAGTTGTTCTTCAGGTAGGTAGCGTGGGCACGCAGAGTTTCGAAAGCAGCCGCCGGAACGGTGTTGCTGTCGAATGCAAAGTAGATCACCCGGCTGTCGGTGGTGCCATCGTAGTTGGACGGATGGTTGTAGAAGTTGTCAGCTGTCAGCGGGATGCTGCTGGTGTCCGGCTTGGACGGAGTAGACGGCTCAACCGGAGTTACCGGAGAGGTATCAGTCTGCTGGGACATATCGTCAGTGGCAGAGCTGTCGTCTTCAGTCGGGGTGCTGGAACAGGCTGCCAGGGCAGCTGCCAACATCAGGGCAAACAGCGGGTTAAGAAATGAACGCATGCGTAAAGCTCCTATAATTTCCTAGTATTGGACTCCGAGAATGACTCAGAGGAACGGCGACCAGGCCGGTTCTCTGACTTCCCCTTCCTTCGACGGCAGCTTCACTTTGACTCTGCCATCGATGGATACGGCTTCCAGAACCCCCGTCCCCCGATCTTGCGTCCCGTAAATTACCATACTTCCATTGGGCGCAACACTGGGCGATTCATCCATGTCTGTACGGGTCACAATATTGAATGTGCCCCGCTGGAGGTCCTGCACCCCGACGTTAAAATTTCCGTTTCGTCGGTGTACATAAACAAGATAACGGCCGTCGGGTGTGACATCCGGGCGCGCATTATACGCACCCTGGAACGACACTCGCCGGACCGACTTATCATTTATGTTCAGTTTGTAGATCTGTGGCCCGCCGGAACGGCTGGAGGTGAACACCAGGTGCTCCCCATCCGGCAGCCAGCGTGGCTCCGTATCGATACCATAATGCTGGGTCAGCCGTGTTAACTGCTTGGTGGTGATATCCAGCATGTAAATCTCCGGGTTACCGTCCCGTGACAGGGTCAGGGCCAGCTTCTGGCCGTCCGGTGACCAGTCCGGGGCACCATTAATACCTCTGAAACTGGACACCTTTTCCCGGTTGGTGGTCGCCAGATCATGGGTATAGATCCCCGGCAGACCGTCATCCTCGAAAGAGACATAAGCAACTTTCCTGCCATCCGGCGACCAGGTCGGGCTCATGATGGGCTCTTTACTGCGCAGGATAGTCGTTACACGGTGCCCGTCAGCGTCCGCATATTGCAACTGATATGGGTTTTTGTCATTACGATTATGCGTGACATAGAGAATCTTGGTGGAAAACGCACCGGGGATACCGGTGAGCTGTTCATAGATCCGGTCACTGATGGCATGGGCCACATCCCGCAGCTGCGACACCGGGGGCCGATAGGTTTCCGACATCAGCTTCACCTGCCGGTTGACGTCGAACAGGGCATAGCTGACTTCGTAGCCACCGGTTTCCTGGGCTTTCATGCTGCCGGTGATGATGTATTCCACCCCCAGCACGCGGAAATCCCGGTAGATGACTTCACTTTCATTGCGCGGCCGACTGAGCATATCTTCTGCCGGTAACGGCTTGAACTGGCCACTGCGATGCAGATCCGCCTGCACAATCTGTGACACGTCCTCGGGCGCATTCTGTGCCCCCTCAAAGGGCACAACGGCGATAGGGACCGCATCAACACGCCCTTCGGTGACCCGTATCAACAATTCTGCCCGGGCCATCGCAGCGCTAAACACCAGGATGGCCGCCAGACCGATCCGCCACATTTTCTGTGCCCTACATTCCAACTTCATTGTGCAACTCCAGGATCAAATTCGATCACCAGTGAGCGAAACTGTTTATCAAACAGGGGGCCATCAGGGACCGGCAAGGGGCTTGCCAGCTTGACCGCATTCATTACCGATTCATCAAAATCCGGGTAGCCGCTGCTTTTTACCACCGACACGTTAATGACTTCACCGCCAGGAATCATCTGTATACGAACCTGCGTCTTGATGTCATCCCGGTTACGATAATTCCCGGGAATCCGCCAGCGCTGACCTACCTGAGCGGAAATGGCATCGGTAAAACTGGCCACTTCCACATCCGACTGATCCGCGTTGCTGGCCGCTTCCTGCGACTCCTGCGCTGATGGCTCCGTCGGCTTTGCCATCTCCAGCTCTTCCTCGGCCAGCATTTCCTCCAGACTCGGCTCCTCAATATCGGGGATAGCCGGCTTGGGATCGGGCTTGGGTTCCGGTTTCGGTTTTGGCTTAGGCGCCGGCTTGTTGGTCGGCTCCGGTTTCGGCTTGGGTTTGGGCTCAGGCTTTTTAGGTTCGGGCTTGGGCTCCGGTTTGGGTTTCGGCTTTGGCTTGGGTTTTGGTTCCGGTTTCGGCGCTGGTTTTTGCTCCGGCTTCGGTTTGCTCACCGGCGCCTTCTTCTGTTTCGAAGTCTCCACCATGGTAGCTTTCACATGAGGAGGGATCACCGGTGCCTTGTGCAGCGACGGGTCCGTGCTCCAGCTGAACACCAATAGCCCAAACACCAGCAGGTGAATGAGAAGGGTAAAAAGCAGCGCAGCGCCACGATCACTCATTGCTGCCCTGCGGTTCAGTCACCAGACCCAGCTGAGTAATGCCGGCTTCCTGCAAGGCCCCCATCAACTGGACCACCTTGGCGTAGGCCACCTTGCTATCCCCTTCCACCAGAAACAGGGTGGACGGTTTCTGCTTGTGGATGCGCAGCGCATGACCTTGCACGGTTTCCAGGCTGGCAGACTTGCGGCTGTCGCTACCCACATCAATGTAATAGCTGCCGTCGGCGGTCACCGAAATGATCACCGGCTCATCCTTGTTGGTATCAATGGGCTCGCTGTTGCTGTCAGGCAGATCCACATTGATGCCCTGGGTCATCATCGGCGCCGTGGCCATGAAAATCACCAGCAACACCAGCATCACATCGATGTAGGGCACCACGTTCATCTCGGCAACGAGCTTGCGCGGCACCCTGATCTTCACGCCGCTCATGGCTTATCCCTCGCGTCCGTGAACCTGACGATGCAGCACCGAGGAGAACTCTTCGGCGAACATTTCGTTTTCGGTGAGCAGGGCATCGCTCTGCGCAGAGAAACGGTTGTAGGCCATCACAGCCGGAATCGCCGCAAACAAGCCGATGGCCGTGGCAATCAAGGCCTCCGCAATGCCCGGCGCCACCACGCTGAGAGTCGCCTGCTTGACGTTGGCCAGGGCCATGAAGGAATTCATGATGCCCCACACCGTGCCGAACAGCCCCACATAAGGACTGGTGGAACCCACTGTCGCCAGAAAAGGAAGATGCTTGGTCAAGCGTGTCTGCTCACGCTGCAGAGCCACCCGCATAGCACGCTGACTGCCATCCATCACGGCTTCGGCGCCACGGGTGCTCTTGGACAGCCGCACAAACTCCTGGAAGCCGGCGCGAAAGATAGACTCCGGGCCCGCATCCACGTCCGGATCCTTTCGACTCTGGTTGTAGAGTGAAGCCAAATCGTCGCTGGACCAGAATTTCTCTTCGAAAGCACGTCCGGCCTTATGAGCCCGCCCCATTACCCGGAAACGGCTGACAATCATGTACCAGGACGTCAACGACGCCAGTATCAACAGCACCATGACCAGCTGTACCACAATGGTGGCATTACTGATCAGACTGACGACAGACATACTCGATGCCTCAACCATTGAGCCCTTCTCCTTCGCTGGCGGCTTTGAATTTGTTGTACAGGCCCGCCGGTATCCCGGTGGGCCTGAGAGTATCAGCACTGACGCAGGCCACCTTGATCTCAGCCTGACACAGCAGCGTATCGCCTCGGCGTACCTGCTGATCGAAAAACAACGTTGCCTTGCCCAGCTGCTTGAGCCGGGCGGTCACTGCCAGTGCATCATCGATGCGGGCCGGCTGACGGTATTGCACATTGGCCGAATGAACCACGAACTGGAAATTTTCATCGGCCAACACATAGTGCTGATAGCCCAGAGTGCGCAAAAACTCAGTGCGCGCCCTTTCCATGAATTTCAGGTAATTCACGTAATAAACGATGCCACCGGCATCAGTGTCTTCGATGTAGACGCGTACCGGCAGGGTAAATTCCCCATTTCGCGGCTTTTTTTCAATCATTAAACAAATCACCGTCTTTTCGAGGACGCTGTAAGCCGAAATGACGCCAGGCATGGTTGGTGGTGGCGCGTCCACGAGGGGTACGTTGAATAAAGCCCTGCTGGATCAGATAAGGCTCCACCACCTCTTCCAGGGTGCCGGCATCTTCATTGAGGGCGGCCGCCAGAGACTCCAGACCCACCGGGCCACCATCAAATTTGTGCATGATCATGTCGAGCAGACGCCGGTCGGTGCCGTCCAGGCCACAACTATCCACCTCCAGCATATCCAGCGCCCGCTGGGCCATGGCTTCGGTGATACGCCCGTCGCCTTTTACTTCCGCGTAATCGCGCACCCGTCGCAACAGCCGGTTGGCGATACGGGGAGTACCCCGGGCGCGGCGCGCCACTTCCAGGGCGCCGGCATCATCAATGGGAATGGAGAGAATGTCGCAGGCACGAATCACAATCCCGGAGAGATCCTCCACCGAATAGAATTCCAGCCGCTGAACAATGCCGAAGCGATCGCGCAAGGGCGCGGTAAGCAGGCCGGCCCGGGTGGTGGCACCCACCAGAGTGAAGGGCGGCAAATCCAGTTTGATGGAACGGGCCGCCGGCCCCTCGCCGATCATGATATCGAGCTGGTAGTCCTCCATGGCCGGATAGAGGATTTCCTCCACCACCGGTGACAGGCGGTGGATTTCATCCACGAACAGCACATCACCTTCTTCCAGGTTGGTGAGGATGGCGGCCAGATCACCGGCTTTTTCCAGCACAGGGCCGGAAGTAGACTTGAGTTCGCAGCCCATTTCACGGGCGATGATGTGCGCCAGGGTAGTCTTGCCCAGGCCGGGGGGGCCAAAAATCAGGGTATGGTCCAGGGCTTCATTACGGCCACGGGCGGCATCAATGAAGATTTCCATGCGCTCGCGGACTTTTGGCTGGCCTTTGTAGTCAGCCAGACTGGCCGGGCGGATAGCCCGGTCCTGCTGTTCTTCACCGGTGCCGACAGCGGCAGCTGAAATCAGACGGTCGTTTTCCATGCGTGCAGTAGAGAGACCCAGCGTTATGAGAATGATTTTGAGCTAGCGTAGACGGATTGTTCCCGGCAGTCACCCGGTGGATGCGAACAGTTGAAAGTTCAAAGTTCAAACGCGCTCGAAGCTGATGCCTCACGAATCAGGCCACCTTCGCGTTTAACCCGGTTTGGTGCGCGGGCACGACATAGCAGCATCTCAAGTGTCGTCCCGCGCCTTTAAACTTTGAACTTTCAACTTGCCTTCACCGCGCCAGGCTTTTCAGCGCCTGCCGGATCAGTTGCTCACTGCTGGCGCCCTCTTCCGCCACCTTGCCAACAGCAGCTGCGGCATCCTTGTTGCGATAACCCAGCGCCTCCAGGGCGGCAATGGCGTCGGAACGGGCATCGTCTGGCTGTGCCAGCGACACCTGGCCCGGCAGGGAGGTGGGACCACCATCAATCTTGTCGAGGCGGTCACGCATTTCGATAACCAGTCGTTCAGCGGTTTTCTTGCCGATACCCGGCACCTTCACCAGTGAGGTGGTGTCCTGATCGTGGATGCACTGTGCCAGGCGATCCGCCTCGATGCCGGAGAGAATCGCCAGGGCCATTTTCGGCCCCACGCCGTTGACCTTGATCAGCGCCCGAAACAGTTCCCGCTCATAGCGATCAGCAAAGCCATAGAGTAACTGTGCATCTTCGCGCACCACGAAATGGGTATGCAGGGTCAAAGACTCACCGGTGTCCGGCAGACCGTAGAAGACGGTCATGGGGGCTTCCACTTCGTAGCCCACCCCGTTCACATCCAGCAGCAGCACTGGCGGGCGTTTCTCGAGCAGGGTTCCGCGCAATTGTCCTATCATGGCTGAATCATCACCGTACTTTTCACCGTATTCGTCCGTTTCTTACCGCGGTAGCGCCGCCCATACGCGCCAGGGACACGCGCATGTGGGCATGACAAAGGGCAATGGCCAGCGCGTCGGCCGCATCTTCCTGGGGGCGTTTTTCCAGGCCGAGCAGGTATTTGACCATTTCCGCCACCTGCCCTTTTTCCGCGCCACCGCGCCCTACCACCGCCTGCTTCACCTGACGGGCAGAATATTCAAACACTGGTAGTGAGGCCTGCATCACCGCCGCAATAGCAGCTCCCCGGGCCTGCCCCAGCTTCAGGGCAGAATCCGCGTTGCGGGCCATGAACACCTTTTCAATACTCACTTCCGCCGGGCCGTATTCCATCACCACCTGATGGATGCCGGTGAAGATCTCGCCCAGGCGAGGAGGAATCTCCTTGTGGGTCGTGGCGATGGTCCCGAAGGCCACCGCCCGACTGCGGTTACCCACCTGCTCCACCAGACCGTAACCGGTGCGCCGGGAGCCCGGGTCGATCCCCAGTAGTAATGCCATAAGCCGCTGACCCGATAATAAAAAGCTGGCCCAGTTTTACCTGACAGCTGTCCATATGTCCAGTTGAAGCAGCTTCTAGCTTCTAGCTTCTAGCTTCTAGCTTCTAGCTTCTAGCTTCTAGCAGGATTGTGGCCCGGACCGAAAGATGCACAAGCCAGATAACAAAAAACCCCGACGCTGCGGGGTTTTTTGTTTTTCTGTTAGCTAGTAGCTAGTAGCTACTCCTCTTCTTCTGCCGGCCAGCTGGCGTTGGTGTAGACATTCTGCACGTCGTCCAGGTCTTCCAGCATGTCGATCATCTTCTGAACGGTTTCGGCGGTGTCCGCATCCATCTCCGCTTCCGTGGAGGGGTGCATGGTCACTTCCGCATCGGCGAACTCCAGCCCGGCTTCGCGCAGGGCATCAATCACGTCACCGAACTGCCTGTCCGGGGTGGTGATCACCAGGAAGCTGCCGTCGTCGTTTTCTTCTACGTCCTCGGCACCGGCTTCCAGGGCCACTTCCATCAGCTTGTCTTCGTCCACGCCGCCGGGCTCAAAAAAGATCTCGCCGCGCTTGGTGAACAGGAAAGCCACAGAACCACTGGTGCCCAGATTACCGGCAAACTTGGAGAACGCATGGCGCACCTCGGCCACAGTACGGTTCACGTTGTCGGTCATGGTTTCCACCAGTACCGCCACGCCACCCTTGCCATAGCCTTCGTAGGTGATCTCTTCCATGTTGGCATCATCATCACCACCGGCACCGCGCTTGATCGCCCGGTCGATGGTGTCACGGGTCATGTTCTGACCCAGCGCCTTGTCCACCGCTGCACGCAGGCGTGGGTTATCGGCCGGCTCGCCGCCGCCCATTCTGGCCGCCACGGTGATTTCGCGAATCAGCTTGGTAAAGATCTTGCCGCGCTTAGCATCCTGGGCCGCCTTGCGGTGCTTGATGTTGGCCCATTTACTGTGTCCTGCCATGGTGTCTCCCGTAATTGCTACGAACAGACCGGCGCGAGCAGATCGCGCCGCCGGTTGCTATCGAATCAGTTATCGTCTTTGCGAACCTGCACACCCACTTCACGCAGCTGCTTGTTGTCCACCGGGGACGGCGCATTGGTCATGGTGCAGGCTGCGGTCTGGGTTTTCGGGAAGGCAATCACATCGCGGATAGACTCGCTGCCGGTCATCAGCATGACCATGCGATCCAGGCCGAAGGCCAGGCCACCATGTGGCGGCGCGCCGTATTTCAGGCCGTCGAGCAGGAAGCCGAATTTTTCGTCCGCCTCTTCATCGGAAATGCCCAGCGCTTCGAACACGGTACGCTGCATGGCCGGGTTGTGGATACGGATGGAACCGCCACCCAGCTCGGTGCCGTTCAGCACCATGTCATAGGCACGGGACAGCGCCCCTTCCGGGTTGCTTTTCAGCTCTTCCGGGCTGCAGCTGGGCATGGTGAAGGGGTGATGCAGCGCGTAGTACTGGCCGTCATCCTCTTCAAACATGGGGAAGTCCACCACCCACAACGGCGCCCAGTCACCCTGTACCAGGTTCAGGTCGTGGCCGACCTTGACGCGCAGCGCCCCCAGGGCTTCGTTGACAATCTTGGCCTTGTCGGCGCCAAAGAAGATCAAGTCGCCGGTCTCGGCACCGGTGCGCTCGAGAATGCCCTGGATTGCCTCTTCGGTCAGGAATTTGAGGATCGGCGACTGCAGGCCTTCCGCCCCCGCAGCCAGGTCGTTGACCTTGATATAGGCCAGCCCCTTGGCGCCGTAGATGCTGACGAACTTGGTATAGCCGTCGATATCCTTGCGCGACAGGCTGCACCCGCCAGGGACTCTCATGGCCGCCACACGCCCTTTCGGATCGTTGGCCGGGCCGGAGAACACCTTGAAATCCACACCGGCCAGCAGGTCGGCGATGTCGATCAGTTCCAGCGGGATACGCAGATCCGGCTTGTCGGAACCAAAACGCTGCATGGCTTCCGAGAACGGCATGCGCGGGAAGTCCGGCAGCTCCACATTGAGCAGCTCCTTGAACACCGAGCGCACCATTCGTTCGGTGATGCCCATGATGTCTTCTTCCTCCACAAAGGAGGCTTCCAGATCGATCTGGGTGAATTCCGGCTGACGATCAGCCCGCAGGTCCTCATCGCGGAAGCACTTGGCGATCTGGTAGTAACGGTCGAAGCCCGCCACCATCAGCAGCTGTTTGAACAACTGCGGGGACTGCGGCAACGCGAAGAAGCTGCCGGGATGGGTGCGGCTCGGCACCAGGTAATCCCGGGCACCTTCGGGGGTAGCACGAGTGAGGATCGGGGTTTCCACATCCATGAAACCTTCGCCTTCCAGGAAGGCGCGAACCACATGGGTCAGACGCGAACGGAACTGGAAGTTGCGCAGCACTTCCGGGCGACGCAGGTCCATGTAGCGGTACTTGAGGCGCACCTCTTCACCGGCAGCGGAGTGGGCATCGAGCTCGAACGGCGGCGTTTCTGCCTCGTTGAGGATGGTCAGTTCCTTGCCCAGCACTTCGATATCGCCAGTGGACATCTTGCTGTTACGCACGGCTTCATCGCGCATGCGCACCCGGCCGGTCAGGCGCACCACGTACTCGCTGCGAACCTTGTCGGCCAGCGCGAAGGCTTCCACGGTATCCGGATCGAACACCACCTGCACCAGACCATTACGGTCTCGCAAGTCGAGGAAAATCACCCCGCCGTGGTCACGGCGGCGACTGACCCAACCGCAAAGCTCAACTGTTTCTCCGTCGTGGGAGGCTCGCAAATCACCGCAATAATGGCTTCGCATGCTTAACATCCGCTTGTATTTCTGAGGGCGCCGCCCGGGGCCGACCGCATCTGTCGGCAGCTCCTGCCCCGGACCGCTGAAAAAGGCGCCACAGTATAGCGATTCCACCGCCCGCGAGCCATGCCGGGGGGCGATTCCCTGCCAAACAGGCCACATCCGCCTCTTTTTTGTTGAAACTCCGTAAAAAATAGTGGTTTGACGGCTTGTGCAGTGAAAATTCATGGCATATAACAGATGCGAACCAAATCAGTGGCCCCCTGAGTTTGCGCAGTCCAGGGGCGTACCTGATCAGGGAAGCAAGACCGGTTCCCCGCCTTTCGGCGGAGACACACATTCTCAGGAAGACACCAAAAAGGGGTAAGTAATCCATGGCTGCAAAGAAAAAGACAGCTGCCAAAGCCACCAGCGCTACTGCGGCTCGCAAGGTTAAAACCATCACCGAACCGATGAACAAAACCCAGATCGTCAACCAGATCAGCGATACCACCGGCCTGACCAAGAAAGACGTCAACGCCGTATTCGATGAGCTGGCAGACATCATGGAAGGTCATCTGAAGAAACGCGGTGCTGGTCAGTTCACCCTGCCGGGCCTGATGAAAATCGTGACCCAGAAGAAACCCGCCACCAAGGCACGCAAGGGCATCAATCCATTCACCGGCGAAGAAACCACTTTCGCCGCCAAGCCGGCCCGCACCATGGTAAAAGTGCGTCCGCTGAAGAAGCTCAAGGACATGGCATCCTGATGCCGCTTGCCACCGCCGGGCTCCTGCCCGGCGGTTGACCTTCTCTCTCCTCCTCTGGCCCCTGGCCACCCCAGCCTCTATAATCCGCGCCCATTGATATCTCGCTGACTGACCCTGGTTGTTTTCTAGCCAACCGCAGCCACCCTAGGCGCCAGCATCAGCCCCGTTCTTCTGTACCGGAATTCAAGGAGCGCGCCCATGGCAGAGCGTAAAGACAAGAAGAAGGTAATCGGCGAGCCGATGACCGACGAACAGATCAAGGTTTTCCTGGATTTCTCCAGCGAGGAGGGTGTGGACGCCGACTTCCACGTCCTTGAGAAGGCCTACCGGGCCTTGCGGGCCGAAGATTTCGGGCGTTTCATCGGGTTCTTCCAGACACAGGGCCGGGATATCAATGCCCGCGATCCCCAGGGCCGTACCCTGCTGACCCATATCGACGATCACCCGAAGTGCAGTGACTATGCTCAGTTGCTGCGTGATGCCGGCGGCACAGGTCCGGATTAAGAGCCTCTACCCCGCCGCCTGACCTTCTGTCGGGCGGCAACCAGCCAGATACATTTTCCAGGAAAAATACATACCCTCAGGAACTTGTTCACCGCCCAAGCCCATGGCATTGTTAAGCCATTACAAGGGCTATCGGGGCCCGGCGACCATGTCGCCTCTAATAACAGGGTATTGAGAGAGCCGGAGACGGCTTTCCTGTTTGGTTTTGTGGCAACTGCCTCCACTGGCATATCGCGACAAAGACGATCACAGGTTGTATTCCAGACCCTGATAAAACACACAACAACAACAAGAGCTGTAAACCATCATGACAGCATATCCTCAACGATTCTGGCATTCCCTGTGTCTGGTCGCGCTTTGCGCAATGAGCTTGCAACTTCATGCGGCACGCGATGACGACTATGACGATGAAATGGATGAAGTCACCGCGGAAGAACTGCAAATGCAGGAGATTCCGGTGGACGAACGCATCTTCCAGGAAAAATGGAACGAGGTTCCCTACAAGAAGAGCTACTTCACCTACACCGACGCGCAGATCCGCGAGAAATGGGACTACCTGATGCGTGGACTCAAGGTGCCCTACCCCTCCGCAGACTACATGCGTGCCCAGTTCAAGAAATACCCGTTCATGTCTGAAGACATCCAGAACTGGGATGGCAAGGACTATGAAGAACTTGAGCGCCGCTACCTGGCCGTATACAGGATGTTCTTTTCCGGTGATTTCCAGCAAGCTCGCGAAGAAGGGCTGAAACTGGGAGCAATCGGCAAGATTCCTTCCCTGTTCTCCCAGCTGATGTATGCGATCTATCTGGCGGACCGTCAAAGCACCAAATACATGATGTTGCAGGACGTGGCTAACCAGGCGGAGGAATACTTCGATGAGATGAAAGCAGCCGAGGGTGATGCAGAAGTGGCCCCGATAGTGGCTACTGTAAAACTGGGTTACGCCTACGCCATCGCCCGTATCGCCGAAGAATCCCCGGTGCCAGTCGTAGTGGCTCGCCGCTATATCGGCAAGATCAAGAACAGCGCCGAAGAAGTGGTTGAAGTGATGCCGGAACAGCCTCTGGCACACGCCTTCCGCGCTGGCGTCGATGCCGGCATCATGCGTCGAGTCGGGAAATTCACCGGCCGCATGACCTACGGTGCCCGCACCACCACGGTGGAAGACTCCTTCGCCGAAGCACTGGAAATGGCCGGCGACATTCCGATTGTTAACTATGAGTACGCCAATGCGTTGATCTACATGAACCGCAAGCGCGACCTCAACGAGGCAATCAGCTACCTGGAAAAGGCCATGAAGATCCGTCCCGAGTTCTCCATGGATGCCCTGGACGTGATGTATTCCTACAAACGCCTGCAGGAAGTACGACTTTATGCCCTCAACTTCCGCAGCTTCCGCAAGTTTGAAAAGCTGCGCCGCAAGTTCAGCAAGCAGACTGACCGCAACCTGACCAGCATCATCAGCGACCCGCTGAGCATGGACATGCTGAATAACCCGGAAAAATATGTCCTCCCTGAGCGCGGCTGATGTCACTCTATGAGGATAAGCTGTTCCCGGTATTACTGGATTGGGCAACCCGTCCGGTTTACCGGGACCGCGCCCGGATAGTCGGCCAGGCGCAGGGACGCATTCTGGAGCTGGGTGTGGGTACCGGCAGCAACTTTGCCTTTTATGGCGATTCCGCCACCGAAATCCACGGTATCGAACCGGTCGAAGCAATGCTGGATATTGCTCGGGAAGCCGCCGACCAGTGCCCTCACCCGGACC
Source organism: Alcanivorax sp. UBA3183 (assembly GCF_002364155.1). Classification (NCBI taxonomy): domain Bacteria; kingdom Pseudomonadati; phylum Pseudomonadota; class Gammaproteobacteria; order Oceanospirillales; family Alcanivoracaceae; genus Alcanivorax; species Alcanivorax sp. UBA3183. The sequence goes on from NZ_DEXN01000023.1 coordinate 66,539, forward strand.
GTTTTGTCCTGCGCACCGGCGATGCCCAGCAACTGCCCTACCCCGACCACCATTTTGATACGGTGGTAGCCTGCTTGGTGTTCTGCACCATTCCTGATCCCCGACAAGCCGCAGCAGAAGCCTTTAGGGTACTTAAACCCGGAGGCACCCTGTTGGCGCTTGAGCATGTCCTCAGCGACCGACGCTGGGTACAGCGCGTGCAAAAGGGCATGAACCCGGTCTGGAAACACCTGGCCTGTGGCTGCCAACTCACCCGCGACACCGCCAGCATCTTCCGCGAGGCAGGCTTTCGCTTAAACAAGGCCTCACACCGCCGCCACTCCAAGCTGCCAGCCTTTGCCGGAGAATTGCTGGATGGGGCCTTATTACGACCTTAAAAAAATCAACGGCAAGCCTCAAGCTACAAAACGAATCAGGGCAGTGAAAACTGAAGTGTGTCTGCGCCGCGCCGGACGGCACTCTTGCATATGTTGCTTTTGCGATGGGTGGAGCGCGAAGGCAAACGTTTACCTATGTGCTCTCTGCCATCTCGCGTTGTAGCTTGTAGCTTGTAGCTACCCAACTGGGACAAACTGCCACACCCACCCGCGCCGCTTTCCCTTTACAATACCCCCATGGATACCCGCCCCCCCTTACTGAACTGGCGCCTGCGGCTAATCTGGCTACGCAGCCTGCTGGTGCTAATCATTACCCTTGCCCTAATGGTGCTGCAAAGCCAGGGGCATAGCGGCTATCGTCTCAATGAACTGGGCTGGCTGGCGGCGCTCTTATTGCCCAGCCTTCTCACGCTGTTGTCTCACCGCGTGAACCATCAGCGCCACGCACCACTACTGACGCTGGAACTGGCCCTGGACACGATCCTGTTCACCGGCCTGATCCAAGGCTTCGGCGGTGCCGGCAACCCGTTGTCGTTCTATCTGCTGGTGCCTGCCCTGCTGGCTTCACTGACCCTGCCACTGAAAAACGGCATGCTGGTGGCGGCACTGGCGCTGGGCGGCTACATGATCTCCATGAGCTGGTATCAGATGCCGGCCATGGATAGTCCTCTCCATGCTCTCAGCCACCAGCTCAGCGGCTTGCATGGCATCGGCATGGCTGCCGTTTTCATTGCCCTTCTGGTCATGCTGACCCTGCTGGGCCAGGTGATTCAGCGCCTGATGCGCCAACAGCAGCGCCAGCAGGAACAGGCCATTGATCTGGCCGGTCGCCGTGAGCACATGTATCAGATTGCCGCCACCCTGGCCGACCAGGCCCACGAACTGAATACGCCACTGGGCACCCTGGTGATGCTGGCCGACAACCTGCTGCATGCACCACAGCTGCCAGACGCCCTCCGCGATGACGTCTCCCAGATGGAACAACTGGCCCGTAATGTGGCCCAGCGACTGAAACAGGGCAATGAAGCTCAGCTGCCGGAATACCTGCCCATCAGTGAGTTGCTGGAAAAGCTACAACAGCACCTTCGTCATCTGGCGCCCACCCTGTCGTTCAGCCAGCAATTGGATAGCGACCCCTGCGTCGCCGATACGGAGGGCTGGTTTCGGGTGCTGTGTAATCTCGGTTACAACGCCATGGACGCTGGCGCCACCCGGCTGGCCATCACCCTGCAGGCTCAGGGGCAGCATTACCGGCTGCAGGTCAGCGATGACGGTCCCGGCCATGCCGCATCGGAACGGGAAGGCATGGGGATCGGCCTGACCCTGGTCAGCACCACGCTGCAACAGTTGGGCGCCAGCCTGGAGATGGAATTCGGCCCGCGCTGGACCCAGGCACGCATGGACTGGCCAAAGCTAACGGAGCCAACGGCATGAGCGAGCGCCAACTGCTGCTGGTGGAGGACGACGAACCTTTGGCCAAACAGACCGCCCGCGCCCTGGAACTCCGGGGCAACCGGGTAACCGTGGCCCATAATGCCGAACAGGCGCTGGCGCAGCTGGCCGGCCTGCAACATCTTGATGGCGCCATCCTTGACCAGAACCTGGGCAACGACAACGGCCTGGACCTGATCGAACCTGTCCTTGAACATTTCCCGGCTTGCCGGGTCATACTGCTCACCGGCTATGGCAGTATTACTGCAGCAGTGGCAGCCACACACCGTGGTGCCCGCAACTATCTCACCAAACCCGCCAGCCCCGCTGACATCTTGCTGGCGCTGGATGCAGATCCGACCAATCCGACCCTGCCTCTACCCGCCACGCCGCCTTCCTTGCAACGGCTGGAGTGGGAGCATATCCAGCGCACCCTGGATGCCCATGATGGCAACATCTCCCGTGCCGCCGACGCGCTGGGCATTCACCGCCGCACCTTGCAACGACGGCTGAAAAAACGTCCCAGCGCCAGTGACTACCAACGCGACAAGCACTTTCGCGAAGACTGACTGTCGCAACTTGCCTTACACTGTTGTACAAGTGACAACTTACCTTCCCCACTACGGCAGCAACGAATTGACCCGCTGCCGGGAAACAGCGCACAGGGATGCAGGACTTGAGGGCACCGCAGCAGACAACCTGGTTAGCCACCCTACTGCTGATGCTGCTCGCCATGCCGGCTTTTGCTGATGACGCCCCGCAACTGCGTATCACCGGCAATGCCAGCGATGCGGTCAGCGATAATATCCGCGCCCTGGTGGACCTTTCTCGATACCCCTGCGAGCCGCCCACAGCCCAATATGGCCTGATCCGCCGACAGATTCTCGCCAACAGCCAGCAAGCGTTGCAGGCCATGGGCTACTACGAAAGCACCCTGTCCCTGAGTACCGACCGGGAAGACGGCTGTGTAAGGGTAACGCTGGATGTGGATACCGGGCCTGCGGTGATCCTGCAGCGGGCGGACATTCGCATCGGCGGCGATGCCGCCAACGACCCCGTCTTCAACCAGCTGGTCGCCAATGCACAACTGGCCATCGGCCAGCGCCTGCAACACGACCAGTACACGGCCCTGAAAAAAAATCTGCAGCAGCATCTGATCAGCCGTGGCTATGTACAGGGGAGGTTGACCCGACACCGGCTCAGCGTAGACACCCGCAAACGCCTGGCCACCATGACATTGCATGTGGACAGCGGCCCCCGCTACGACTTCGGCGCTATCACCATTACCGGCAGCGAATTGAAAGACAAGCTGGTCAATGCCTATCTCGGCTTTACTCAAGGTGAGCCCTTCAACAGCAAGCAGCTGCTGGAAACCCAGCAGGCCTTTCTTGGCGCCGGCTATTTCAGCGCCGTGCGGGTACAGAAAGGCACACCGGATGACAGCACCCGCACCATTCCCGTCAGCATCACTCTCACAGACAACAATCGCTGGTCACTGCTCGCCGGTGTCGGCGCCAGTACCGATACCGGGCCACGGGTACGCCTGGGGGTGGAAAATCGCCGGGTTAACCGGGCCGGTCATCGCTTCCGGGCGGAAACAGAGGTATCCCAGGTGCAGCAAGGTGCCGGTGCCAGCTACCAGATCCCACTGAAAGATCCCCAGCGCGAGAGGCTGGATTTTCACACCAGTTATGTAAATGAGGTGACCGACAGCAAGGACAACGAACGCTGGACCACCGGTGCCGATTATATTGTCGAGCTGCAAAATCGATGGGTCACCACCACCTCCCTGACCTACTTGCGCGAAACCTATGAGATCGCCGAGGAAGTGGATCAGGCGGAGCTGATCATCCCCGGTTTCCAGCTCAGCCGCGTCAAGGCCAACGACCCCATCTACCCGTCGTTCGGCTGGCGCTTGAGCAGCAAGATCCGTTTCGCCAACCGCAACTTGTCTTCCACTGCATCCTTTGTGCAGCTCACCGGCAACGGCAAGATTCTTTTCCCGTTACTCGGCGGACGAGTGCTGGTGCGCGGCGATCTGGGCTATACAGAAGTGACCGATGTGCGCGAACTGCCCGCCTCTATCCGCTTCTTTGCCGGCGGTGACTCCAGCGTGCGCGGTTTCGCCTATGAATCCCTGGGCCCACGGGCAGACAATGGAGAAGTGATTGGTGGCCGGCATCTGGCCACTGGTAGCCTGGAATACGACCACCCGATCACCGAGAAATGGCACCTGGCGGTATTCACCGATGGAGGCAATGCGTTCAATGACTTCGATGATTTCGAAATCCGCCGCAGCGCCGGTTTCGGCATCCGCTGGCGCTCCCCGCTGGGGCCAATCCGGCTGGATCTGGCACGGGCCGTGGATGAGCAACGAGAATGGCGTTTGCACCTGAGCATGGGGCCGGACCTGTGATCAAGCGAGCCCTCAAGCGTTTCAGCATCGGCCTGCTCGGGTTGCTATTCAGCGTGATACTGATTGTGGCTGTCGCCTCCTGGCTGCTGCTCGGCACCGCCACCGGCAACCGCTGGCTGTTTGATCAGGTCAGTGGGCTGATCCCCGGTGAACTGCAGGTGGATGACTGGCAGGGGAGTCTGCTGGACCGGGTTACCGTCACCGGGGTGCGCTATCAGTTGGACGATCTGTCCGTCAGTGTGGATCGTCTGGAAGCAGAGCTGGTGCCCGCTTCCCTCGCCCGCGGCTGGCTGGAGTTCACCTCCCTGTCGTTGGGTAACCTGAAACTGTCTCTGCCGCCCAGCCAGGAGTCCGATGATTTACCGGCGAGCAGTCTGCCAGACAGCCTGGCACTCCCCCTGGGGGTACGCATCGACACCCTGAGCTTGGCTTCCCTGCATCTCAACGACACCCTGCTGGTCAGCGAACTGGAAGCCCGGCAACTGGCAGCCTGGCGCCGTTTCCAACTGGCCAGCCTGACCACCCGTACGGTGGCTGATATCAGTGTGGACGCCACCGCCCAGGGCAGCCTGGCCGCCCCCATGGAGATTCAGGGGCAGGCCCGCTGGCACATGCAGTTACCGCAGAGCGATACCGTCAACGCCGATCAGCTGGCTGGCCAGCTTGATATCAGCGGCTCCCTCGCAGCCCTGCAACTGCGCCACCAACTGCAGAGCCCCCTGGAAATTCACAGCCAGGGTCAATGGCGACTAGGCGACCCCGAACAACCACTGGCCCTGGAACACCTGTGGCCGGCCCAGCCATTACCGCTGGCGTTGCCACAGCCGCTATCGCTGGGCCACGGCAAGCTGACAACACGAGGCCCACTGGCAACGCTGAAAATAGCCGGGCAAAGCAGCCTGACCAGCGGCGACAGAACCGTAAACCTGTCCCTGGATAGCCAGTTGATCGACGGCGGCTTGGCACTGCAGCAACTGCAACTTGATGATGGCGAGCAGCAGCTGGAGGGTCATGGTGAGCTACTGTTCAGCCCCCTGACATGGGATCTGACCGTAGCGGGCAAACTGGACACCGGCTTGCTACATCCGTTGTTCCCGGGCCTGCTCGGCGTGCAAGGCAACAGCCGCGGCAGCTACCAGGGTGAACAATGGTCCCTGTCCCCCAGCCAGTTGCGGCTGGAAGGCCGGGTTCGCCAACAGCCCCTGACCGCCACCACAACGGTGGAAAGCCACCAGCAACGCCTGCAACTAGACAGTAACATCCGCTGGGGTGACAACCGGCTCAGCGCACGCGGGGCTATCCTGCCCGACTGGTCGCTGGATGCCAGCGTGGATCTGAAACAGCTGGACCAGCTTTATCCGGATCTGCAGGGCCAGATCAGCGGCCAGCTGCAAGTACGCGGTTCCCTGGCCACGCCCACTCTGAGCGGCAACCTGAACGGGCAGCAGCTCGGCTGGCAGGACTGGTCGCTTACCTCCCTGCAAACCCGTTTCCAAGCACTCGGTCTGGGCGAGCAGACCATGTCCTTTGAACTCAACAGCGAGGCATTACAGCAAGGCAACGCCGAACAGCTCGCCGCCGCACGCATCAGCGCCAAGGGCACCCTTAACAGCCATACGGCCACGGCAAGTTTCCGGCGCGACGAACTCAGCATGGAGACAAGCCTGCAAGGCTCGTTGAAAGCGCTCAACAGCTCGCCCCAGTGGCAGGGCAGCCTGTCCGATACCGGCCTGATTCATCAGCAACTGGGCCGTTGGCAACAGGCCGAGGACACGGCGGTGCAGCTCTCCGCCACGGCCCAGTCCATTAGCCCTTTCTGTCTTGAACAGACACCAAGTCGGATTTGTCTGGCGGGTAACCGCGACAGCAACGATCAGGTCGACGCCAGCGCCTCACTCAACGCCCTGCCGCTGGCGTTGGCAGGCGCCCTGTTGGGGCCAGAGCTTGCAGTGCAGGGCCGACTGGACGGCGAGGCCACTCTGCAAGGCTCGCTGGACAACCCCGATGGCCAATACCGATTGCAAACCCGGGAAGCACAGATCGCCGTGCGCACCCCCGATGCCCCCCAAGAGCTTGTGATTGAGCAGCTATCCGTAGAGGGGACACTACAAAACCGGCGTCTGACCAGCACGCTGACACTGATGTCCGACCTGGCCACCGTCGACGCTACCCTGGAGCATGGCATGGACGCTGACACTTCACTGGCGGGTGAGGTGGCATTGCGGATATCCAGTCTCGCTCCATTAGCGCTGTTCACTACCGATCTGCGCGAGATCAGCGGCGAGATTCGTGGCGACTTTGCGCTGGACGGCACCCTTCGCCAACCTCTGATGAACGGCAGCATCCGGCTGGATAACGGTCGCGCCCTGATCCCCATTCTGGGGGTAGCCGTTACCGATCTGCAGATGAGCGTACAGGGTTCGCCCCGCGGACAGCTGGATGTCAACGGATCAGCCACCCTGGGCGAGGGCACCGTCGCCCTGACCGGCATACTGGACCCCAGTGATTGGCCGGCCAGAATAAATCTGTCTTTGCAGGGTGAACGGTTACTGGTGGCAGACCGGCCCGATGCCCGCGTTCTGCTGAACCCCGCCCTTAGCCTCAAGGGGGACCTGAGTGACCTGCAACTGGGCGGCAGACTGTCCATCCCGGAAGCGGAAATCCGCCCGACGCAACTTCCCGAGGGCGCCGTCACTGTCAGCCAGGATCAGGTACTGGTGCACCAGGAGGGCGAACAAAGCAGTGGGCTACCACTGGGTATCGATGTCGCCGTCAACCTGGGAGACAAGGTGCATTTCCAGGGCTTTGGCCTGGACGCCATGCTCGGCGGCACCTTGCAGGTAGAACAACAACCGCAACGCCCCCCGCAACTCAACGGCGAACTGGTCATCCGAGAAGGCCGCTATCGAGCCTACGGCCAGAACCTGGCAATCCGTGATGGCCAGCTGATTTTCCAGGGACCGCCGGACAATCCCGGGCTGGATATCCGTGCCATCCGCAAGATTCCCAGTGAAAACATTGTGGTCGGGGTGCAGCTTAGCGGCACCCTGCAGGAACCGGAAGCCAGCCTGTTCTCCGAGCCCAGCATGGAGCAGAGCCAGGCCATGTCCTATCTGCTAACCGGTCGGCCACTGGAACGGGGATCGAAAGGCGACAACAACCGGATTGCTCAGGCGCTGGCCTTATACGGACTGGAAAAAGGCAGCGGCGTCACCGAAAAACTCGGCGACAAACTGGGTGTGGATGAAATCACCGTGGGCAGCGACTGGGAAACCGACGATGCCGCCCTGATGCTGGGCAAACAGCTTTCCGACCGGCTGTACCTGACCTACGCAGTAGGCCTGTTCGATGCGGTCTCCACCGTCATGCTCCGCTATACGCTGACCCGGCAACTCCACCTGGAAGCCCGCTCCAGCACCCGCGCCAACAGCCTGGATCTGATCTGGGAGAGGGAGTTGCAGTGATGAGGGGCCCGTTATTGCAAGAGCGTCGCTGGCGGCGCGAACTGGAACGAAGTGCATAAACCCAAACCAGGATCAAAAGCGTTTCACCACAGAGGGCACAGAGAAAAAACAGTCTTTTCCTCAGCGATCTCTGTGCCCTCTGTGGTAAATCCGTCTTTTCAGGTTTTGTGTTATCGCGCCGCCAGCGACGCTCCTACGCGGCTACGAAGAAATCGGCAGCGCATAGGTTCCGGTCACATGGGCCACCATCTCGTCACTACCCTCGCTGAACAGCTGCACTTCCAGCACCGCTGAGCGTCGGCCCAGTCGCAAAATGATCGCCTCGGCTATCAGATCCTTCTGGGCTGGGCGCGACAGGAAATTGATATTGAGATTCTGCGTCACCGCCATTTCCACACGACCCAGCTCGCCGAGAATCGCCGCATACATGGCTGCATCTGCCAACCCCATCATGGTGGGCCCGGACAAGGTGCCCCCCGGACGAAGGGTGGACGGCCGGAACGGACTACGCACCCGGGCACGCCGCTCACCCACCGCTTCGACCCGCAACCCTTCCTCGGATGCCGCCGGCAGCCCCTGATAGATCACGTCCTGTACTTCTTGTGCATTCAACATATGGCTCGCCATCTGATTCTGGATAGCACGCAGGATACGAAAGCCGACGCAACAATCCCAGCTGCAATCATGATGGCTGGTGACGAAGCGCCTTTGCCCCTAAAATGACCGGCTTCAGCAATAACCGGTCAAAGACTGTCTCCTATGCGCACTTCCCAGTACCTGCTTGCCACCGTGAAAGAAACCCCAGCGGATGCCGTTGTCATCAGCCATCAGCTCATGCTGCGGGCCGGCATGGTCCGCAAGCTGGCCTCCGGCCTGTATAACTGGCTGCCCACCGGCCTGCGCGTGCTGCGCAAGGTGGAGAACATTGTCCGTGAGGAGATGGACCGGGCCGGCGCCCAGGAAGTGTTGATGCCGGTGGTACAGCCCATGGAGCTGTGGGAAGAGTCCGGCCGGGCCCCAGCTTATGGCCCGGAGCTGCTGCGCATCACTGATCGCCACAACAATGCTTTCTGCCTGGGCCCCACCCATGAGGAAGTGATTACCGATCTGGTTCGTAACGAGCTGCATAGCTACAAGCAGTTGCCGGCCAACTTCTACCAGATCCAGACCAAGTTCCGTGACGAGATCCGCCCGCGCTTCGGCATCATGCGCTCGCGGGAATTCATCATGAAGGATGCCTACTCCTTCCACACCGACATGGCATCACTGGCTGCCACCTACCAGATCATGCACCAGGCCTACTGCGCCATCTTTGATCGCCTGGGTCTGGACTACCGCCCGGTGGAAGCGGATACCGGCGCCATCGGCGGCGCCGCCAGCCACGAATTCCATGTGCTGGCCGATTCCGGTGAAGATGACATCGCCTTCTCGGACAGCTCCGATTACGCCGCCAACGTGGAACTGGCCGAAGCCCTGGCCCCCACTATCGAGCGCCCGGCCCCGGTTGCGGCCATGGAAAAGGTGGATACCCCCAACGCCAAAACCATCGAAGAGCTGGTCGCGCAATTCGATCTACCCATGGAGAAAACGGTCAAGACCCTGGTGGTGAAAGGCGCTGAAAAGGGTCAGCTGGTCGCCCTTCTGGTACGCGGTGATCACGAGCTGAACGATATCAAGGCGGAAAAACTGGAATCAGTGGCCACGCCCATGGAGTTCGCCAGCGAAGAGGAAATCCGCCAGGCCATCGGCGCAGGCCCGGGTTCCCTGGGCCCGGTGGGTCTGCCGATTCCGGTTGTCATCGACCGCAGTGTGGCAGTGATGAGTGACTTCGGCGCCGGCGCCAACGAAGACGGCAAGCACTACTTCAACATCAACTGGGAGCGCGACGTGACGCTGCCCCAAGTGGCTGACCTTCGCAATGTGGTGGAAGGCGACCCCAGCCCGGACGGCACGGGCACCCTGACCATCAAGCGCGGCATCGAAGTGGGCCACATCTTCCAGCTGGGCACCAAGTACTCCGAAGCACTGGGTGCCAAAGTCCTGGATGAGAACGGCAAATCCGTGGTCATGCCCATGGGCTGCTACGGTATCGGCGTCACCCGGGTGGTGGCCGCTGCCATCGAACAGAACTACGACGACCGCGGCATTATCTGGCCGGAATCCATCGCTCCCTTCCAGGTGGCCCTGGTCCCGGTGAACATCAAGAAAAGCCCCCGCGAACGGGAGCTGGCCGAAAAACTGTACGCAGAACTGACCGAAGCCGGCATTGAAGTACTGTTCGACGACCGCGAAAAGGAACGCCTGGGCGTGAAACTCGCCGACAGCGAACTGCTGGGCATCCCCCACCGCATCGTCATCGCCGAACGCGGCATGGACAATGGGGTGCTTGAGTATAAAGGGCGTGGGGATGCGGAGAATAGCGAGGTGGCCATGGATGACGTTGTGGCCTTCCTGACGGAAAAACTTTCCTAAACCTACCTGTAGGAGCGCCGCTTGAGGCGCGAACCTCGCGAAGCGAGGAAACCGCTCGCAGAGCCTGCCCCGAGCTCGATCCGGGGCGATCAGTCATTGCTGCATTCTCGACAGGTCTTACCAATCGGAAAGGCCTGTTCGCGCCTCAAGCGGCGCTCCTAGAGAGGCTTCGTAGACAGAATCAAAGTTTCACGCTCCGCTTCACCGCCATCACCTGACTCATGGTGTTATCCCCATGGGAGGTCAGCTGCCACAACGGCAGGCCGCGGTTATCCTTCTCCGGGGACCTTGTGATCAGCCCCAGGGCACGCAGGTGAATCTTGATCTGATTGAAGGAATGAGCCGCCAGCACCACGTTGCGTACCGCGTGGGCGCGGGGGAAATCCTGTTGTACATCCCCCAGGGCTTTGCGGCCGATGAAATCTTCCAGGGTCTTTTGCATCACCGGCTCCGACGCCGGATTCAGCATCAATGGGGCCATGCAGGAAAAGGCCTGATCCCAGCTGATCCGGGTGGTGACCATGGCCAGTTTGCAGTCGCCGCCTTCATAGACGTTGCAGGAGTAATCCAGCGCCACCAGATCGCCACCCCGGGACAGGGTTTTCAACGGCGGTCGGGCCTGGCTCATGCTGTCTTCCCGCTCTTTCTCCAGCAGCTCGATGCGGGCCTTGAGCGCTTCCACTTCGGCCCCTCCACCGCCAAGACCGGCCTGGTCCGCCCGCACCCAGCCCGCGGCATGGTGCTCTCGCATCAGGTTGGGAATCACCTTGTGTGCCAGTTCGGCCAGGCCGTTTTCCGTGGTCCAGCGGAAACACGCCACCTTTTCTTCCAGCAGCCGGACAAAATCATCGCGGCGTACCTGACCATCACGAGTCGGCTCCTGCTGATCGGAGGGCAACATGGCCGGATTATCATGAATAAAGGCGACAATGGGTTTGCGCTTGGTAGCGGCAAAAATGTATTCGCGGTGCAGCTCGCTGAGCCCCATGGGAGACAGAGTGCCGTAGCGCCCCCCCACGATCAGGACAAAATAATCGCTGGTTTCGATCAGCTTCTGGATCACCGGCAGCAGGGTATTGCCATCCGCAGCGGAACTGTCCAGGCCGGTGGGTATCATGCCGTGCTCGATCATCGGCAACATCAATGCCTGGCGCGCCCCCTGCATATCGGGAAAGGTGGCACTGATAAAGACCTGGTAGCGTTTCGTCGCTGTCACCCTGGATACCTGTAGCGTCAGCCTGAGTCCGTAACTTCAGCGTGGATGCATGGCGCAAGAATTTGTTGTCACAGGAGATTTTCTGAAGAAGCGTCGCATCGGGAATGCGGTCGACTGAAGAAAATTTTCTGTGGCGGCAAAGGCTTGCGTCAGGCGCCGCGATAAATTTACGGACTCAGGATCAAGTTTTGGCCCTCGCGGGCACGTTTTTGGCTGGCTATTAAACAGTCTGTTGGCCCTCATCACAACCCGGGGGCCGCTGAAGGCAGTCCGGCCGTGGGACATCGATCCTGTTCATGCTAGCCTGAGTTCAGCCTTTGTGCCGGTTACCCGGCGGCGCCAGAGCCAATAACCAATATCGTAGCGCTTTTTGCAAGCTTACAGGAATGGGACGTCATGCAAACCATAGCCTTTTACAACCTGAAAGGTGGCGTGGGTAAAACCGCCTCGGCCGTGAATGTGGCCTGGCATGCCGCACGCTGGAAGCACCGTACCCTGCTCTGGGACCTGGACCCCCAGGGAGCCGCCAGTTTCTATCTGGGGGTGGATGACGGCGACGGCTACAAGGCCGGCAACCTGATCAAGGGCAAACAACCCATCGGCCGACTCAAGCGGGAAACCCGCTGGGCCAATCTGGATGCCATCCCCGCCGACATCTCCATGCGCAATGCAGATATCAAACTGTTGGAAAACGGCGGCGCCAAGAACCGCCTGAAACAGCTTATTGCCCCGCTGGGGGAAAGCTACGAGCTGGTGATTCTGGATTGCCCGCCCACCCTGAGCCCGGTAGCGGAAAGCATCTTTGCGGCGGTGGACTACCTGTTTGTGCCGGTGATCCCTACTCACCTGTCATTACGTGCCTACGAGCAAGTGCTGGAGTGGCTGGAGAGCAAGAATTACAAGAACCTGACCGTGGTGCCCTTTTTCAACATGGTGGACCGCCACCGGGACCTGCATGTGGAAATGCTGGTCAAACGCCCCAAGAGCATGAAAGGCGGCCTGAAGACCTGGATTCCCTACTCCACCCATGTGGAGCAGATGGGCGATCACCGCGCCCCGGTCGGCGAATTCGCCCCCTACACCCCATCCGCCCAGGCCTTCCGGGCCATGTGGTTCGAGATCGCAGGTAAACTCAAACTGTAATTGAGAATGGATAATTGATAACTGTTGCGAGACAGCGAGTCATGCCCTGAAACGCAAGAGGCCGCGTCCTTCGTATGGACGCGGCCTATTTGCTTTGAGAATCGTCAACGGCCCATTCGCGCCGTTATCAATTATCCATTCTCAACTATCAATTGCCTTCCCACGGGTTCGCCCGCCGTAAAATCGTATCCAGATCCAGTCCCCGCGGCAGGGTCCCGTAGTTACGGTCACCGTGCTCACCCAGGCGGGAGGCGATAAAGGCCTCGGCGACCGACCCGTTACCGGCGGCAACCAGCTGGCTGGCCTGCAGGGTCAGGGACAACCGGTCGACGATGTCCCGGGCCCGGTATTCGGCTTCATCCATATCAGCAAATTCCCGCTTGAGCGAAGTCACCGCCTTGTCCAGGCGGGGATCACTGCCGGCGGTTTTCGCCAGCTCGGCGAACCACACCTCCAGCACCGCCGGGGTCTTGGCCAGGGCCCGCAACATGTCCAGGGCCTGCACATTACCGGAGCCTTCCCAGATGGCATTGATGGGCGCCTCGCGGTACAGGCGGGCCATGATGAAATCTTCGGTGACGCCATTGCCACCCAGGCATTCCATGGCCTCGTAGGCATGGAAGGGGGTGCGCTTGCAGATCCAGTACTTGCCCGCCGGCAAGCCCAGTCGCAGCAGCAGTTTCTCGTGCTCGTTGGTCGGATCCAGGGTCGTGTTATCCAGCGCCTCGCCCATACGCATGGTAATGGCCAGGGAGCCCTCCACCTCCAATTGCAGGTCCGCCAGCACGTTACGCATCAACGGCTGATCGATCAGGGTCTTGCCGAAAGCGGCACGGCCCATGGCATGGTTCACCGCCTGCGCCACCGCCTGGCGCTGGCCGGAGGTGGAGCCCACCATGCAGTCGAAGCGGGTCATGGCCACCATCTCGATAATGGCCGGCACCCCGCGGCCCTCGTCACCGACCATCCAGCCCAGAGCGCCGCGCAGTTCAATCTCGGAGGAGGCATTGGAGACGTTGCCCATCTTGTTTTTCAGGCGCTGGACCTGGATCGGGTTCTTGCTGCCGTCCGGGCGCCAGCGCGGCACCAGGAAACAGCTCAGACCATTGTCTGTCTGGGCCAGCACCAGAAAGGCATCGCACATGGGCGCAGAGGTGAACCACTTGTGGCCCACCAGTTCATAGGCTTCACCGGAGCCTTCGGCAGCAATCGGATACGCGCGGGTGGTGTTGGCGCGCACATCGGAGCCACCCTGCTTTTCGGTCATGCCCATACCGATGGTCAGTGCCTGCTTTTCCGTGTGGGGCACATTACGTGGATCGTAGGCATTGTTGAGGATCTTCGGCAGCCACTCATTTGCCAGCGAGGGAGTCAGCTTGATGGAAGGCACCGAGGCAAAGGTCATGGTCAGCGGGCAGCCATGCCCGGCTTCCACCTGGCCCTGCAGATAGCTCTGCGCCGCCCGGGCCACATGGGCGCCCGGCTTGGGGTTCACCCAGGGGGCCGAGTGAATGCCGGACTCCAGCCCCAGCATCATCAGACGGTGGTAGGCCTCGTGGTATTTCACGTAGTCCACCCGATAACCCTGGCGGTCGTGGGAGAAAAACTGCGGCTTGTGCTCATTGGCCAGAAAGCCCCACTCAATCACCTCGGCACTGCCGGTTTTGGCGCCATGGGCGGACAGCGCGTCCTCCGCCCAGCCGGCCCCATGGCGGCACACTGCCTCGCGCAGGGCGGTGTCATTGTCGTAGGCGTTGTAACCCTCCAGCGCCCGAGCCTGGTTGAAGACCTCATGGGTCTGGGCCAACGGGTCCGCTTTCCTCTGTTGTGCCCCTTTCTGCAAGGTGTCGTGCTTGGCATTCATTCACGCTCTCCCGAAAAAATCATGCAGTCTGTTGCTGCTCAATAAGCTGGGCCTGCGCCGGGGATATCCCCACGGCTCGCAGACAAAATTGGGTCAGGGATTCCGCCAGATTGGCTTTTGGCAAAGGATCGGACAACGGGCCTACCAGCGCTTCGGCAATCGCGCCTACCAGGGCCGCCGCACTGATCGCCGTATCCTGAATGGGCAGCGCCCCCTGGCTAACCCCATCGCTGAGCAACTGCCGGTAAAGCTCTGCATAACGCTGACGATAGGTCAGGCGCTCGGCATCCACCGCCGGATCCACCGGCTCGGCGATTAGCGACCAGGCCAGCCGGGGGGCCGCCTGGGCCCGCTGCACGAACACCTGCAACACATGACTGAGCCGTTCGGGAAAACTGCCGGCGTGCTCCATGGCCTGTGCCACTGCCGCGACTTCCCGCTCGGTGGCCACGCGAAACACTTCCGCCGCCAGCATCGCCTTGTTGTCGAAATAGCGGTACAGGGTGCCCACCCCCACCCCGGCTGCCTCAGCCAGGGTTTGCATGGTGAGATTGGCAAAGCCCCCCTCACGCACCAGTTGCTCAGCGCTGTGCAGCAGATGGTCACGCTGGGCCGCCTTGCGGGCCTTGACGTTGGCGGTTTCCCGGTAAGCCATAATCGGAATCCATATTCACTTCTTATTAAAAAGTGAACCATGGTTCCGATCTTCAGGCAAGAGCCGCCGGTCGTGCGGTTAGGCGTTCGCCATAGCGTAAAAACCCTCCCTCACCGTCTACGAAGCCGTTGTAGGAGCGGCGCTTGAGCCGCGAATCCGAGCCTTGGCGAGGAAATAGCGTGTCAGCTTTCACCAGAACGCAAAAAGAAAGCCTGTTGCAATACGATACCTGCCCCCTTTGAACGATCCCGCGCTTAGACGCGGTTCGCGGCTCAAGCGCCGCTCCTACAGAAACCCCGTCACCACCCCCAACGCCGCCATGCCCAACACCATTCCCCACAGCGGCACCGCCTTGCTGCGCAGCACCGCAAACCCCGCCACCACGATCAACAAATCCCACAGATCTTGCACGGCAGAGACAAACACCGGCTGATACAGCGCCGCCAGCAACAGCCCCACCACCGCCGCATTGATCCCCGCTACCGCGCCGGCCAGGGCCGGTCGGGAAGAGAGCCATTGCCAGCCCTCCATCAGGCTCAACACCAGCAGGAAACCGGGCAGGAAAATCGCCAGGGTGGCAAGCAGCGCGCCCCACCAGGGACTGGCCGGGAGCAGCACCGCCCCCAGGTAGGAGGCCAGCGAGAACATGGGGCCGGGCACCGCCTGGGCGGCGGCATAGCCGGTAAGGAACTGATCCGGCGACATCTGCGGCCCTACCAGTTCCTGTAGCAGGGGTAGCACCACATGCCCGCCACCGAATACCAGGGAGCCGGCAGCGAAGAAATCGTTCCACAGACCCAACACCCGTCCGGACGGCAACAGGGCAACAAAGGCAAGCAGCGCAAACGCCATCAGCGGCCAGCGGCGCCACACCGGTTTACCCGCGAGCGGCGTCTCCTGATCCGGACGCAACCATCGCCAGCCAATGGCGGCGGCCACCAACAAGGCCAGCATCTGGCCGGCCAGCGCTGGCCACAGCACCAGCTGCATGGCCACCAGCGCGGCGATGGTGCGGGTCAGCCCCCCGGCACAGAAACGCTGCCCCATATTCCACACTGCATCGGCCACCACGATGACCGCCAGCCACTTCAGCCCGGTGATCGCCCCACCCTGCAGCCAGTCAGGCAGAGAGGTGGCGTAGATGCCCAACAGGGCCATCAACAAAAAAGACGGCAGGGTAAAGGCAACGAACGCCGCGAAAGCCCCAGTTACGCCGCCGCGCACCCGGCCGATGGCAAAGCCCAACTGACTGGACGCCGGCCCGGGCAGAAACTGGGTCAGTGCCAGCAGGCGAGCAAACTCCGCCTCATCCAGCCACTGCAATTCCTCCACGAAGCGACGATGAAAGTAGCCCACATGGGCGGCAGGCCCGCCAAAGCTGATCAGACCCAGCACCAGAAACTGACGAAAGATATCGGTTATCACGTACAAGAATTCCCACTGAAATTTCACCAGAACCTAGCACAGTTTGCCGGCAGGCGGATGTCAGTGCCCGGCGCCGGCAGGTATACTCGCCCGATGCAATCCGATGCCCACTCCGTTCTCCAGCACGTCTTTGGCTATCACCAGTTCCGCGGTGAGCAGCAGACCATTATCGATAGCCTGATCCAGGGCGACGATGCTCTGGTGTTGATGCCCACTGGCGGCGGCAAATCCCTGTGCTACCAGATTCCGGCCCTGGTGCGCCCCGGCATCGGGGTGGTGATCAGCCCGTTGATCGCGCTGATGCAGGACCAGGTGGATGCGCTCAAGGCACTGGGCGTCAAAGCCGGCTTTCTCAATTCCACCCTGAACATGGAGCAGCAGCGGGCCCTGGAAGACGCCCTGCTCAAGGGCGAGCTGGACATGCTGTACATCGCCCCGGAACGGCTGATACAGCCGCGTACCCTGTCGCTGCTGCACCAGGCACAGATTGCCCTGTTTGCCATCGACGAAGCTCACTGCGTCTCCCAATGGGGCCATGACTTCCGCAACGATTACCTGCAACTGTCCCTGCTGCACCGGGAATTCCCCAATGTGCCGCGCATTGCCCTGACCGCCACGGCGGATCAACGCACCCGCACGGAAATCGCCGAGCGGCTGGACCTGACCCGGGCTCGCCATTTTGTCTCCAGCTTCGACCGCCCCAATATCCAGTACCGTATCGAACGCAAGGACGGTGCCCGCAACCAATTACTGCGCCTGATTCGTGCCGAGCACGACGGCGACGCCGGCATCGTTTACTGCCTGTCGCGCAACAAGGTGGAGCGGGTTGCAGAATGGCTGTGCCAGCAGGGCGTCAAAGCCCTGCCCTACCACGCCGGCCTGCCCGCACAAACCCGGGAAACCCATCAGCAGCGTTTCCTGCGTGAAGATGGCCTGGTGATGGTGGCCACCATTGCCTTCGGCATGGGCATCGACAAACCGGATGTGCGCTTCGTGGCTCACCTGGACCTACCGAAAAGCATCGAGTCCTACTATCAGGAAACCGGCCGCGCCGGGCGCGATGGCGAGCCCGCTACTGCCTGGATGGCCTATGGTCTGGAAGACGCCATCAAACTCAAGCAGATGCTGGCCCAAAGCAGCGGCAACGAGCAGCACAAGCGCAACGAAAACCAGCGACTGGAATCCATGCTCGGGCTGTGCGAAATCACCCAGTGCCGTCGTCAGGCGCTGTTGCACTATTTCGCTGAAACGCTGGAAAAGCCCTGCGGCAACTGCGACACCTGCCTGAACCCGCCACAGACCTTCGATGCCACCGAAGCGGCGCAGAAAGCCCTGAGTTGTGTCTACCGCACCGGCCAGCGCTTCGGCGCCAATCACCTGATCGATGTGCTCACCGGCAACCGTTCCGACAAAGTGGCCAGTGCCGGTCACGACCATGTGTCCACCTGGAACATCGGCAATGAATTCAGCGCCAACCAGTGGAAAAGCATCTACCGGCAACTGGTGGCCCGCGGCTTGCTGACCGTGGACATGAACGGCTTCGGCGCCTTGCAGCTCACCGACCTGTGCCGTCCCTACCTGCGCGGCGAGCAGCCCCTGCACCTGCGCAAGGAACTGGCCAAGGCCAAAAAAGCCACCACACGACGCACCCACTCCAGCATCGCCGACGCCGACCGGGAGCTATGGGAAACCCTGCGCGCCTGCCGTAAACGGTTGGCGGACGAAGAAGGCGTGCCCCCCTACGTGGTCTTCCACGACGCCACCCTGATGGACATGCTCGCCATCCGCCCACGCAATCGCATGGAAATGGCCGCCGTCAGCGGTGTCGGCGACCGCAAGCTGGAACGCTACGGGGATGAGTTTCTGGCCATTCTCAACGGTAACGATGATGCCACCGGTGTCGCCGAGCCCGCCGGCCCTGATGGCAACGAGATCCTTGCCCTGGCCCTGGCCAACATGAGCCCGGCCGCCATTGCCCGCCAGCAGAACCTGAATGAACAAACCGTGTACCGGGAACTAGCGAAACTGGTCACCGCGAATCAACTCAGCCTGGAACAGGCTCTGGGCATCAGCGAAACGGAAATCGGCATTATCCAGGACGCCCTGCTCAGCCAGTCCAATCTGGCCGAAGACACCTTCAGCTACCGGCAATTGAAAGAGCAACTGGCCGACGACTGGCCCACCGGGGTGCTGCATTGCGTGCGGCAGGCCATTCTCGCCACTGTATAAGCCTTCATGTACCCATAAGCCGGAGGTCAGTCATCCACCGGCAACCGCTTTAAAGAACGGGAAAACTGCAGGATCAGGAAATTGATCAACGACAGCACCAGGGCAATCTCATACCGGCTGTAAGCCACCGAGATGCCGATGGCGCCGGTATTCCACAGACTAGCCGCCGTGGCAGTACCACTCACATTGGCACCATCCTTTAAAATCGCACCGCCACCGATAAAGCCCATACCGGTGATGATGCCGTACATGACCCGGGCTTCCGCATCCGAGCCCGTGTATACCTGCATACCCACCAGCATATAGCCACAGGCCGCCACAGAGACCAGCGGAAAAGTGCGCAGACCCGCACCACGGGCTCGCTGCTCCCGGTTCCAGGCCACCGGCAGTGCCAACAAAAAGGCGATGCCCAGTTGGTACAGGTGGGTAACGACTTGATTCCAGTCCAGCTCTTGCATCAAGCCTCCTCCCTCTCAGTCAGTATTGCCATTGTG
>NZ_DEXN01000023.1:85741-123496 GCF_002364155.1 Alcanivorax sp. UBA3183
CATTGCAATCCTTTTTGTCACACCCTGTAAGCAAAAGCTTACAGCGCAACAACAGAGCATTCCGGCCCGGCAAGCTAATCTTGACCTTGTTTAAAAAACAAGCAACGGGGTGATTCATGGAATACGAAGAGCAGCTGGATCTGGAATGGGTACCCGAGGCCGTAGAGGGTATTTTCGAAGATGCCCATGCGGATCATCCCGGCCAGTGGGAATCTTTTGACGCCGACATGGCCAGCGCCCACGCCGCCTGAGCGTCACCTCCGACCACGTTCCCGACTTATGGCGCTTTAACCTGGCCAGTTTCCGGGAGACAATACCCCCATGGACGTAATCTGGATCAGCCATCGCGGCCTGCACCAGCGCCATGTGGAAAACAGCCTGCACACGTTCGAGGCCGCCGCCGAAGCCGGCTTTCACACCCTGGAAACCGACCTGCGCACTACTCGTGACGGGCTTATCGTCCTGCATCACGATCCCGCTTTGATTCGCACCGCCAGCAGTGATGCCATCATCGAAGAGATGGATTCGGATCGTTGTATGAGCCACCGCCTCAACGACGGCCAGCCACTACTGACCTTCGATGACTTTGCCCGCACTTTTACCGAGCAACGCTGGGTGCTTGATATCAAACCCGAGAGCGCTGAACGCACTCTGGGCGCCCTGCGCAACTGGGCGGATCAACAACAAAAAGGCGATTGGCTCTGCCGCCAGGCACGCTTTCTGCTCTGGCATCCCGATCACACACGACGGTTACGCGAGCTCTTCCCCGCGGCCATTACCATGGCCCCCCAGAACGAATGCCGGCGGGCCGGCCTGTCCCTGTTGATGGGCCTCAGGCCGCTGGCAGCCATCCGCAACGGGCGCACCTATTCCCTGCCGCCGGTCTTCCATGGTCTCCCCCTGCTCCGTCGCTCCCTGGTGGATGCCTACCACCACCTTGGCGGCCGGGTGCTGGCATTCCTGCCAGAGGGACAAGAGCAGCAGCGCCAGGCGCTCCGCTCCGGGGTTGATGAGGTGCTCAGCAACACACCGCCACTCGGCTGATCACCTTTATTTCGCCACTCAGCAACGCTATCGGCAACCAGACCGCCGGGCTCGTGTTCCTGCCCCGGATCGGGTAGGCTTGCCGCCCCTTCTTAAGTTAGACCCAATTTCATGCCTTTTACTTCCCTTGGACTGGGGGATGACCTGTTGGCCGCTGTTGCCGATCAGGGTTATCACACCCCGTCACCGATCCAGGCCCAGGCCATCCCCGCCGTACTCAGCGGCCGTGATGTGATGGCCGCTGCCCAGACCGGCACCGGCAAAACTGCCGGGTTTACCCTGCCCCTGCTGGAGCGCCTGCGCGCCGGCAAGGCCGCCAGCAATAACCAGGTACGTGCCCTGGTACTGACCCCCACCCGGGAGCTGGCCGCCCAGGTCGCCGAAAGTGTGGCCACCTACGGCAAGAATCTGCCGCTCACCTCCACCGTGGTATTCGGTGGTGTGAAGGTGAACCCACAGATGCAGCGCCTGCGCGGCGGCGCCGATATCCTGGTAGCCACCCCCGGGCGCTTGCTGGATCTCTATCAGCAGAACGCGGTGAAATTCGATCACCTGGAAATACTGGTGCTGGATGAAGCGGACCGCATGCTCGACATGGGCTTCATCCATGACATCCGCAAGATCCTCTCCAAGCTGCCACCGAAACGGCAGAACCTGATGTTTTCGGCCACCTTCTCCCCGGAGATCCGCGCCCTGGCCAAGGGCCTGGTGAACGATCCCGTGGAAATCGATGTGAGCCCGCGCAATACCACCACCGAGCTGGTCACCCAATGGATCGCGCCGGTGGACAAACAGCGTAAGGCTGCCCTGCTCACCCACCTGATCCAGGACAACAACTGGTTCCAGGTGCTGGTCTTCAGCCGTACCAAGCACGGCGCCAACAAGCTGGCCAAGCAGCTGGAAAGCAACGGCATCGAAGCCGCCGCGATCCACGGTAACAAGAGCCAGAATGCCCGCACCCGCGCACTGGCAGACTTCAAGAACGGCAAGATACGCGCGCTGGTCGCCACCGACATCGCCGCCCGCGGCCTGGACATCGAACAACTGCCCCAGGTCGTCAACGTGGATCTGCCCAATGTGCCCGAAGATTACGTACACCGTATCGGTCGCACCGGGCGTGCCGGCGCCACCGGCCAGGCCATTTCCCTGGTCAGTGCCGATGAAGCCCAGCAGCTGAAAGATATTGAGCGGCTTACCCAGCAGCAGCTGGAGCGCAAGATTGTCGCCGGCTTTGAGCCTGGCGAATCACTTCCAGCAGCCGGTGCTCTGCAGCCGCCGAAGCGAAAACGTCCGAAGAAAGCCAAACCGGGTGGAGGAAACGCTGGCGGCGGAAATGCCCAGGCCCGCAACAACAACGGCGGCCAGCAACGTCAGGCAAGACCGGGGAACGACAGCAATCGTCCAGGTAACAGCCAACGGCGACGCCGCCCCTCAGGCAATCGCCGACCACAGACCCAGCAGTCCTGAACAAGAAAAGGCGCCAATAGGCGCCTTTTCTTTAGCTTCTAGCTAAAAGCTCGCAGCTGATTGATTTATCGCTGCCGCAGCAGGCCCTGATAGTGGGCCATATACCCTTTCAGCTCGTCATTGCTCAGATCCTTGAGCACCTTGTTGTTCACCGCATGCACGGCCTTGCGGCTACCATCAATCCCCACATTCAGGGCTTTCTGGGTCACAAAGCCGATTTTGACTTCCTTGGTGTTGGCGACAAAGACTTCATCGATAATTTTGTCCGACATGGCGCTCATCACCCGGGTAACCAGGGCCACGTCTTCGGTGCCCTTGCCTGCCGCACACAGCTCGGTGGCCTTGCGGAAATCAGCGGCAAAGCTGTCTTCCACCGGGAAAGCGATACTGGCGTGATTATCGTTGTCGTCGCCAGCCTGCCAGTACATGGCCTTCACGTTCTTCACCACCGGGGCGAATTCCGCGTTAGACACCTTCTTGAAAATTTGGCGGGTGAGCATGCTGGATGCCTTGCCGGCGGTGGACACGGCAAAGTCGATCACCTTCTTCTGGCCCCCGGACAGCTCGGTCATGTTGGCCGGCTCCACCAGGAACAGGCTGAGAATCCGGTCGGTAAGATGATCCACCATGTGAATGAACTTCTCGGCACTGTCTTTACGATCGTGCTCGACGGCATGAAGGAAATCTTCGGTGCTGTTTACCAGCGCCGGGTTAGCGGGAATCGCCACCACGTTCTGCATTGTTATATCCTTGCCTTGCAAACAGTTGCTGTCACTGAAAAAACTCATGATAGCTGGGCGTTGGCCCGAGGGGAAACGCCGATCGGGCCGGAATAACAAAGCCTATACGATGGCGATCATGAACCCGGCAATGAAAGAGGCCGCAGTAGCGCCGCGTACCAAGCCTGAATCAAAAGCATTTTCACCACAGAGGGCACAGAGCACACAGAGAAAAACCGGTTTTCCCTCAGTGATCTCTGTGCCCTCGGTGGTAAATCAGTCTTTGGTATTTAATTGCCGGGTTAACTGGCGTCCTGGCTGGCACCGGGGTGGCGAACCGTTTCCGCAGAACGGCCTGCTGCGCGGATATCCACCTGGGGCGAGGTAACCATGGTGCCGTCCATGGCACAGTCCGGGCCCAGCGTGACCGCGTCAAACGTGGCCGAGCCATCCGTGTTTCCCCACACCAGTGATACTGGCCCCGGACCACAGACCCCCCCCAACAGTGGCACCCTGACCTTGACCTGCATATCGTCCACCGTGAGGCGCCCCGGATGATCCACCTGCCCCTGCCAGGGCAGCGCCAGCGCCTTGATACTTTTGCACAACGGATTCATGCCACCGAAGATGACCTCGGTAACCCGAATGGCGCCCTGCTCACTGACCTGGCCGTTGAAAGTGGTATGGCAACTGACCGGGATAGCGCCTTTCTTCATGGCCAGTTTACCGCTGGCAGAAAACGCCCCCGCCGGAGCCACCGTCACGTCTGCACTGGCCACCCCGGCACACGCCCAGGCCATAACCGCCCCGGCAATGATGTTCCTTATCATTATTGTTATTCCCTAGCGATGTGTTCACCGGCATGGTGGCATGATGGAGAGAGACGCCCCAAGCCAGCCGGACGCAAAACCACGACCGCTCGGCAGTTTTTCTTAAGGAGCCTCTGAATAACTCCTTAACGCCAGGCTACAACAGCTGGTAACCGATACTCCCCAGCACCGCCAGCACCACGGCCCACTTGGCTGTCACGTAGAAGGTCTTGTTCTTCCGCTTTACCGATTTCAGGAAGCCCTTGTAGGCAATCACCCCTTTGCCCAACTTGTTACCCACACCGGTGTGGCTGCTATCCAGATTATCGATGAAAAACAAGCGGTTGAAGAACCAGCCGAAGTACCAGTACACCTTCTGCACCCACTTCCATTTCATCGGTCGGTCCACGTCAGTCATCAGGATAATCCGCGGCGTCTCGGTGCGGTTCCAGGCGGAGTGGATGTAGGTTTCATCAAAAATGATGCTGTCGCCATCACGCCAGATGTAGTCATCCTCATTGACCGTCAGGCCACAGCCTTCATCATTGGGCGTGCTAAGCCCCATGGAATAACGCAGGGTGTAGGCGAACGGATCATGGTGACGATTGAGCTTCTTGCCCGGCATCAGTACCGCAAACAGGGCAATGTTCATGGACGGCAGCTGATCCAGCAGGGCCATGGTTTTCGGCGCCAGATCGTAGGCAGAGGGCAACTTGTTGTCGTACACCTTCAGGTAAAAACTGGTCCAACGACCATCCTTGTAGAAACTACTGGCGGGCAAATCATCCTTGGCGGCGATCTTGCCTCCTTCATAAAGCGCCAGCGCCTCGTCGCGAATGGTTTCCCAGTTGTCCTCGATCAGCTGCAGCTCGGGAAAATGGTTCACACCGATGCGCGGCGTGGTAGGCACCTTCGACAGCAGGTAGGCCGGGATATTGAACGGCACCATGAAAGTGGAAAAATCCGACAGCTGCCGCTTGAGCCCGAGCGGCTTGCGATTGCGCACCCGGATAAACACAATGCAGCCCACATAGAGCAGCACACAGACCACAATAACGGCCATAACCTGTACCTTTATTCTGCCAACGGGGCTTTAACTGCCCGAAACGGGCCACCCGGAAAATGAATGGGCGGGATTTTACCTCAATTCAGCCGGTAAAACCGGAGGCACATCGGTAATTTGCTGCCGCTGCTCGACACCACCAGCCCGTTTTGAGGGGGTCAGGGAGTTATGAATCAGGCAACACTTCCTCGAACCGGGACAACCCCACCTGCAGACGCACCTTGACCAGAGACATCGAGGACAGGCACAGGCCCGAGACGAAAAAAGCCTCTAAAAAGAGGCTTTTCCCGATGCAAATTGAGCGCAGAAACGCTCAGGAAAGATTACTTGCCAGCGTCCAGCGTCTGGTAATAATCCATCAGAATCTGTGCTACTTCCGGGCGGGAGAACTCCTGCGGGGGGGCAATGCCCTGACCCAGCATCTCACGCACCTTGGTGCCTGACAGCAGAACAAAGTCGTCCTTGGTGTGATCAGGCACGTCGCGCATCATCACCACGCGTCCGAGTTTCTTCGAATAGGCGGTGTGATCGGCCTCGAAGATTTTAATTTCCAGAGCACCCGCTGGCACTTTCTCCTGGAAGATGGTTTGTGCGTCGAAGGCGCCGTAATAATCACCGACACCGGCATGGTCACGGCCAACAATCAAATGGCTGCAACCGCAGTTCTGGCGAAATACCGCATGCAGAACGGCTTCACGGGGACCGGCGTACAACATGTCAAAACCGTAACCGGTAATCATCACGGTGTTGGGCGGGAAATACACTTCCACCATTTTGCGAATGGAGGCATCACGCACGTCGGCCGGAATATCACCCGCTTTCAATTTGCCCAGCAGCATATGAATCAGGATACCGTCAGCGTTCAGCGCTTCCTGGGCCATACGGCACAGTTCTTCGTGGGCGCGGTGCATCGGGTTACGGGTCTGGAAAGCGACCACATTATTCCAGCCACGCTCCACGAACTCGTTGCGGATGGACACCGCGGTGCGGAAGGTATCGGGGAAGTCGTCAGCAAAGTAGGAGTAGTTCAACACCTGGATATCGCCGGAAACGATAAAGTTGCCTGCGGCCAGGAAATTGGCCACACCCGGGTGCTGCTTGTCGTTGGTGGCAAAAACCTGCTCGGCCACGGCTTCCAGTTCGGCGTCAGACGCTTCTTCGATGGCGGCTACATCCATCACCGCAATCACCGGCTGGCCGTCCACATTGGGATCGCGCAGGGCGATGCGCTTGGCGCCTTCAATGGCGCTGACATCCTGCAACATATTGACGATCGGCACGGGCCAGAACAGGCCATCGGCGGTGGTCAGGTTTTCCGCCACTGACAGCATGTCGGCCTTGTTCATATAGCCAGACAACGGGGTGAAATAACCGGCCCCCATCATCACCGCATTGGCGGCAGCTGCCGAGCTGATCACTACTGAAGGCAGTGATTCCGCTTCATGCTGCAAGGCAACGCGCGCAGCTTCATCGGCGACGTACAAGGGATTCAATGCGTCCGCACCATGCGGCTTGACCAAAGCGACCATCTATTTACTCCAAATGCTCAATCAACGGGGTATCCATATCGCGGCGCAGTATAGCAAAGGATAGGCAACAGGTCGGCCCGGAGAGAGTGACAACAGCGGGAAAAGCGGAAAAGCAAGAACAAAACCAATAAAATCAAATGGTTAAAATAACACTAGCGAGATTCAGCGGCCCACTTTTTTCACTCATTTATCGGCATAGCAAGCATGGCCACTGTCAACTCAACCTTTTGTATTACCCTCTTTCCGCCAAATCACAACTCCTAGCCAACAGCCTATGAGCAGAATGGCCCCGGATTCAGCCAAACAATACCGGGTTATACAATCGGCGGCTCACCGGAAAGGGTCGGCCCCTCTTCGATATCGTTGGTGAACACTTCCAGCGACTGCGCCACTTCACTGACTTCCTCGAAGCGGGCAATGTGGTAAAGGGCTTCGCCTTCGTTCACCAGCGGCATGTTGTTGCGCCCCACCAGGATGCCGGCGGCCGGAGAGTGGATGTTGACGTCATCGCCACCGAAGGGGCTGGAGATACGGCCGATCAGGTCGTCTTTCTTGATCCAGGCCCCCAGTGCCACCAGTGGCAGAAAAACGCCATCGCGCTCGGCACGCACCCAGCTCGAAGAGCGGGCGATATAGGGTTCGCTGGGCACCTTGGCGCGACGAGCGCCAGTCATGCCCAGGTGCTGAAGAATGTTGAGAACGCCTTTAACCCCAGCGCGGATGCAGGACTCGTCGAAACGCAGGGCCTCGCCCGCCTCATAGGTAATCACCGGGATGCCCTGGGCTTCAGCCACTTCCCGCAGCGTACCCTCGCCCAGTACCGAGTTGATCACCACCGGTACGCCAAAGGCGTTGGCCATGGCGGCAGTGCCCTCGTTGGACAGGTCAGCGCGGATCTGCGGCAGGTTGGCACGGTGCACGGCACCGGTATGCAGGTCCACGGCATGGGTAGCCCGATCCAGCACCTGGCTTTTGAACTGCCAGGCCATACGCGCGCCCAGGCTGCCGGTTTCGGAGCCAGGGAAGCAGCGATTCAGGTCACGGCGGTCCGGCAGGTAGCGGGTCTTGTGAATGAACCCGAATACGTTGACCACCGGCACCGCCAGCAGCGTACCGCTGAGGCTTTTCAGGGCGGAATGGCGCAACAGGCGGCGGATGATTTCCACCCCGTTGAGTTCGTCACCGTGGATTGCCGCACTGACCATCAGCACCGGCCCGGGCTTGCGCCCGTGGATCACATGAATGGGGACATTCAGGGGCGTCTGGGTATAGAGCTGCGCCAACGGCAGCTCCACCTTGGCCCGGGTCCCAGGCTTGACGCTGACGCCATCCAGTTCAAACGGCAATACTTTCGGTTCTTTGGTATTTTTCATTTTTCACCCGAAACAGCCACTACATTACATCCACTGTAGGAGCCTCGCTTGAGAGGCGAACTCTACGATGCAAAACCTTCGCGCCTCAAGCGGCGCTCCTACGGGAGCGAGGATCAGCCCTTGGAGCCTTTTGTCTGAGTCCGGTAGGGACGCGCATCCTTTTCGATGAAATTGATGACCATGCTCGCCACGTCCTTGTTGGTGGAGGTTTCGATACCCTCCAGCCCCGGGGAGGAATTCACCTCCATGACTAGCGGACCATGGTTGGAACGCAGGATGTCTACACCCGCCACATTCAGCCCCATGATTCGGGCGGCACGTACAGCGGTGGCGCGCTCTTCCGGGGTAATACGGATCAGGCTGGCGCTGCCGCCGCGGTGCAGGTTGGAACGAAACTCGCCGGGCAGAGCCTGGCGCTTCATGGCGGCGATCACCTTGCCACCCACCACGAAACAGCGAATATCAGCACCGCCAGCTTCCTTGATGTATTCCTGCACCATCACCGATACGTTCAGGCCCATAAAGGCCTCGATCACCGATTCCGCCGCCTTGCGGGTTTCCGCCAGCACCACGCCGATGCCCTGGGTACCTTCCAGCATCTTGATCACCAGGGGGGCACCGCGAACCATGTTGATCAGGTCGGGAATATCATCCGGGGAGTGGGCAAAACCGGTAATCGGCAAGCCAACCCCCTTGCGCGACAACAGCTGCGACGAACGCAACTTGTCTCGCGAGCGGGAGATGGCGACCGATTCATTGACGGGAAACACACCCATCATCTCGAACTGGCGCAGGACTGCCGTACCGTAATGAGTGATGGAGGCACCAATCCGCGGAATCACCGCATCAAAGCCTTCCAGCACTTCACCCTTGAAGTGAATTTCCGGCTTGTGAGACACCATGCTCATATAGCAACGCAAGGTATCAATCACATGCATTTCGTGGCCGGCCGCCTCGCCCGCCTCCACCAGTCGGCGGGTGGAGTACAGTCGCTTGTTTCTCGAAAGAATGGCAATTTTCATGGTTGGTCTTTATTTCCACCTAGAAGAAAAGATGCCGTGGGATCGACAGCAATCTCGCCCATGGCGGTTCGTCCCAACAGCATACGGAATTTCATGTTTTCACGATCAGTCAGGGTGATTTCGATGGGCCAACGGCGCCCCCCTAACTCGATATGGGTGAGGATCACCGGGCGCTCTTCCTTGTGGCCACCGGAATCAGTGACGACCCGGCGGTCCAGCACCACGGCCTCGCAATGGCTGACCTGGTCCTGGCCCTGGATCGGGTGGATGGAAAAACGGACCCATTCCTGGTTATCGCGCTGAAAACTTTCTACCTGGAAGGCATGCAACGCAGAAGTACGGGCCCCGGTATCCACCTTGGCCTTGATCGCTTCAATGTCCAGTTCGGGTAACGCTACCCATTCCCGCCAACCGACGGTGACCTTATTTACCAATCGAGAACCCCTCAGTCCCTTTCCAGCAATTCGATCTTGTAGCCATCCGGATCTTCTGCAAATGCCAGGATGGTACTGCCGTGTTTCATGGGGCCAGGTTCGCGGCTAATGCGCCCGCCCCGGTCGCGAATACGCTCACAAGCAGCGTACACGTCGTCCACCGCCAGGGCCACATGGCCGTAGCCATCCCCCAGGTCATAGCGGGTCTGATCCCAGTTCCAGGTCAGCTCCAGTACCGCTCCTTCCGATTCCGGCTGGTAGCCGACAAAAGCATTGGTAAAGCGGCCTTCCGGGTAATCCTTGCGGCGCAGCTCCTTCATGCCGAGCACTTCGGTATAAAAGGCCACGGATCGATCCAGATTACCCACGCGCAGCATGGTATGCAGGATTCGCATGCGTCATTCGCTCCTGATATCAGCAATTTCAGCGGGCACGGGAGCCCTGACTTGTTACAGGGCGAATAGTGGTGGCAGAGGACAGGATTGACAATGAAAAAGTGGGGTTTGCGACGGTGAAGGCTGTAAAACATTCCGGTAATCGCCGCTCATTGCGGACATTCAGGGGCATCCCCCTTTCCATAACCCGCCGCAGGAGCGTCGCTGGCGGCGCGAACCGGAACGAAGTGCAGGTAACGCCCGCGAGGGCGGCCCGAAGGGTGCACGAAGTGCATAAACCCAAGCTCAGAAAATATGTATCACCACAGAGGACACAGAGATCACTGAGGGAAAACAGGTTTTCTCTGTGTGCTCTGTGCCCTCTGTGGTGAAAATGCTTTTGCCCGAGGCTTGGTATCGCGCCCCCAGCGACGCTCCTACGGGCAGCGCCTTTTGCATCGTGACTCAGGGCAGGAACAGGCTGCCCTGTGCCTCTACCCACGCCTCCGGCACACTGCCCTCGCGGATGCGCTGGGGGTGATCGCCCACGTCCACACGGGCCACTTCCTGGCCGGTCTGGTAGTTGAACACGGACATCTGATCGGTACCGCTCCAGGACACATAACAATGGTTGCCGTCGGCACTGGTGGTCACCCAGTAGGGCTTTTCGCCGATACCGGTTTTCAGCTGGTGGGAGAAATCCTCGCGATCCACCAGCGCCACGTAGTCGCTCATGGTGCCAGCCACACACAAGGTGGAATCGTCCGCACTCATGGCAATACCGTGATGAGCGGAATCATTGACGTAGAATTCCCGTGGCAACCCGTTGGTCAAATCCGGCAACTCGGCCAGGCGCAGCACTTTTTCTTCCTGCATGTCGTACTCGATAAACCCGTGCAGGAACGACAGCTGAAAGTAGAAATAGCGCTCGTCGGCAGTGTGCGCCATGGGCCGCACCGCCGTACTGAGGTTGTCGTAACCAGCCTCTGCCAGATCCGCTTCCAGATCCAGCTGCTTGATGATTTCCAGGCTGTTGGCGTCCACCACCTGGAACACCCGCTCGCCCTTGGTGGCATCCAGCAGGTTCTGCCCCAGCAGGCCATCGGTGAGATCACCGATCAGTTGATTATCCAGCGGCGTGTAAACAGTGCCGATACTGGCGTGGTAGATACGCTCACCGTCCTCGGAATAGATATTCTCGTGGGGAGAATCCCCGGAAGGGAAGCGGCCGAGTTCCTCTCCGGTTTCCACATCCAGAATGTGTACCACATTGCCGGTGGAAGCGGACACCGCTACCTGGGTGCCATCCGGAGACAGGGCCATATGGTCAGAGCGATAGCCATCCACCAGGAATTGCCAGGCGATCTCACCG
This sequence comes from Alcanivorax sp. UBA3183, assembly GCF_002364155.1. Classification (NCBI taxonomy): domain Bacteria; kingdom Pseudomonadati; phylum Pseudomonadota; class Gammaproteobacteria; order Oceanospirillales; family Alcanivoracaceae; genus Alcanivorax; species Alcanivorax sp. UBA3183. The sequence goes on from NZ_DEXN01000023.1 coordinate 96,948, forward strand.
CTGACCACGTCGATGGCCACCACATCCGCATAGCTGGGCCGGGAAACGATCAGCAGACGACCGTCCGGCGAACTGTACATATCGTCCACATACTGGTGATTGCCTTCGCCGATCAGTACGCGAATGCCCTGGAAAAACAACAGATCCAGCGGATTGAGGGCAATTTCCTTCTCTCGTGCCGCCTGATCCGGGATACCGCTGATACGGCCAAGGCGCTGATAGGTCTGGGCATCGATGACATCGATCACGCCTTCCCAGTTGTTGCCCACAAAGATTACCCGCCGCGGGCCATCTTCAGTCTCTTCCGGCACCTCCTCGGCCACCTCATCCGGGGTGTCCTCCTGTGGTGGCGCCTCACGCTGGGCCTCATCGACATCGGTAGCAGCAGGCGTTGCGGAATCACTGCCGCCCCCGCCACAGCCACCCAGTAGCGACGCGGCCAGCAGAGTCAGTATCCCCAAGCGAACAATGGAAAAGCGGTTTTGCCCGATAGTCATGGCAAGGTCCTCGATCAGCCTGTTGTTGTGAGTATGTTGCTGCACTCAGGCTAATTGAGACTACCGTGCAAATTAAATGCATTTTCCTTGTCGTTATGTAACCGCAAAGACCGAACACCGGGCACAAAAAAAACCGCCGCAGCCTCTCGGCTACGGCGGTTTTCCGTATTGCATGCAGCGTGAAGCGTGCCGCGTTTCTTTAACTCAGCTTGCGGCCGTTCTTGGCAGCAATACGCAGACGCAGGGCGTTCAGCTTGATAAAGCCTTCCGCGTCTTTCTGGTCGTAAGCACCGGCATCGTCTTCGAACGTGGCGATAGAGGCATCGAACAAGCTGTCATTGTCAGAGCGACGACCGACCACAATGGCGTTACCCTTGTACAGTTTCATGCGCACTTCTCCGTTAACATGCTCCTGGGTCGCATCGATCAGCTTCTGCAGGGCCAGACGCTCTGGGCTCCACCAATAGCCGTTGTAGAGCAGCTCAGCGTACTTGGGCATCACCGAGTCTTTCAGGTGGGCAGACTCGCGATCCAGAGTCAGGGACTCGATGGCGCGGTGGGCCGGCATCATGATGGTGCCGCCCGGGGTTTCGTAACAGCCACGGGACTTCATGCCCACATAGCGGTTCTCGACGATGTCGAGACGGCCGATACCGTTGTCGCCACCCAGTTTGTTGAGCTTGGCAAGCACTTCGGCAGGGCTCAGGCTCTCGCCGTCGATGGCCACAATATCACCCTTCTCATAGGTGAGAGTGATATAGGTGGGCTGGTCCGGGGCCGCTTCCGGGCTCACGCTCCAGCGCCACATGTCTTCTTCCGCTTCCCACCAGGGATCTTCCAGGTTGCCGCCCTCGTAGGAGATGTGCAGCAGGTTGGCGTCCATGGAGTACGGGGATTTCTTTTTCTTGGTGGAGAAATCCACCGGGATATTGCGCTCTTCGCAGTACGCCATCAGCTTCTCGCGGGAGTTCAAATCCCACTCCCGCCAAGGAGCGATCACCTGAATGCCCGGGGCCAGGGCGTAGGCACCCAGCTCGAAACGCACCTGGTCGTTGCCCTTGCCGGTGGCGCCGTGGGAAATGGCATCAGCACCGGTTTCTTCGGCAATTTCCACCAAACGCTTGGCAATCAGCGGACGGGCAATGGAGGTGCCCAGCAGATACTCACCTTCATAAATGGTATTGGCGCGGAACATGGGGAATACGTAATCGCGCACGAATTCTTCGCGCAGGTCTTCAATGTAGATTTCCTTCACGCCCATGGCTTCTGCCTTGGCGCGGGCCGGCTCCACTTCTTCGCCCTGACCGATATCGGCGGTAAAGGTCACCACCTCACAGTCATAGGTATCCTGCAGCCATTTGACGATAACCGAGGTATCCAGGCCGCCGGAATAGGCCAGTACCACCTTGTTGATCTTGGACATTGAAAGACTCCGCATGTGAGAGGCCCCGGATCAGGCGCCCCCCGGTGAATCGAGGCCGCGTATTGTACCCGCCCTGCCCGGCTGGCGTCATCTCTGATCCGCTTTCGCGCCTGTTGCCCCTGCTGGCTTTCCGGTAGCATAGCCCCCTCTCGCGGCTGCCCAGGGCAGTCAGACGGGATTTGTGTGTCTGATGGAGTGATCATGAATGATCAGCACCCCAGCCTGGCGCTGCGGTTTCGGGGCTTTTTGCCAGTAGTGATAGATGTGGAAACCGGGGGCTTTAATGCCCAGACCGACGCGCTGCTGGAAATCGCCGCCGTCCTGATTGATATGGACGCCCAGGGCTACCTGCGTCCATCCACCCGCATCCAGTTTCATGTGGACCCCTTCCCGGGAGCCAACATCGAGCAAGCTGCGCTGGATTTTACCGGCATTGATCCGGACAACCCGCTACGGGGGGCTGTGCCCGAGGAAACCGCCCTGAAAGGCGTGTTCGAGCCGGTCCGCAAGGCCATCAAGCACCATGGCTGCACCCGCGCCGTGCTGGTGGGGCATAACAGCTTCTTCGATCAGGGCTTCCTGAATTCGGCGTCGGAACGAGCCGACATCAAGCGCAACCCTTTCCACCCGTTCTCCAGCTTTGACACCGCTGCCCTGGCCGGGCTGGTGTATGGCCAGACCGTACTGGCCAAGGCCTGCGAAGCCGCCGGCATCCGCTTCAACCAGCGCGAGGCTCACTCGGCGCTCTACGATGCCACCCGTACCGCCGAGCTGTTCTGCTCCATGGTAAACCGCTTCAAGGACCTGGGCGGCTGGCCACCCCCTCCACCAAAGGATATGCCGCCGACGCTGGCGAAGCAGCTGGATTGAACTGGTTTTTTTACCACAGAGGACTCTCAGGACACCGAGAAAAGACTGGGTCTCACCTCTGAATCCCGGAACGCCACCTTTGATTGCGTAGGGTGCACTGAGCCTCAGGCGAACTGCACCGATCCGGCGTTTGATGGTGCAGTTCGCCTGAGGCTCAGTGCACCCTACGTTTGAAAACCGCAAAAGTTTGCGGCCAAAAAAAGGGCGACCCTAGGGCCGCCCTTTTTTGTGCTGCTTTCTTTTTACAGCTTGTCTGCGTTACCAGACAGGTACTCGGCCACGCCGTCCGGGGTGTCCTTCATGCCGGAATCACCTTTCTGCCAACCCGCCGGGCACACTTCACCGTGCTCTTCGTGGAACTGCAGGGCGTCGACCAGACGAATCAGCTCGTCCATGTTACGGCCCAGGGGCAGATCGTTAACGATCTGGCTGCGCACCACGCCGTTCTGGTCGATAAGGAACACACCGCGGAATGCCATGCCGCCTTCGGACTCAACGTCGTAGGACTGGGCAATGCCATGGTTCATGTCGGCGGCCAGGGTGTATTTCACCGGGCCGATACCGCCTTCGTTGACCGGAGTGTTACGCCATGCGTTGTGGGTAAAGTGGCTATCGATGGACACACCGATCACTTCCACGTTGCGCTCTTTGAACGCGTCCATGCGGTGATCCAGAGCGATCAGCTCGGAGGGGCAGACAAAGGTGAAGTCCAGCGGGTAGAAGAACACCAGACCATACTTGCCCTTGATGGCTTCGGACAGGGTGAATTCATCAACGATGCTGCCATCGCCCAGTACTGCGGGAACCGTAAAATCAGGTGCAGGTTTACCTACCAGAACGCCCATTGTTTCTCTCCATTATGACTAAATTGACTATCCGGCAATTGAGGATGCCGGAACCAACATTGAATCTGAGCAGCGATAATACAACGGCTGCCGCCACGCTGCATGGCACTATCATGGGGATTATGGCCCTGCTTTCAATGGTCCGGTGGCTTTTGAGGCCGGAATCGACCATACCTGCTCAAATAATCACCGGCTGCGCGACCATATGATCACCCCGGTCAGCGCCAGTATCACCAGTAACAAGGCTGCCAGGTCCATCACCAGTTGTCCTGCCCAGCCGAATACACGCCCGGCATGCAGATCCTGTAGCAGCCGTTGCCAGTTCAGCGATGCCGGCACACTGGCGGCCTGCAAACGGGGTTGCAGCACCGCCGGCAACGGCTCGATCACAGCAGGCTGCCAGTCAGACACTGCCAGCACCACGCTGTTCAGATTTTCCAGACCGAACCGCAGCAGCCGACTTTCTGTCTCCAGGACCAACGCTTCCCCGGCCACTCCGAGGCGGGTAAACGCGGGGACACCCTGGCCTGGCCGCAGCCGTTCCACCTGTTCGCTGCCCTGCAACAACAGTAGATCGCCACCACAACCGGCCACGGTCAGACCCTGCGCCGCTACCGCCCCCTGAAACGGAGCCAAACAAGACGCCACGGCACTGCCATCCATAAACAGTCGCTCACCCGTCTGGGCATACCAGTGCCCGTCCACCTGACTGCCATGAATCTGCTCCGATAGCGGCACGCCATAGCTACGCGCCAACCAGGACGGCAAGGGGTCATCGGCCCAGTCCAGGGACTCAATATGATTCAGCAACACCCCGGTGACCGACAGCACCAGCACCGGCAGAGCGACCAGCAGGCCCAACCAGCGATGCCAGCGACGCCAATGGCCTGTGGGTTTGCGTTGTTTCACCGGGCTTCCTCAATACTGTGAAAAATCCGCTTCGATTGTAGGCGCTATGACACCGGAGCCAACACCGGGACAACCAGACCGATGAACAAAACCGTCAAGAGCACACAAACGGCGGACACAAAAAAACCCGGCGCGAGGCCGGGTCTTTTGTACGCGGGAGGACGACGCTATCAGGCGTTATCGCCGGCGTCGGCATCCACTGCGGCATCTTCAACCAGCTCCTTGAGCTGCCCGGAACGGTACATGTCCATAATGATGTCGCAGCCGCCGACCAGCTCACCGCCCACCCACAGCTGCGGATAGGTCGGCCAGTTGGCGTATTCCTTCAGGCTCTGACGGATTTCCGGCGCCTCCAGAATGTTCACGTAGGCAAACGGCTTGCCAACAGCGGTCATGGCTTCCACCACCTGGGCGGAGAAACCGCACTGGGGGAACTGCGGGGTGCCCTTCATGTAGAGGATCACCGGGTTCTTTTCGATCTGGTCTTTGATGACCTGGATAACATCCATACTGACTACCTGGCGGTTTGGGGTGTATTGGCTGTGGTTGGCCACTATTCTACCACTGATGGCCCTGCCCCTCCCAGATGGGGCCGGAACAATGCGGCTTCAAGGGTCTTCCATAACAGAAAAGGGGGCCGAAGCCCCCTTTTCCTCTTGCTGCGACAGGCAAATGCCTCAGAAGCGCACTTTCATACCCAGATAGCCGGTACGCGGCTTGTTCGGGCGGGCGCCGGCGGGATCGCGGGAGACGATTTCCTGATCGTCAAACACGTTATCCACCTTGGCATACACTTCCATATCGCTGTTCACGTGGTAGGTGGCCACTACATCCGCGACCACATAATCGCTGGTGCGCTTGAATGTCGTTACCTGACCAGGACGATCACAGCTATTGTCGATACACATACCCTCGGTGTGGCTGACGGACATCAGCGCAGACCAGGCTGCCGGTTTTTCCAGGCCGAAGGTCAAGCTGGCCAGATGCTCAGGCAGGTAAGGCAGTACATCGCCATCCAGTACGGACAGATCATCCGCATCCTTGGTGATTTCGCCATCGGTGTAGGTATAGGTCAGTCGTACCGGTGCCTGCAAACCGCTGTCACCTTTCCAGACCACGCTGTTCAGGCCCACTTCCAGACCTCGCACTTCGGATTCACCAAAGCTCTGGGTGCCGGAATCGTTACCATTCGGGCATGGGTTAGCGATAGAGCAGTTCTGAATGGTGTTTTCATAATCACTGTAGAACGCGATCACATCCGCACTGAAATTCTCGTTCCAGTAGCGGAAACCGGTTTCATAGTTGACGCTCTTTTCCGCATCGGTGCCTTTCTGGGAAGAAGCACCTGCCGGCGCAAAGCCCTGATGGACACCGGCCAGTACCGACCAGTTGTCATTGAGCAACCAGGTAGCACCCAGACCCGCCATCAGTTCTTCGTTACGGTTTTCAGTGCGGGCACTGACAGTGTTACGAGCCGGATCACCCCAGCGCTTGCTCTTGCTCTCCACATTCTCGTAACGCAGAGAGCCGGTGACGATAAAATCACCTACATAAGCATGGTCGATGATCCAGGCAGACATAGCATCGGCATTTTCCAGACGGTTATCACCGCCGGTGGGCAAGGTGTACGTCTGGTACACCAGGCTGCCATTGGTCTGATCAAAGGTATCAGTGGGCTGGTAGCGGTCCACTTCATCCTGGTGGTAACGGGCCCCGATAATCAGATCATTGTCCACAGAGCCGGTCTGGAAGCGATGGCTCAGTTCGGTCTGCACGCCCTCAGAAACGTACTCACGATTGTTGTTCTTGAACACCAGATCTGTGGCATCAGCAGTACCGCGCAGCACCGCCTGCTTGGCGCCACCATTCGCGTTGGCATCCGCCACAAAACCGCCAATGCCCTGGCCACCGATGCTGGCCAGCTTGTACCAGTTACGGTTGAACTCGTTGCGGTACACCACAGAGTTCAACTGGGTGCTCTCGTCAAACACCAGGGTATGACGCAGGGATACCGCATCCCGATCATTGTCCATCTGGTCAATGTCACTCATGCCGTAACGACGGTTGGCATCCCGTTCGAAATCCCGGTCGGTCAGGCCCAGATAGGTTTCGTCGGACACTTCCGTGGAGTGCTCCAGTTTCAATTCGAGCGACTGCTGGATATCAGCGGTTTCCGGCGCCTGCCAACGCAGCTTGGCGACATAGTCACGCTTATCGAAACCTGCGTCGCGGTTGGAACGGTCGATGTCCTTGAAGCCCTGAGTGCGTTGCTGGTGCGCTTCCAGCATGAAGCCGAACTGGCCTTCGGTAGCGCCGTAGTAGGCGTGAGCCCGCTGGGCGCCATCTTCACCACCTTCCACATTCACCATGCCCGAAGCACGGGCAGGAATCGGGGTGGACAGGAAGTTGATCGCACCACCCACGGTAAAGGGACCATAACGCAGGGTATCGGGGCCTTTCAGCACTTCAACACCGTAGAAACGGCCGGCGCTGGGGAAGTAATAGGCAGCCGGGGCAGCATAAGGCGCCGGGGCAATCAGCACCCCGTCTTCCATCAGGGAAACCTTGCTGGAACGATCACGACCGGAACCACGGATACCGATGTTCGGGCGCAGGCCATAACCTTCCTCTTCCTGGAAATAAACGCCGGGCACGTCGCGTAGCATGCGGTGCACATCGGTGTTTTCTTTTTCTTCCAGGTCTTCGTTGGTGAGCACGTGGGCAGAGCCACTAACACTAAAGGTATTCTGGCGATCCCCCAGAATCTGTACCGGTTTCAGCTCATTGGCTTGGTCAGCAAGAGCCGGAGCGGCCCCGGTGGCCATGGCGGAGGCGATGGCACAGCAAAGCAAGCGGCGTTGTAAATGCATGGTTTTCTCCTTCCCAACGCAAGTGCAAAAATTGTAAAGACCGTAAGCGAAGGAAAGATACAGCGAAAAAGAATCAACATCAATCAAATATCATTCTCATTTACACTTCGTATCGCAATAACCTCCTCCACCAGGTGACGCTACGAGCAAACGATCACCGGCACGGGCGGTAAAGCTGGTTTTCGGTGGCAATAACTCCCCGTTATGACGATTTTCCCCGACCGCCCCAAGCTGCCCGCCTGCCAGCCCCCAGGGAGCATGGCGACGACGCTCGGTGAGCAGCGTTACCTGGGCATCGCCCAGAAACTCCAGCTCACGGACCAGGCCATCACCGCCCACAAACTGGCCGTCGCCGCCGCTGCCCCGGCGCACCTGGTAACGGTGTACCCGCAGTGGATAGTGGGATTCCAGGCTTTCGATGGGCGTATTGAGGGTGTTGGTCATATGACTGTGCACCGCCGACAGCCCCGGACCACGGGCATGGGCACCGGTGCCGCCGGCCATGGTTTCGTAATAGTCCCAGCCATTCTCACCAGCCGCGCCCATGGCCACATTGTTCATGGTGCCCTGGCTGGCAGCGGGAATCGCCTCTGGCGCCGCCTGGGCCAAAGCCCCCAGCACCACATCCACCACCCGCGAGCTGGTTTCCACATTGCCGGCAGCCACCGCCGCCGGGCGATTGGCATTCAGCAAAGAACCTTGCGGGGCGGACAAACTGATGGGCCGGAACAGGCCATCGCAGGCGGGCACATCATCGTCCATCAGACAGCGAAAGCAGTAATAGGCCGCGGCCGCCGCCACCGACAGCGGGCAATTGATGTTCCCTGCCACCTGGTCGGCGGTGCCGGAGAAATCCAGGCGGGCCAGCTCCCCGGCGATGGTCAGGGTGACGGCAATGACGATGTCCTGCTGGCCCTGGCCATCGTCATCCATGTAATCCTGGAACCGGTAACAGCCATCCGGCAACGCCGCGATACGAGCCCGGGCGCGCTTTTCGCCATAGCGGTTGAGAGCATCAAAGGCGGCGACCAGATCCGCTTGCTGATCGGCCAGTTCCGCCAGGCGCCGGGCGCCGGCCTCGCAGGCACTGGCCTGGGCGACAAAGTCGGCGAAGCGGCGACTCTCCACCGGCAGTGCCCCGCTCTCCTCCAACCCGGCCAGCTCCCGGCACAAGGGCACCTGCCACTGCCCGACCCGTTTCAGCCAACTGGGGGCAATAACTATCCCTTCCTGGTCCAGACGGGTGGACACCGGCATGGAGCCCGGGCTGTGAGCGCCGATATTGGCATGGTGGGCCCGGGTCACGGCAAAACCGATCAGGCTGGCAGCTCCGAATACCGGGGCCACCACGGTCACATCCGGCAAGTGGGTGCCCCCCATATACGGATCATTAACCACCAGCAGGTCGCCCGGCTGCCAGTCCCGATCACTGACCAGATCCGCCATGGCGTAGGCCATGGACCCCAGATGCACCGGGATATGGGCCGCCTGGGCACACAGCCTGCCCTGTGCATCGAAAATGGCGCAGGAGAAATCCAGGCGATCCTTGATATTGGGAGACAGAGCGCTCAGACGCAGTACCGCGCCCATCTCATCACAGACCCCTGACAGACGATTGGCAAAAATACTGAGCCGGACAGGATTCATAGAGCAAATTAATAGTTAATAATGAAGAGTTAATAGCTAAATGCCGATGCATCTTCAGCTACGAAGACAGCCTACCGCCATTCATTGTTTGTTGTTAGCTGTTAACTATTCGCGGGTTTGTGCGCTATTATCGTCTGTTCCGGCAGCCTTGGGCTGCCGTTTTTTGTTTGGGACGGGCGCAGACGCACTCCACAACGTGGTCCTTACTCGTTATTAATTATTCATTATTAACTGTTAATTGCCTGTTATGTCGCAATATCTGATTCCCACCTATGCACGGCAGCCGCTGGCGTTTGTGCGCGGTGAAGGGGTATGGCTCTTTGATGAGGCCGGCCACAAATACATGGATGCCATCTCCGGGATCGGGGTCTGCAACCTGGGCCACTGCCATCCGGCGGTGACCCGCACCCTGGCCGATCAGGCCGGGCAGCTCATGCATACCTCCAACCTCTACCGGATCCCGACCCAGGAAGCGCTGGCCGAGCGACTGTGCGAACTGAGCGGCATGCAGAGTGCGTTCTTCTCCAATTCCGGCGCCGAAGCCAATGAAGCGGCCATCAAGATTGCCCGCCTGTTCGGTCAGCGCAAGGGCGTCAGCCGCCCCACCGTGGTGGTAATGGAAGGCAGTTTCCATGGCCGCACCATGGCCACCCTGTCCGCCACCGCCAATGCCAAGGTGCAGGAGGGCTTTGGCCCACTGCTGGACGGCTTTGTGCGAGTGCCCTTTAACGACCTGGACGCAGTACGCGCCCTGGCCGACAACCCGGATGTGGTCGCCTTACTGGTGGAACCGATACAGGGCGAAGGCGGTATCAATATTCCCGCCAGCGATTACCTGCCTGGCCTGCGGGCCCTGTGTGATGAACAGGACTGGCTACTGATGCTGGACGAGATCCAGTCCGGTAATGGCCGCACCGGCGATTACTTCGCCTGCCTGGGCGACAAGGTCACCCCGGACGTGCTGACCACCGCCAAGGGCCTGGGCAACGGCTTCCCCATCGGTGCCTGCCTGGTGGCCGGCAAGGCCGACGGCGTGTTCGGCCCCGGCAACCACGGCAGCACCTACGGCGGCAACCCGCTGGGCTGCGCCACCGCCCTGACCGTGGTCAACACGCTCACCGATGACGTGGTGGATGGCGTGGCCGACAAGGGTGCCTGGCTCAAAGAGGCCTTCACCCGGTCTTTTGCCGATCTGCCTATGATTACTGAAATCCGTCAGCGCGGCCTGATGATGGGAATCCAATTGGATCGCCCTTGCGCCGAGCTGGTCAACCGGGCCCGGGAAGCCGGGTTGCTGATCAATGTCACCGCGGCGTCCGTGGTACGCCTGTTGCCGCCCCTGGTTATCAGCCAGACAGAAATGCAGCACCTGGTAGATACCCTCTCCCAGGTCATTCATGACTTCGCCAATGAACAGGAGGTCGCATGACCCGCCACTTCCTGACGCTCACCGATCTGAGCCGGGACGAGCTGGGCTATCTGATCCAGCGCGCCATTGAACTGAAAACCATGCTGCGCAATGGCCAGAGCCATACGCCACTGCAGGGCAAGACCCTGGGCATGATCTTCGAGAAATCCTCCACCCGTACACGGGTGTCCTTTGAAGTGGCGATGACCCACTTCGGCGGCTCCAGCATCTTCCTGTCGCCCCGGGATACCCAGCTCGGTCGTGGTGAGCCCATCGAGGACTCCGCCCGCGTGCTGTCACGCATGGTGGACGCGGTCATGATCCGCACCTTCGATCATGCCACCGTGGAAACCTTTGCCGAGCATTCGGCAGTGCCGGTGATCAATGCGCTCACCGACGATTTCCACCCCTGCCAGTTGCTGGCCGACATGCAGACCTTTGTGGAGCATCGCGGCAGCATCCAGGGCAAGAAAGTGGTCTGGGTCGGCGACGGCAACAACATGTGTGCCAGCTATATCAATGCCGCCAACCAGTTCGACTTCGAGCTGGTGATCAGCAGCCCCACCAGCTTTGAACCAGACGGAGAACTGCTCAACCGTTACCCGGAACGGGTTCGTCTGGAAGTAGATGTGAACGAAGCCGTGAAAGGGGCGCATCTGGTGGTCACCGACGTGTGGGCATCCATGGGCCAGGAAGACGAACAGCAGACCCGTCTCAATGCGTTTGAAGGCTATCAGGTCACCCCGGAACTGATGGACCGGGCCGATCCGGACGCCCTCTTCATGCACTGCCTGCCCGCCCACCGCGGCGAGGAAGTCAGCCATGAGATGATGGACGACCCGCGCTCAGTGGTGTGGGATGAAGCGGAAAACCGCCTGCATGCCCAGAAGGCCCTGCTGGAGTTCCTGCTGACAGGTCAGCACTGATACTCACCCGTAAACCGTTGGAGCCTTGCTCCCAAGGCGAATGCTTTCAGGCTTTAGTCCAGCGAGCCAGACTCCAACATCCCCAGAAGGCGCCAACACTATGAACCCGCCGCTGCTTACCCTCGACAACCTGGCCTGCGGCTACCATCAGCAGGCCGTGGTGAAGGATCTGAGCCTGGAACTGGCCGCCGGTGAAATCGCCTGCTTGCTAGGCCCCAGCGGCTGCGGCAAAACCACCACATTGCGCGCCATTGCCGGGCTGGAACCGGTCACTGGCGGCAGCATTCATATCCAGGGTCGTCAGGTCTCCAGCCGCAGCCGCCAGCTGCCACCGGAAAAACGCGGACTGGGTATGGTGTTCCAGGAACACGCCCTTTTCCCTCATCTGACTGTGGCCGACAACGTGGCCTTCGGGCTGCGCAAACAACCCCGCGAGCAACAGCGCCAGCGGGTCAGCGAATGCCTGGACCGGGTGCGCCTGTCTGGCATGGAAGACCGTTACCCCCATGAATTGTCCGGCGGCCAACAACAGCGGGTCGCACTGGCCCGGGCACTGGCACCCCGCCCCGCCTTGCTGTTGCTGGATGAACCCTTTGCCAGCCTGGACCTGGATCTTCGCCGGGCACTGGCTCGCGAGCTGGGCGACATTCTCCGCCAGGAAAACGTCACCGCCCTTCTGGTCACCCACGATCAGGAAGAAGCCTTTGCCCTGGCAGACCGGGTAGGCGTGATGCGCCAGGGCCAACTGGAACAATGGGACACGCCGTATAACATTTACCACGCACCGGCCAACCGCTTCGTGGCGGAATTCGCCGGCTACGGTTCTTTTCTCCGTGGTGAGGTAGTGGATGACAACACAGTCAGAACCAGCCTGGGCGAACTCACCGGACGCAGCAATACGACCCTGACACCCGGAGGCAACGTCGATGTCCTGTTACGGCCGGAAGATGTGATCGCCGACGAAAGCGCACACCTGGCTCTGCCCGTCACCCGCCGCCAGTTCACCGGCGCCACCATTGTCTACCACCTGCGCGTCGGCGCCGCAGAAACCCTGCTCTGCCAGACCGACAGCCACACCAATGTGGTGGAAGGCGACGCGCTGCATGTGCGACTGGCGACCAAGCACCTGGTAGCGTTTGAAGCTAATTGAGAATGGATAATTGATAACTGCGCGAAATGGCGTAGTTCAATCATTAAACGCAAGAGGCCGCGTTCCAAGTTTGGGCGCGGCCTCTTGCGTTTCAGAACCAGCAGGCTTTCCCCGCGAGTTATCAATTATCCATTCTCAATTATCAATTCCTCACGCCACCCTGCTCTGATTCCGCCCCCCGGACTTCGCCCTGTACAGTCCCTGATCCGCCCGGTTGAGTAGTTCGTCCACGGTTTCGTCTTCCTGGCAGGCGGCCACGCCGACGGAGAGGCTCACGGCGTTGGGGCCGCCTTCCTGGCCGAAGCTTTCCTCGCGCCAGCGCTCACGCAGGCGCTCGGCGACCCGCAAGGCACCCTGTTCATTGCTCTGCGGCAGGATCAGCAGGAATTCCTCGCCACCGAGACGGCCGAAATAATCCCCGTCACGCATCCCCGCCAGCGCCAGCGCAGAAAAGCGACGCAATACCCGATCCCCCCAATCATGACCATGACGGTCATTGATCTGCTTGAAGTGATCCAGATCCACATAGCAGATGGCAAAGGACAGACCCTTACGGGCGAACAGGGCCCGCTGGCGCTCCAGAACTTCCAACAGGTGGCGACGATTGAACAGGCCGGTCAGGTCATCACGGATCGCCATTTCGCGGACCTGCTCCACCGCACGGGCCAGCTGATGATTCTTGTCGGCCAGGGCATCACGCAGACGGTTAATGCCACCACCGGTGATCGCAAAGCTTACCGAAATCATGGAGAACACCAGCCACTGCAAAGCCTCCACGGAAAAGCTCAGCTCCACCCAGCGATCATTCATGGCCAGCCACAACATCATCGCGTAGGCGACACTGGCCAGCATCGCCACGCCGATCATCACCTTGCCGGAAAGCCGGAACGACGCCAGCAACAAACCGGCAAAGAACAGAGTCACTACACTGAGACGAAACTCATCCACGTAGTAGCCGGAGACCATGAATACCACCATGAAATGCAGCACCATGGGCAGCGACAGGCTGGGCTCACTGAAACGCAGGGTCCACCCCGTGGCAAGCAGTAACTGGTAGGCAAACAGCGATACCCAGACCACAAACAGCATCAGCAGTCCCTGATCCAGTTCCACCGCAAAATAACCGAACTGGAAATACACCACACATAACAAGGTATGCATCGCCATGATCGCCATGGCCGAACGACTGTGTCTTTTTAGCAGCCGCTTTTCGCTGAGGGTCAACATTTCCGCCTGCCGCAGATCCTGATTCATGCGCCCTGCTCCACCACCAGTTTGTCGCGACCGGATTCCTTGGCCTGATAGAGAGCCCGGTCCGCACGCAGAACCACCTGCTCCGGCGTTTCCTCACGATGGTACATGGCCAGACCCGCCGACACCGTGACACTGAGCCCAGGCGCTTCCTTGAAGCGCTGGCTGCGCATGCCCAGCAAGATCCCTTCGGCCAGATTACTGGCCTCTTCCGGATCACTGACCGGCAGTACCAACATGAATTCTTCACCACCCAGGCGAGCCGCAAAATCCTGGCCACTCAAATGACGGCGTGACACCTCGGCAAAACGCTCCAGCACCAGATCTCCCACCCGATGGCCATACTGGTCGTTAATACGTTTGAAGTGGTCCAGGTCCAGGTACACCACACCCAGCTGATAGGCGCCCCGGGCAGCCTGCCCACAGGCTTTGGCCAACAGCTCCATGGCGTGACGGCGGCGATAAAAACCGGTCATCTCGTCCTTCACCGCCATGTCGTGGATACGCTCGACAATGTCCGCCAGTTGCAGGTTGCGCCGGCTCAACTGGGAGCGGATGGTGGAGATTTCCGACGCCAGCAGAATCACCGCCAACACCATGGCCGAAAACAGGCCCCACTGAATCCATTCACCGCGCAGGTCCACCACCTCCGGCCAGTACCCGGAGACCACACCGAGTATCACCGCATAACCGAATACGCAGTAGCCTGCCAGCCAGGCAAATTGCCGGAATGAGGCCTGCAGTACGCCCATCTGGACAATGGCAAAGAAAATCATCATCACGCACAGGCGCACCTGGTCCACCACCAGGGCAGTCAACAGGATTCCCGTAGTGGACCAGACCATTAACGGCATGATCATGGACGGTTCGGAAAGGCGACGGTTGAGTCCCAGAAGCATAAATAGGATAAAGCCCAGATGCCCCACCCAGATGACACCGAACAAGGCATAGAACAGGGGGGAGCCGCCGCGGAAGAAATCCAGCTGCAGGGAAATCCAGCACAACAGGGTGTGAGCACTGCCGCCTGCCAGTATGGCGAACAGTACCCGGCGCAGTCGCTGGAACTGCAAGGCTGCAGGGTTAAGCGTTAACGATTGATCCATGCCGGATTCCCGATCCGGTGCGACCATCCCCACTATCAGTCGCACCCGTTGGTAGCAATTTAGTATTATTGTTTGATGAACTCTAACCCTAAATGTCTACCGCGTCACAGTTTTCATCCCTGAAACCGGACCGTCCATCGCCATGCCAATGAAAAAAGTGGCACAAAAGTCCCTGATTTTTCCGGCACTTACCTCAGGACCTTATTCACCAGCCGGGCTCTGGCAGACCCGTGCCACCGCCTCACGCCATCCCTGGTAGCGACGTTGGCGCTCCCCTTCTTCCAGTAGCGGCGTAAACTCCCGCTCGCAGCGCCACTGCTCAGCCACGGCATCCAGAGAGTCGTACAGACCCACGCCCAGACCCGCCAGATAGGCCGCCCCCAGCGCCGTGGTCTCGGTGACCATGGGCCGGTCCACGCAAACACCCAGCACATCCGCCAGGGTCTGGCTGAGCCAGTTATTGACCACCATTCCACCATCCACCCGCAAGGTAGTGGGCCGGGTACCGCAGTCCGCTGCCATGGCATCCAGCAAGTCCCGGGACTGATAACACACCGCTTCCAGCCCCGCCGTTACCACCTCGGCAATACCGGTATCGCGGGTCAATCCCAACAAGGCGCCACGAGCGTGGGGGTCCCACCAGGGAGCACCGAGGCCGGTAAAGGCCGGCACCAGATAGACGCCACCGGCGGAACCGGCACGGCGTGCCAGCGCTTCGGTTTCGCTGGCATCACGGATCAGATTAAGGCCGTCGCGCAGCCATTGGATGGCTGCACCGGCCACGAAGATGGAGCCCTCCAGCGCATAGGTGGTTTTGCCGTTGAGCCGGTAACCCACGGTCGTGAGCAGGCGATTATGAGATTCCACTGCCTCACCGGTATTCATCACCATGAAGCAGCCGGTGCCATAGGTGCTTTTTACCATGCCCGGCTGAAAACAGGCCTGCCCTACCAGCGCCGCCTGCTGGTCCCCGGCAATGCCGGCCACTGGCACTGCTGCGCCCAACAGCTCGGGGCAGGTGGACCCGAATTCCCCGGCGCTGTCACGCACCTCCGGCAACACCGCTGCGGGAATATCAAAGAGCTCCAGCAGTGCCGTATCCCAGACCTGCTCATGGATATTGAACAACAGGGTACGTGAAGCATTGGTGGCGTCGGTGGCATGCACCTTGCCACGGGTCAGCTGCCAGAGCAGCCAGCAGTCGATGGTGCCGAACGCCAGTTCCCCCGACTCGGCGCGCGGACGGGCGCCGGGCACATTATCCAGCAGCCAGGCCAGTTTGGTGGCGGAAAAATACGGATCCAGCAACAGGCCGGTCTTGTTCCGCACCATGTCTTCATGGCCAGCATCCCGCAGACTCTGACATGCAGAGGCGGTGCGCCGGTCCTGCCAGACAATGGCCTTGGCAAGTGGATCCCCGGTCCTGCGGTCCCACAGCACGGTGGTTTCCCGCTGGTTGGTAATACCGATGGCAGCCAGCTGCCGGGCCTCTACCCGGGCGTTACGCAGAGCCTGCTGACACAGGGCCAGGGTATCGTTCCAGATCTCCATAGCATCGTGTTCCACCCAGCCATCATGGGGAAAATGCTGGCGGAACTCTTTCTGCGCCTGCCCACAGGCCCGGCCACTGCTGTCGAACACAATGGCGCGGGAACTAGTGGTGCCCTGGTCAATGGAAAGGATATATGACATGGCTCAGCTAACCCTGTTATCAGTATTGGTGGCTGGATAGACAGACGCCTCTTGGGTGCGTCGAGAACCGTATTTTACATGAAGCCCTGATGACAGATTGAACGATAACGGACAACCGGATAGACCTTATCGGCGATTGCAGTCACATCACAGTTTCACTCAGCCCACCATAGAATCGCGGGCACTGCGAACATCGTATGGCTACCCGGCTCTATCGCGTTGCAACTTTCAACTTTGAACTTGCAACTCAATTCACCCGCCCCAGCACATGCTGGCCTTGCTGGCTACGCGGCAGGATGATGGTAAACCGGGCACCGCCCATGGGGCTCTCGTCCACACGGATGTCACCACCATGCCAATCCACAATCCGTTTGACGATGGACAAGCCGAGGCCATAACCCCCGCTGGCGCGGTGGCGGCTCTTGTCCAGCCGGGCGAAGGGCTTAAACACTCGCTCCCGCTCATGCTCGGGAATGCCCGGGCCGTTATCATCAACATGAATAATGACCTGGTCTTCGTCGCCATCAACCACCATGACGATCTGTGAACCGGCGTAACGCAGGGCATTGGTGACCAGGTTCTGCAATACCCGGTGCAGGTAGCGTTCTTCCGCTTCCACTTCCAGGGAGGGCTGATCACAGTCCACGGTGATAACGGTGTCGCCGCGAATGGTTTCCAGCTCTTCGCGTAACTGTTCGCACAGCTCGCCAAGCAGCACCGGCTTGAATTCGATATTGGGGGTGCCCTGCTCCAGGCGGGCATAGGTAAGGATTTCGTCGATCAACTGATCCAGCTGCTCGATATCATGATCCAGGGCATTGAGCTTTTCCCGGCGTAATTCCGCTGACTCGATATCCGCCAGCATCTCCAGACCAAAACGCAGCCGCGCCACCGGGGTACGCAGTTCATGGCTCACCGCTCGGGTCATTTCCCGCTGGGATTCGATCAGGCGACGTATATGTGCTGTCATCCCATTAAAGGTGGCCGCCACCTGGCCGATGGCATCGTTACCTTCAATATTGGCATAGGCCCCCAGGTCACCGCTGCCTAGCTGACTCACCGCCTGGTCAAGCTGCTTGAGGCGGCGCTGCAGCGGGCTCACCTGCAGATAGGTTGCCAATGCCACCGCCAACAGGCTGAGAATACCGGCCACCAGCAGCAGCTCGATAGGAAACTGGTCGAACAGACTAAGAGGCCCAATCACCAGCAATTTGCCAGTGTCTGCCACCGGCGCATAAATGCGGATGCTGGAGTCGCTGCGGGTGCTGTCATCCAGGCCGATCACCACTTCGCGGCGGTTAAGGCGCTGTTCCTGCTCCGGATCCAGGGGTACATGGTCCCGGGACACCAGACTGAGGGGGTAACCGAAGTGCTGCTGGAGCCGCCCCAGGGCCAGCTCCCATTCGTCTTCGGGGAAGAGGGAAAGGTGGTTGAGCACCAGCACTGCAGTGGCCCGGGCCTGCTGCTCTGACACCTTGGTCATACGGGTGGTGATGTACTCCGGCTCACCAGGCAGCTGAAAAAGGATATCGGCATATCCTTTTTGCTCATTGAGGCGCATGACGACCAGGCCGTCTTCCAGGTGCAGGGTTTCCCGGTAGCCCAAATCCAGCTCTGCGGCAGACTGCAGCTGGATATCCGCATTGAACAGCTTGCTGAGCACCTGGCTCCAGCGGTCACGCTCACCGGGTTCATAGCGCTGGTACCCTTCCGCCATCAGGTAGAAGGTACCCCGCGCCATTTCTTCCCGGTAGATATCCGAGCGGTAGCTGTTAACCAGCTGTACGGCGGCATAGGTGATGGCGCCGATAAAACACAGCGCCAGCAGCAAGCCACCGTAGAGCCTCAGGAAAATACTATTCAAGCGTCACCCAGCATCACGCCACGGCACAGAAACGCTCAGGCCGCGCCGATTTCCTTGACGAACAGATAGCCCTTGGATCGTACCGTCTTGATACGCTTGGGGTTTTCCGGGTCATCCCCTACCTTCGGGCGGATACGGGAAATACGCACATCGATGGAGCGATCCTGACCGTCATACTGAATGCCACGCAGCTTCTCGAAGATGGTTTCCCGGGACAGCACCGTGCCCGCGTTGGAGGCCAGCAGCCAGAGCAGATCGTACTCGGCACTGGTCAGGTCCACCGATTCCCCGGCCAGGGTCACTTCCCGGGCGGAGTTATCGATCACCAGGGCGCCAAATTCCAGCCGCGCCGGTGAGCTGTCACGTTCGTTGTCGGTTTCCACCCGGCGCAGCAGGGCACGAATGCGCGCCAGCAGTACCCGGGGTTTTACCGGTTTGGCCACATAATCATCGGCCCCCATCTCCAGGCCGAGTACCTGATCCATATCATCGGTACGGGCGGTGAGCATGAGAATGGGATTTTTGTAGGCGCTGCGAACCTCGCGGCAGACGGTCAAGCCGTCGGCTCCGGGCAACATCAAATCCAGTACCACCAGATCCGGTTGCTCGGCACGAATGCGACGAATGGCTTCTTCGCCATCGCTGACCACCGTCACATTGAGACCATTGGTTTGCAGATATTCACAGGTAAGATCGGCAAGTCGTTCGTCGTCTTCCACGATCATGATTGCTGGCGGGTTATCCTGCACCGTTGTCATCCCGTCCTTATCCTTTTTCACTTCGTATCATTATTGTCGTCGTACACAGTGCACAAGGCGGCAAACTGTAACAAACGTATCCCTATCAGGTGTTTATACGCATAGACACTGTCCACGGCAACCTTGCTGATACCAAAGGTACACTGAAGCCGCTTCACGGCAGAGTTTTTACAGTTGACAAACACAATATCTAGTACTGGCATGCCCCGGAAAAGCGCGCCCCAAATGCACCCACATTGGTCCACAACTTATCCACAAAATTTCCCCAGGCGAAGTGCTTGCAAATCCGGGAGCGCAACTATAACTTGTACTGAAGTCAGGCGGCGACCCCAACATATTGGGTTTTTGTAAAATTGCCGCCACCCCGGGATAACACTATCCAGCGTACCGAAAAATATAGCCACATCAGCCATTTAGAGCTTTTCGGGCTACCAGGGGCAAGATCATCGTCATGGACAAGACACAAGATATAGTGGTCCACATCCAAATTCGACCACCAGGCACCATCCAACACAGATTTCACTGCGCCATGGCCTGACGGCTGTGGCGTTTTGCGTGGTGTGCCATACGCGGCATCAGACCACGCCGGCACCACCACACAAACCCGACAACAGACAGAACAGCACAAACAACGGAGAGCGCACCATGCAGACGGATATGAGCCAAAACCCCAACCACACGGGCTCCCCGGCAGGCGACGACAGCGGCCAGGACCAGTCCATTGCCAGCACCGCCCCGGGCCAGCTTCGCGTTATCAAACGCAATGGCAAAGTGGTCGGCTACGATGACGACAAGATCACCGTGGCCATCAGCAAGGCGTTTCTGGCGGTAGAGGGTGGCACCGCTGCCGCCTCTTCACGTATCCATGAAACCGTGGCGCGCCTCACCGAGCAGGTCAGCGCCACCTTCAAGCGTCGCATGCCCTCCGGCGGCACCATCCACATTGAGGAAATTCAGGACCAGGTAGAATTGGCCCTGATGCGTAACGGCGAGCAGAAAGTCGCCCGTGACTACGTGCTGTATCGTGAACGCCAGGCCGCCAAGCGCGCCGAACAAAGCCACGACCTGCCCGAGCCCACTCACCAGGTAGACATGTCCGTCACCATGGAAGACGGCAGCAAGGCACCGCTGGACATGGCACGCCTGGAGCACCTGATTCGCGCTGCCTGCTCCGGCCTGGAAGACGTGAACGCCGACAAGATCATCACCGAAACGGTGAAGAACCTGTACGACGGTGTGTCTATCCATGACGTGAACACCTCTATGGTGATCACCGCCCGCACCATGATCGAAGTGGAGCCCAACTACTCCCAGGTCACTGCGCGCCTGCTGATGGACAAGATCCGCGCCGAAGCCCTGCAGTTCCTGAACGTGGCCGAGCGTGCCAGCCATGACGAGATGAATGCGCTCTACGGCGAGGCCCTGAAAGCTTACATCGGCAAAGGCATCGAGCTGGAACTGCTGTCACCGAAACTGGCCGAGTTTGACCTGGACAAGCTGGGCGCCGCTCTGGATGGCAACCGCGACCTGCAGTTCTCATACCTGGGCCTGCAGACCCTGTACGACCGCTACTTCATCCACCACAACGACACCCGCATCGAGCTGCCCCAGTGCTTCTTCATGCGTGTGGCCATGGGCCTGGCAGTGGAAGAAGACAACCGCGAAGCCCGCGCCATCGAGTTCTACAACCTGCTGTCCAGCTTCGACTACATGAGCTCCACGCCGACCCTGTTCAACGCCGGCACCCTGCGCCCGCAGCTGTCCAGCTGCTACCTGACCACCGTGCCCGACGACCTGCACGGCATTTATGGCGCTATCCAGGACAACGCCATGCTGTCCAAGTTTGCCGGCGGCCTGGGTAACGACTGGACTCCGGTGCGCGCACTGGGCGCCTACATCAAGGGCACCAATGGCCGTTCACAAGGCGTGGTGCCGTTCCTGAAAGTGGTCAATGATACCGCCGTTGCCGTTAACCAGGGTGGCAAGCGCAAAGGCGCCGTCTGTGCCTACCTGGAAACCTGGCACATGGATATCGAAGAATTCCTGGAGCTGCGCAAGAACACCGGTGACGACCGCCGTCGCACCCACGACATGAACAGCGCTAACTGGATTCCCGATCTGTTCATGAAGCGCGTAATCAACGAAGAAGAGTGGACCCTGTTCAGCCCCAACGACGCCCCGGACCTGCACGATCTGTACGGCGAAGCGTTCGAGAAGGCGTACCTGGAATACGAAGCGAAAACTCGCAGCGGCGAAATGAAGCTGTTCAAGCGCGTCCCCGCCATCAACCTGTGGCGCAAGATGCTCTCCATGCTGTTTGAAACAGGCCACCCCTGGTTCACCTTCAAGGATCCGTGCAACCTGCGTAGCCCGCAGCAGCACGTGGGCGTGGTGCACTCTTCCAACCTGTGCACCGAGATCACCCTGAACACCAACCAGGAAGAAATCGCCGTGTGTAACCTGGGTTCCGTGAACCTGGCCCAGCACGTGGACGAAAACGGCCTGGATATCGAGAAGCTGCAAGGCACCATCAACACCGCCGTGCGCATGCTCGATAACGTGATCGACATCAACTACTACAGCGTGCCCCAGGCAGAACGTTCCAACATGAAGCACCGTCCGGTCGGGCTGGGCATCATGGGCTTCCAGGACGCGCTGTATAAGCAGGGCATCAGCTACGCCTCCGAAGGCGCGGTGAAATTCGCCGACAATTCCATGGAAGCGGTGAGCTACTACGCCATCCAGGCCTCCGCCAAACTGGCCGAAGAGCGTGGCGCCTACCAGACCTTTGAAGGGTCCCTGTGGAGCCAGGGTGTACTGCCTATCGACTCCATCGACATCCTGGTCAAGCAGCGTGGCGAAGACTACTGCAAGGTGGATCGCAGCCAGACCCTGGATTGGGACGGCGTGCGCGAGATGGCAAAGAAAGGCATGCGCAACTCCAACGTCATGGCCATCGCCCCCACCGCCACCATCGCCAACATCACCGGGGTTTCACAGTCCATTGAGCCCACATACCAGAACCTGTATGTGAAATCGAATCTGTCCGGCGAGTTCACCGTGGTCAATCCCTACCTGGTGAAGGCACTGAAAGATCGCGGCCTGTGGGACAACGTAATGGTCAACGACCTGAAATACTACGATGGTTCTGCACAGCCCATCGAGCGGATCCCGGCCGACCTGAAAGAGCAGTTCCGCACCGCCTTTGAAGTGGAACCGCGCTGGCTAGTGGAAGCGGCAAGCCGTCGCCAGAAATGGATCGACCAGGCTCAGTCCCTGAACCTGTACATTGCCGAAGCCAACGGCAAGAAGCTGGACGTGACTTACAAGATGGCCTGGTTGCTGGGTTTGAAAACCACCTATTACCTGCGCGCCATCGGGGCAACTCAAACAGAAAAATCCACCATCAATGACGGCAAGCTCAACCGGGTCTCCGCCGCCCCGCAGGCCCCTGCCGAATTCAACCAGGCTGCTGACGTACCGCAGGCCTGCTCCATTGATGACCCGGATTGCGAGGCTTGTCAGTAAGGTGCCAGCTGCCGGACGCTCGACGCTTGCCATTCTTCGAGCGCCAGGCGTCCAGCTGCCGGCCCCAGGCCACTTAAAACAATGCACCATCGATGACGCCACGGCGTCATCCCTGAAAGAATATGGAGAGAGCACATGCTGAACTGGGACGAATTTAATGCGCAAGAGACGCCTGTCGCCAAACCGCAGCCAAGCCCCGCAACGCCGCCGCAACCTGAGACGGTATCTGACCAAGCGGCACCTGAAGCTAAAGCACCGGGAGCGGGAAGTGCGCCGATTACAGGCGGAGCCGACGAACAGCGACAAGGACGAACCGAACGAGACACCACCGACGCCGTAGCTCGCGCACGCGCCACTGTGTCGCAAATGGATGCCAGCGAAGGCGTTGCCGAGCTGGAAGGCACCGCCGGCCGCGTGGAAGTCGACGACAAGCGCATGATCAACTGCCGCGCCGACTTGAACCAGCTGGTGCCGTTCAAGTACGACTGGGCCTGGCAGAAATACCTGGATGGCTGCGCCAACCACTGGATGCCCCAGGAAGTGAACATGAACGCCGACCTGGCGTTGTGGAAGAAAACCGACGGCCTCACCGACGACGAGCGTCGTATCGTCAAGCGCAACCTGGGTTTCTTCTCCACCGCGGATTCCCTGGTCGCCAACAACCTGGTGCTGGCCATCTACCGGCTGATCACCAACCCGGAATGCCGCCAGTACATCCTGCGTCAGTCCTTTGAAGAGGCGATCCACACCCACGCCTATCAATACTGCATCGAGTCACTGGGCATGGATGAAGGCGAAATCTTCAACATGTACCAGGAGATTCCCTCGGTAGCGAAGAAAGCGCAATGGGGCATCCAGTACACCCGCGACCTGTCCGACCCGGAGTTCACCACCGGCACCGTGGAAACCGACAAGGCGCTGCTGGAAAACCTGATCGCATTCTACTGCGTACTGGAAGGCATCTTCTTCTACTGCGGCTTCACCCAGATCCTGTCCATGGGCCGCCGCAACAAGATGACCGGTGTGGCAGAGCAGTTCCAGTACATCCTGCGTGACGAATCCATGCACGTGAACTTCGGTGTCGACGTAATCAACCAGATCAAACTGGAAAACCCGCACCTGTGGGATTCCCAGATGCGCGACAAGGCCACCCAGATGATCCTGGAAGGCACCGAGCTGGAAATTCAATATGCCCGCGACACCATGCCCCGCGGCGTGCTCGGCATGAACGCCGCCATGATGGAAGAGTACCTGCAGTTCATCGCCAACCGCCGTCTGGTCCAGCTGGGCCTGCCGGAGCAGTTCAAGGGCGTGAACAATCCCTTCCCGTGGATGAGCGAAATCATGGACCTGCGCA
The DNA here is from genome assembly GCF_002364155.1 of Alcanivorax sp. UBA3183. Lineage (NCBI taxonomy): Bacteria > Pseudomonadati > Pseudomonadota > Gammaproteobacteria > Oceanospirillales > Alcanivoracaceae > Alcanivorax > Alcanivorax sp. UBA3183. The sequence goes on from NZ_DEXN01000023.1 coordinate 121,046, forward strand.
AGGAGAAAAACTTCTTCGAAACGCGGGTCACTGAGTACCAGGTGGGCGGCGCGCTCTCCTGGGAGTGATCGTGGTACACCTGTGAGTTGCCATTAGAGAGGGCACGTTTGCCATTAGAGGATCGCGTGCCCTCTTTATAAATCAAAAACTTAAAATATCATTGCCGTTACAGAAAGCATCATCCAAAAACAGAAAAGCGAAAACACCATAAAAGTCAATCGATTGCGTTTTTTCGAAACACAAGACAGTTACTGCAAAAGAACTGCAATTGTGATGGTTTGAAATTCATAGTCCCGCCATGAATAACATCAGCGCTTGGTAGGCTTTTTGACTACAGAATTCAAACAGAAAAGATCAGAGAGCAACTTCTGTCACTAATTTTTTAGAAAGGTTACGAAAGCCATGCCAGCTGAAAAATTTAAACTTCCCGCCTCCTCGTACGAAGAGTTGACGAAAATAATAAAGGCTTATTCACCATTCAGTGAGCCTGCGGAACTTGGGGAAGTAAGTAAATTTATTGGTATAGACTCCACGGTAATCAGCAGGAATGTTGGTTTTCTACTTGAGCTGGCAATTCTCAATCCTGGTCAGAAAAAGTGTCTGTCCTCCATAGGACGCGAGCTGGCACAGTCCCTTGAACACGAGATGCCCGATGAAATCCGGTCAAACTGGCGCGAAGTTGTTAAAGAAACAGATTTCCTTGCCAAACTAATCACTGCTATCAGAATACGAAATGGCATGGATGAAGCCACTCTGCAGTCACATATTGCATTCTCAGCAGGGCAGCCCAAAAAGCCACAGTTCATGACTGGAGCACGCACTGTAATAGACATTTTGCGCGCCGCAGAGCTCATCAAAGAAAAGGATGGAAAAGTCGTTGTCGCGGCAGACATGGCACCAATTAGATCTGAAGAAAAAGAGTCAAGTGACTTCTCCTCGCCTGAGAAGGTCAGCTCAACAGCTCAGGCTATAAGTAAGATGGTCACATCAGCAACAGTCCCCAGCAGGGATAGCTCAGAGATAAAAATCAACATCAATATATCTCTAAACTGCACGATGGCCGACCTTGATACTCTTGGGGAAAAATTAAACCGAGTTGTGGAAGAAGTAAATCGGGGCAGTCAATTGGATGTCGACGAGACACCAGACGAATAATCGGGGAGTACCTCATATATGCCCCGCGAATTTAAACAGTCAACAGCGGAACTAACTGTACTTGTTGCCGAGGCCGTTTACCTGCAAAGAGATTGTGAAAAGCAGTTCATCCAGGACTTTTGCGATCTATCGCCATCTCAAGCGGACTCTGCACTATTTTTAGCTAGTGATATAGGATTAATATCCGAAAACGCCGGAAAGTATTCAACCAACTCGCCTCTGACTCGACTACTAGGTCTACCCTCAGAGGTCAGCAAAGCTGCAATACTACGAACTGTCCTAGAGTGCTACGAGCCATTTGTTAACTTCCGAAATAGGCTCGTTTCCACTGGCAATGCAGACGATGCTGCCGAGCAGACAAAAGTACTGCTCGATTTAGACGCCCACCGAGAGGAAATAAAAGACACCCTAATAAGCCTCGGCACCTATACAAATGCACTTTCTGCCAAGGGTGGTGGCATATACGAAGCCACGAACAGCGGAAACCTGAATCAACTAAAAGATATTGCACAAGCCGCGAATGAACTAGCCGAGGCTGAAGCGAGTATAAGAATTGAAATTGGAAGTTATGCTGATTCACTTGATCGTACGGATGTAATAATACCGCTAGCGAGAGCGCTACTTAAGGCGAAGGAGAGCAAACCCAAAGAGGCCGTTACCGAGTCAGCGTCAGCTCTTGAGTCATATCTCGCAGAACTGGCCGGGAGGTTGAGTGTTAACCTGACAGGAGCAACAGGACTTACATCTCGAATAGACAAATTTCGCCAAAACAATGATCTGCCTAAAAAAATATGTGAATCTGGCAAGTATCTTGGCCAAATAAGAAATGCGGCAGACCATGGCGTAGATATTGACCAAGATGTGGGCAGTGTATGGAAAATTCTTCCAAGCACTGGGCGGCACTATGTATTCGTAGCCTGTGCTTTTATAAGGGCCTGCGGCGAACGAGAAAGAGGCCAAGATTTTTGGATATAGCTTGGAGATTCAACAGGTTAGTAGCGATTGCGGTTTTCAGTTGGCAAAGAAAACGATTCTATCGTGGCAAAAACCACATAACCATTTGATTTTATTGGTTTATGGTTGTTTTCTCTAATGGCAAACCACACACCAAGGGCGCTTCGGCGCCCTTTTTTTGGGATGAATAACGCAGCCCCATAAAGCAGCAGGCTCAGCTGTCTACCGGCACAAAAGATGGCAAACCTGCTGCGGAGTAAAAAAAGCAAAGTGACGGACCAAACGTTTCTATTTGATGCAAAAATCAAGAGAAAGGAAGGGTAATCACCCCGAAATTTAGCC
>NZ_DEXN01000045.1:0-266 GCF_002364155.1 Alcanivorax sp. UBA3183
CCACCCGGGGCAAAGCCACCGGCGGCTTCTTCAAAGCAGGCAGCAGGATCAATCGGGCTGTTGGCCGCTGCTTCGGGGCACAGTTGCTCGGTCAGCGGGTTGGAACCCAGCAACAGGTCCTGCACGTCGCCGAAGTTACCACCGGCTTCGGTCAGGCAGTCGATCGGAGTGGTCGGACCCAAATCGGCCATGGAGGTTTCCGGGCAGAACTGCGCCAGAACCGGCTCCAGCGGGTTGCCGTCAGCACCTGGCAGACCACCGCCACC
>NZ_DEXN01000045.1:402-905 GCF_002364155.1 Alcanivorax sp. UBA3183
CCACCGGCTGCTTCTTCGAAGCAAGCTGCGGGATCAATCGGGCTGTTCGCCGCGGCTTCCGGGCACAGTTGCTCGGTCAACGGGTTGGAGCCCAGCAGCAGGTCTTGCACGTCGCCGAAGTTGCCACCGGCTTCCGTCAGACAGTCGATCGGAGTCGTCGGACCTAGATCTGCTTCAGAAGTTGCAGGGCAGAACTGGGCCAGTACTGGCTCCAGCGGGTTGCCGTCGGCACCTGGCAGACCACCGCCACCCGGGGCAAAGCCACCGGCGGCTTCTTCGAAGCAGGCTGCGGGATCAATCGGGCTGTTAGCCGCTGCTTCCGGGCACAGTTGCTCGGTCAGCGGGTTGGAACCCAGCAGCAGGTCCTGCACGTCGCCGAAGTTACCACCGGCTTCAGTCAGACAGTCGATCGGGGTCGTCGGACCCAGGTCAGCCATGGAGGTTTCCGGGCAGAACTGCGCGAGTACCGGCTCCAGCGGGTTGCCGTCGGCACCTGGCAGACC
>NZ_DEXN01000045.1:1003-3564 GCF_002364155.1 Alcanivorax sp. UBA3183
GGGGCAAAGCCACCGGCTGCTTCAGAGAAACAGGCTGCGGGGTCGATCGGGCTGTTCGCCGCCGCTTCCGGGCACAGTTGTTCTGTCAGCGGGTTGGAACCCAGCAGCAGGTCCTGTACGTCCTGGAAGTTACCGCCAGCTTCCGCCAGGCAGTCGATCGGGGTGGATGGGCCAAGGTCCGCCATGGCGGTTTCCGGGCAGAACTGCTCAAGGGCAGGCGCGAACGGATTGCTACCGCCGTCGCCGCCACCGCCGCCATCACCACCACCTGGAATGCCACCGCCCATCAGGGCTTCAGCAAAACACTGGGGCGGATCAATGCGACCATCCGCATTATCTTCAGGACAAATCTGCTCGGTCAGCGGATTGCTGGCGGTGAGCATGTTGTAGATGTCCATGTAGGCACGGCTGGCTTCGTTGAGACAGTTGACTGGCGTTTCCGGGCCCAGCTCCTGTTCGCCGGTTTCCGGGCAAAGCTGCGCAAGCAGCTGGTCAGAACCGGGCAGACCGCCATCACCACCGGGCAAGTCGCCACCGCCGCCAACGGCTTCGGTAAAGCAGGCCGCGGGATCAATCGGGCTATTCGCCGCCGCTTCCGGACACAGTTGCTCGGTCAGCGGGTTGGAGCCACCGATCATGTCGCCGATGTTCTGGAAGTTACCGGCCGCTTCCTGCAGACAGGCCGCCGGGAAGGTGGCGCTACCGTCAAAGGAGCTGTCGGTATCGTAGATGAAATCCTGATCCAGCATTTCACCATTGAACGTCAGCGTGGCATCGAATACCTGTGCCGCTTCCGGGCAGAACTGCTGTACTACCGGATTCAGCGACAGCTCGTAGCCGGTATCTTCCTCGGCAGCGTCTTCGCTTTCATCCAGACAGGCTTCCGGATCGACGGAACCGTCTTCCCCGGCATCGCCGGACGCACCGGGACACAAGGCATCGGTCAGCTCGTTCTGATCGTCGATGATCTCTGCGATTTCTGGAGGCAGGGCGCGGGCGGCCGGGCCAGAGTCGGCAGGCGCTGAGCTGCTGCCTCCACCGCCACAGGCCGTCAGCAGTGCCGCCAGGGCGCTGCTGCCTACCAGAAGTTTGAGTTGATTAGCCAAGATGAACCCCTCCATCGTACTTTGTCGTTATGGTCTCCGAGCGGAGACTGGCATCAGCGACTATGGAAGGGATGTGCAATCTGCTGTAGAGCAAGGAAGTTGGCCAACTGTAATCAAGCGTAGCCAGCGTTACGGAACCGTGTCTGAACTCAGGTCAGGGCTACTTTTGATAACAATTTACACTTTGCCTGCGGAATCCAGCCTGCCGACCACCGTTGCCCGCGCGCGGACATGACTGTCTCGATCACGATCGTTGAGATGGCCATGCACAAAGGCCCCGATTTCCTGCAACGCCAGGCCGGCCTCGGGGAGCCAGGCGGCCAGGGCATGAAACACATGGGGCATACGTTCCCAGACCTGCAATTGGCAATCCACGCCCGCCTTTTCTGCCTGCCCGGCAATACGGATCGCATCGCTGTAGAGCAGCTCGGTGCTGCCCACCTGCACCAGCAACGGCGGCAGGCCGGTGAAGTCGGCAAATACCGGTGAAATCATCGGGGACGCGGGATCGTAACCCTGACTGTATGACGCGGAGACAAAGTTCAGCGCCCCCAGGGGAATCAGGGGTTCTTTGTCTGCATTGTCACGGATGCTGTCACCGGAGCAGGACAGGTCACCCCAGGGGCTGATCAGCACCGCCGATGAAGGTAACGGCAGTTTCAGTTCCCGTAACCGCAGCATGGTAACCAGCGCCAGGTTGCCGCCGGCGGAATCCCCGGCAAAGACGATATGCTCACTGCTGTAGCCGGTATCCAGCAATGCCTTGTAGGCGCGCACCGCATCTTCCAGTGGCGCCGGGTAGGCCCAGTCCGGCGGTTGTCGGTAATCCAGCGCCAGCACCTTGGCGCGACAGTAATGGCTGAGCCGCCAGGTAACGGCTCGATGGGAACGGGGCGAACCGAAAAAATAGGCACCGCCGTGGAAGTACAACACCACCCGGTTGCTACGTACGCGCCGCCCGGTGATCAGCCATTCGCCGGGCACCCCGCCCACCTGGGCCCGTGAGATATGCACGTCGGAGGGCACCGGCAATGCCAACGTGACAGCATCGAAACCGAGCTGGGAAAACTTCATGAAACGGCGGGAAAATTTCAGCCGGCTGATAACCGGTTTCACCATGCCCTTGGCCACCGTATTGATGGCCCTGCCCTGCCAGCTTAATGCTGGATAATTTTTCTTGTTGTTTGTCATGGGTCGCGTCGCATCGAAACCGTTGCTTCGAGACTAAGCGCTGATCGGGATACGGGCAAGGTGACAGGAAAGCGGGAAATGTAGAAGCGTGCAAAACGGATCGGCACTGCCTTCAATTTTTATTTTTGTTGTGAGCGCCATGCTTGCATGGCGAAGAGATACCCGTCGCGCTGAGAGGCTGCTGGAACGCGCCGTTTTTCGCCATGCAAGCATAGCTCCTACAAAAGATCGGTGGCCAATGTGTAGGGTGGGTTAGCCGCAGGC
>NZ_DEXN01000045.1:3644-32509 GCF_002364155.1 Alcanivorax sp. UBA3183
CGCCTGCGGCTAACCCACCCTACGTTTCTAACTCACCTTATAAACCACACGAAATTGTAGGGGATATGGCTTGTTGCGGGCGGCCGAAACTGGCCTTTAAACAGATTCGCAAAGCCACCGCTTTTCCTCAGTGAACTCTGTGGCCTCTGTGGTAGAAAAATGAATTTCCTGACGCCATCAACGGTTGCCGTCAAACGCTGCAGGTTTCCAGCAGCCCACGCAGTTCCGGAATGCAGGAGCCACAGTTGGTGCCGGCCTGGCAGCATTTACCGATGGCCTCCACGCTGTCGGCGCCCTCTTCCACTGTCGCTTCGATGGTCTTCTGGCGTACCTGGAAGCAACTGCAAATCACCGGCCCCAGATCCGGGCCGGCATCCACAGGCTGCCCGGCGAGCAACGCCAGGTGCTGAGTGTTCGCCTCATCGGCGAAACAGTTCGCCAGCCACTCCACGTCGCATAACGGCAGCTCCTCGCCAATGGCCAGCCAGGCCAGCAGGCGGCCCTCGCTGTCCAGGGCGGCTCGTCGAAAGTGTCCGCTGGCGGGGTCGTTCAGTGCCAGCCACTGGGCGGCTTCGGGCATCCAGTCGTGAAGCTGTTGTTCGGTTAGGTCCGCATCGCCGGCCAGCCGATAACGTTGTACCTGGCCCGTCTGCAAAAATGCATCAACGGGAACTCGGGCCCAGTACTCCACGGCAGGAGGGGGTGCCACCGTGAACAACCAGCCATGCCAGCGGGGTTGCCAGTCGCTGACGTTGACCGGCGTATGCTTGAACGCCGGCTGGCCGGAATGCGGATCCAGACGTGCCGGTACCAGGGCATCCACCCGGGCACGGCGAGAAAACTGATCGGTCCAGTGCATGGGCATGAACGCAGTGCCGGGGCGTTGCCCGGCATCACTGGTTACCCGCACCAGGGCGTCACCGACCTTGCTGGCAAGGCGCACGAAACCGCCCTCCTTCAGTCGGTAACGCTCAATGTCCTTGGGGTGCAACGCGGCAAAGGGTTCGCTCAGGTGGGCAAACAGACGTCCGGCGCGACCGGTGCGTGTCATGGTGTGCCACTGGTCGCGAATACGACCGCTGTTGAGAATGATCGGGAAGGCATCGCCGATCTGACGCACCCTGGGATTCTCGCAGGCAACAAAACGGCCACGGCCATTCGGTGTGGCGAAGCATCCGTCACCAAAGCAGCGAGGGTCCCCTTGCAGCGGCCACTGTTGCGGCTGCCACTGCTCATACTGGTCGGCGCTCAGGTCCGCAGCAGCGGTCATATCCAGCCGCTTGCCAAATCTGCCCGCCAATGCGGTGAGCGCCGAGTACTCGGCAAAAATCTCGTGTTCGTGCTGATAGGGAAACGCGGAGGCGTAGCCCATGCGACGGGCCACTTCGGTAACAATCCACCAGTCCCCTTTTGCGTTGCAGGGGGCTTTCACAAAAGGACGCTGGCGCGATACACAGCGTTCGGAGTTGGTCACCATGCCGGATTTTTCACCCCAGCCCAGCGCGGGCAGACGGATATCGGCACAGGCCAGGGTGTCGCCGCTGGCCACGCAGTCGGACACCACCACGGTGTCGCAGGCCATCAGTGCATGCCGCACCCGGTCCGCTTCTGGCAGGGAATCCACCGGATTGGTGGCCATGATCCACACCGCTTTGACCTGACCGCTTTCCACCGCATTAAACAGGTCCACAGCGGTGAGGCCGTTTTCTTTCGCCAGAGATTCGGTCTGCCAGAAATCCGCCACGGCGGCATGGTGTTCCGGATTATCGATATCCAGGTGCACGGCAAGCTGGTTGGCCAACCCACCCACTTCACGCCCGCCCATGGCATTGGGCTGACCGGTGATGGAAAACGGGCTGGCTCCGGGCTTGCCCACCCGGCCGGTGGCCAGGTGGGCGTTGATGATGGCGTTGCCCTGATCAGAACCGTTGCGGGCCTGATTCACGCCCTGGGAAAATACGGTAACGGTACGCTCGCAGGCGGCAAACCAGTGATAGAAGGTGGTCAGATCTACCTTGCTCACGCCCATCTGCTCGGCCAGCGCGTCCCAATCATTTCCCTGCTGACGCGCCGTGTTCAAAGTGGCGTCGAAACCGTCGGTATGGGCATCGATATAATCCTGGTCCAGCGCGCCGTGATCATCCAGCCAGGTGAGCAGACCGTTGAACAAGGGCACATCCTGCCCCGGGCGAATGGCCAGGTGCAGATCGGCCAGATCACAGGTGGCGGTGCGGCGGGGATCAATGACCACCACTTTCATGTCCGGACGCGCCTGTTTGGCGGCGGCAATACGCTGATAGACGATGGGGTGCGCCCAGGCGGTATTGGAACCGGTGAGAATCACCAGGTCCGCCAGCTCCAGATCTTCATAGCAGCCGGGCACCACGTCTTCGCCAAAGGCGCGCTTGTGGGCCACCACCGCGCTGCTCATGCACAGACGGGAATTGGTATCGATATTGGCGCTGCCAATAAACCCTTTCATCAGTTTATTGGCCACGTAATAGTCTTCGGTGAGCAGCTGGCCGGACACATAGAAAGCCACCGCATCCGGGCCGTGTTCATCGACAATACGACGGAACCGGTCGGCCACTTCATCCAGGGCGCGATCCCAGGGAACTACCTGCCCATTCACTTCTGGCTGCAACAGGCGATCCTGATCGCCCAGGGTTTCCAGTACCGAGGACCCTTTCACACACAGGCGCCCGGCATTGGCCGGGTGCTGCTTGTCGCCCTGCAGTTCGATGCCATCGGTTTTGATACCGCAGCCCACGCCGCAGTAAGGACAGGTGGTGCAAATACTCATGCGGCAATTTCCTCCTGCTGGTCGCCACCATTGCCGGGCAGATTGCAGAAGGCTTCACCCAGTAACAGGGTGGCGCGTACCGCACTGATGTCGGTCTGGTTCCGCCACAGGTTTTCAAAGAAAGCGCTGTCGCCCACATCGCCGTACAACACCATGCCGACGATGCGGTTGTCGCGGATCTGCAGCCGCCGGTAACTGCCGGGTAACTCCAGCTGCAGGGTGTCGCCATCGCCGGAGAAATCACCAAAGGACACCAGATCAATACCGGAAATTTTCAGCCGGGTGGCGGTGTCCGCATACAGATAACGACGATGGCCCAGCTCGGCCAGATGACTGGCACACACGGAGGCCTGTTCATACAAGGGCGCCACCAGACCGAAGGTGCGCTGGCGATGCTCCACGCATTCGCCAATAGCGTAGATGGCAGGGTCGAAGGTTTGCAGGGTATCGTCCACGCGAATGCCCTGGTTGACGGTGAGGCCGGCCTGGGCGGCCAGCTCGGCGCGCGGCACGATGCCCACCGCCTGCACCACATAGTCGGCAGGCAGGCGCTGTCCGTCGCCCAAGTGTACGGCAGCGACACCGCCGTGACCGTTATCTTCGATGGATTGGGTGCGCGCCTGCATGGCGAATTTCAGGCCCCGGGCTTCCAGATCCTGTTGCAGGCGATGGCCTGCCGATTCATCCAGTTGCTGGTTAAGCAGGTGCCCACGGCTGTGTACCAGAGTCACATCGTGCCCCTGTTTCACCAGCGCATCGGCTGCCTCCAATCCCAGAAAGCCACCACCCACGACCACTACTCGGGCAGCCGGCAGCGACAATAATGTTCTGACGTCATGCAGGTCCCGAAAACTCATGACGCCTTTCAATGCCACGCCGTCCACCGGTAACTGGCGCGGGGCTGCGCCGGTGGCCAGCAGCAGGCGGTCATAGCCGAGCACGTGACCCGCCGCGGTGATCACCTGACGACGATGACGGTGAATCTCCACCACCGGGGAACCGGTAATCAGACGAATATCCCGGTCGCGATACCACTGGTGGGGATAGGTGGTAATGGTCTGTTCGTCGGTGCCGCCACCCAGCAAGGGCGACAGCATGACCCGGTTGTAACCGGCAAAGGGCTCCTCCCCTACCACCGTGATCTGATAGAGATCCGGCGCCAGGCGGGTGAGCTCTTCCAGCAGGCGGCACGCCGCCATGCCGTTACCAATTACCACCAGTCGCTTCATTACTACATCGCCCTTGCGGTATTCAGGCCGGGACGGCCAGTTTGATCAGGTCGCCTTCCACCTGTACCGGATACACCGTGAGGGAGACGGCTTCGTCTTCCAGGCACTGGCCGGTTTCCAGATCGAAGTGCTGCTTGTAGATCGGCGAAGCCACCACTCGCTTGTCGCCCATCGAGCCGAGGATGCCCCGGCTTAGCACATTGGCCTGGCTGAACGGGTCGCGGTTATCCAGGGCGTAGAGGCTGCCATCGCTGGTGCGGAACAGGGCCGCCTGGCGACCGGGCAGGCGCACGCCAACCCCGGTGCCCGGCAGCACATCATCAAGCTTGCACACGGCTTTCCATTGCACGGCTACGGAACTGTTCATGCTTATGCCTCCTCGACCAGTTCGATACGTTCATGTTCAAAGGCCGGACGACGCTGACCGCGCTCGCGCACGTATTTCAGGTTGTCGTCGGCGCTGTCATCGTTGACGAAATGCTTGAAGCGTTTCAGCGCTTCATCGTCTTCGATGGTGGTCTTCCACTCACACTGGTAGGTGTCGATCACATGTGCCATTTCCGCTTCCAGCTCGGCACCGATGCCCAGGGAATCGTCCAGAATTACCTGCTTGAGGTAATCCAGACCGCCTTCCAGGTTTTCCAGCCAGACGCTGGTGCGCTGCAGGCGATCGGCAGTCTTGATGTAGAACATCAGGAAGCGATCCACGGTCTTGATCAGCTGTTCGTCGGTGAGATCCGAAGCAAACAGATCCGCATGGCGGGGGCGCATGCCGCCGTTACCGCAGACATACAGGTTCCAGCCTTTCTCGGTGGCGATGACGCCCACATCCTTGCTCTGCGCTTCGGCACACTCTCGGGTACAGCCACTGACGGCCATCTTGATCTTGTGTGGGCTACGCAAGCCCTTGTAACGCTCTTCCACCTGAATGGCGGTGCCTACGGAATCCTTCACCCCGTAGCGGCACCAGGTGGAACCGACACAGGATTTCACGGTACGCAGGGACTTGCCGTAGGCATGGCCGGTTTCAAAACCGGCATCCACCAGGGTGCGCCAGATATCCGGCAGCTGCTCAACGCGGGCACCGAACAGATCCACCCGCTGACCGCCGGTGATCTTGGTGTAAAGGTCGTATTTCTTGGCCACTTCGCCTAGCACGATGAGTTTGTCCGGGGTGATTTCACCGCCGGCCACACGGGGTACCACAGAATAGGTGCCGTCCCGCTGCAGGTTGCCCAGGAAGTAGTCGTTGGTGTCCTGCAGGCCCGCGTGGGGCTTGTTCAGCACATAGTCATTCCAGCAGGATGCCAACACCGAGGCCGCGGTGGGTTTACAGATATCACAACCTTCACCGCTGCCGTGTTTTTCCAGCAGCTCATCAAAGGTGGTGATCTGCCCTACCCGTACCAGGTGATAGATTTCCTGGCGGGAATAGGGAAAGTGCTCGCAGAGGTGGTTGTTCACTTCCACGCCACGTTTTTCCAGTTCGCTGTCCAGCACCTGTTTCACCAGCGCCGAACAACCACCACAGGTAGCCGAAGCCTTGGTGCAGGATTTCAGATCACCCACGGTCATGGCGCCATCATCAATGGCGGCACACAGGTCGCCCTTGGAGACGTTATTACAGGAACAGATCTGGGCGGTATCGGGCAGAGCATCGGCGCCCAGCAGGGGCGCACCATCGGAAACCGGGGCGACCAGTGCCGCCGGATCACCAGGCAGGTCCATCTCGTTCAGGCACAGCTGCAGCAGGTTGCCGTAATCATTGGCATCGCCTACCAGCACGGCGCCCAGCAGTTTCTTGCCACATTCGCTGATCACCGCCTTCTTGTAGATGCCGACGGTCTGATCCATGAACACGGTACTGCGTGAACCCGGAGTGTTGCCGTGGGCATCACCGATGGACGCCACGTCCACGCCCATCAGTTTCAGCTTGGTGCTCATGTCCGCGCCCAGGAATTGTTTTTCCTGTTTGCCCATCAGGTGCTCGGCGGCGATCTCCGCCATCTGGTAACCCGGCGCCACCAGACCGAAGATGCGGCCTTCCCACAACGCCACTTCACCGATGGCATAAATGCTGTCATCCGAGGTGACACAGTGGTTGTTCACCACGACACCGCCACGCTCGCCCAGCTCTAGCTCACAGGCGCGGGCCAGTTCGTCCTGGGGACGGATGCCAGCGGAGAACACGATCACATCGGTTTCCAGGTAATTGTCTTCACCGAAGTTCATCCGGTGTTTGCAGGTTTCACCGTCAACAATGTCTTTGGTGCCGGTGCTGGTGTGCACGGTGACACCCAGTTCCTGAATCTTGTCCTTGAGCAGGCCGCCACCAAAGTCGTCCACCTGGACAGCCATCAGACGCGGGGCAAATTCCACCACATGGGTTTGCAGGCCCAGATCATGCAAAGCCTTGGCTGCCTCAAGACCCAGCAGGCCGCCCCCCACAACGGTGCCCACTTTGCCGTCTTTACTGGCAGCGATCATGGCATCCAGATCATCGATGGTGCGGTACACAAAACAGTTGTCTCGATCATTACCGGGAATCGGCGGCACGAACGGATAAGACCCGGTGGCCAGTACCAGCTTGTCGTAGTTCAGCGTTTCACCGGTGTTGGTAGTAACGGTGCGCGCACCACGATCAATGACATCCGCCTTGGTATTCAGCTTCAGGGTAATGTCGTGCTCGGCGAAGAACCCTTCAGGCACCAGCGACAGGTCGTCGGCGGTCTTGCCGGAAAAGTAGCTGGTTAGCCCCACGCGGTCATAGGCCGGCAGTGACTCGGCGCACAGTACGGTAATTTCGAAGTGCTCGCGGCCACCCTGGGCCACCAGAGACTCTAGATAACGTTGGCCCACCATGCCGTGGCCAATAAGTAGAAGTTGTTGCTTTGCCATAAGGCTCACCCTCGCGGTGCATAACTGACACCCATCACTGAGCAAGGCCTGTGCCAACTTGCTAACTCATTATTTTTAATAGATTTATTTTGTTTTTTCGGCAATAACCACAGAACTCCTGCTTTCTTTTAATGCGTTCGTGCACGAGAAAAATGCATTTTTTCGTGCACCGCGATGACCCATAAACGCTCCCGATTTGCGCACGGTTATTGCCCTTCTCTCGATTTCTCTCCGTTTAATCGATTTAAAACAGTCACTTAGCAAGGTGGCACAGGAGTTGCCTAGACCACCCTGTCGTTAACCGCCCATGCATGGAGAAGTCATGAGCGATCAAAAGCTGAATCTGTTGAATCTTTCCGCGCCACGCATCCGCCTGTTACACCTGAGCTGGCTGGCGTTCTTTATTACCTTTGTTGTGTGGTTTTCCCATGCGCCATTAATGGGGCATTTGCGCGAAGCCTTCGACCTCACCCCGGAACAGATAAAGGCGTTGCTGATTCTCAACGTGGCGCTGACCATTCCGGCCCGGGTGGTGATCGGTTCCCTGGTGGATCGCTTTGGACCCCGGCTTGTGTTTGGTTCTCTGCTGATGCTCGCCGCCCTCCCCTGTTGGGCTTTTGCGCTTTCCACTACCTATGAACAACTGGCGGTGACCCGTCTGCTGATGGGCTTTGTGGGTGCCGGTTTCGTGGTGGGCATCCGCCTGATCAGCGAATGGTTCCCGGCCCGGGAAGTGGGCCTGGCTGAAGGCGTCTATGGTGGCTGGGGCAACTTCGGCTCTGCGGCCGCGGCGATTACCCTGCCTTCACTGGCTCTCTTTTACGGCGGCGATGACGGCTGGCGCTGGGCCATTGCCACTACCGGCGCCGTTTCCTTTCTCTACGGGATTTTCTTCCTGTGGCGGGCACGCAACACGCCCCAGGGCGCGTCCTATTTCAAGCCGAAGAAAGCCAGCGCGCTGGAAGTGAGCACCAGGAAAGACCTGTTCTTCTACCTGGCCATGAGCCTGCCTTTGTATATCGCCCTGCTGGTGATCGTCTGGCGCCTGGGGCCCACCAATCTGAATCTGTTCGGCCAGACCACACAGATTCTGTTGGCCGCACTGATTATCAGCCTGGCGGTGGTACAGCTTGGTCAGGCCTGGCGAGTAAACCGTGAACACCTGAAAGAAGGGGTTCCCGAGCACGACCGCTACAGCTTCAAGCAGGTAGCCATTCTGGATCTGGCGTATATGGTGACCTTCGGCTCCGAGCTGGCGGTGGTGTCCATGCTGCCACTGTTCTTTACCGATACCTTTACCCTGTCGGCAGTCACTGGCGGCCTGCTGGCCTCCGGCTATGCCTTCATGAATCTGGTGGCTCGCCCCGGTGGTGGCTGGGTCTCCGACAAGTTCGGACGCAAGAAATCATTGGCGATTCTGCTCTGCGGTCTGATGGTGGGTTACGGCCTGATGAGCCAGATAGGCAGTAGCTGGCCCATTGCCCTGGCGGTGATTGCCACCATGTGCTGTTCTTTCTTTGTGCAGGCTGGCGAGGGGGCGGTATTCGCCACCGTGCCGCTGATCAAGCGACGCCTTACCGGTCAGATCGCCGGCATGGTGGGCGCCTACGGTAACGCCGGTGCGGTGATCTTCCTGACCGTGCTGACCTTTGTGGACCCGTCCACCTTCTTTCTGGTGATTGCCGCCAGCGCTGCCGTGGCCCTGGCCGCCGTGCAGTTCCTGGATGAACCCAAAGGGCACATTGCGGAAATTGATGAGAAAGGCGACGTTCAGCTCATCGAGGTGGGCTGAGTGTTTTCGGCAGGTCATACACAGGAGCTTTGATCATGGATGTTGCCAACGTTACGACCGAGGACTCGGCCATTGCCACCGAGCCGGACCTGCACCCGCAGGTTCGCATCGGCCAGTACAGCGATGCCGGGCCCAAGCTGCACAATCAGGATGCGCTGGCCATGCAGATTCCTGATGGCCCATTGCTGCGTACCAAGGGCATCGTTGCCGCCCTGGCTGATGGGCTGTCCAGTGCCGGTGCAGCCCGGGAGGCAGCGGAATCCTGTGTGCTCGGATTTATCAACGACTACTATGCAACGCCATCGCTATGGAGTGTGCCCCGCTCCGCACAGCGGGTACTGGAAGCCCTGAACCGCTGGCTGTGCCGGCAGACACTGGCCGGGGAAAGCCACCTGTGCACCCTGTCCCTGCTGATACTGCGCTCGCGTACTGCCCACCTGTTCCAGGTAGGCGATTCGCGTATCTGGCGACTGCGTAATGAACGTCTGGAATGCCTCACCCGGGACCACAGCCGCATGATCGGCGGCGACCGCCAGGTACTCACCCGGGTCATGGGCGGCGACACCCGACTGGATGTGGACTACAGCCGCAGTGATTTGCAGGTGGGCGATGTATTTCTGCTCACCAGCGATGGCGTGCATGGTTTCCTGTCCCGTTCGCGCATGCAGGGCATAGTGCGTGCCAGTGGCCAACCGGAAATGGCTGCCCGCAGTCTGGTGGAAGCGGCCCTGGCCAGCGGCAGCGATGACAACCTGAGCTGTCAGGTGCTGCAGGTGGATGGCCTGCCCGACGCCAGCGCCGACGAAGCCCTGCGCCAGCGCGGCAGCCTGCCCCTGCCCCCGCCACTGAGCCCGGGGGTCCGGGTTGACGGTTTCACCGTACAGCGGGAGCTGTATGCCAGTGTGCGTAGCCACCTGTATCTGGTGGAGGATGAAAACGGCACGCAATCGGTACTCAAGACACCGTCGGTGAATCTGGAAGACGACCGGGACGCGCTGGAGCGGTTTGTCATGGAAGGTTGGGTCGGTCAGCGCCTGCGCAATGCCCACCTGCTACGCACCCTGCCCCAGCCGGACAATCCCAGCTGCCTGTATCAGCATCTGGAGTTCATCGACGGCGTGACGCTGCAACAGTGGCTGAAGGAACACCCTGATGTGGCGGTGGAAGAAAAACTGTATCTGGCGGATCAGCTACTCAACGGTATCCGCGCCCTGCACCGCGCCGATGTGATCCACGGCGACCTGAAGCCGGACAACATCATGGTGGATACCGACGGGCTGGTCCGCATCGTGGATTTCGGCAGTTGCCATTGCCGGGGCATGGAGCAGCACAATGCGGGCATTCCCCTCGGCACCCGGGATTACAGCGCTCCGGAACTGCTGGATGGCGCTGCCCCCAGCGAACAGAGTGATCTGTTTTCCGCGGCGGTGATCATCCATGAAATGCTCACCGGTTCGCTGCCGTGGCAGGGCCGCTACGAAAAATCCGCCCATCGCCCCCTGCCGCCACTGCAGAGACACAACGCGTTCGTCCCGCTGTGGATCAACAACGTGCTGCAGCTCGCCTTGCAACATCAACCCAAACAACGCTTCACCGACGCCGCCGAATTCCGCGACGCCCTGCGCCGCCCGATGCGCAGCAGCAAGCCGGCCATCGACAACGACATCCGGCAACTGCGCATCTGGAAAGGGATCAGTATTGTGCTCGGGGTGTTGTTGTTGATTAGCATTACAATGAGGGGAAATTGATAATTGAGAATGGATAATTGATAACGCGCGATCAGGGTTATTCTGGTTTTCAAGCAAAGAGGCCGCGCCCAACATTGGGCGCGGCCTCTTTGCGTTAAGATGCGAAGGAGTTTCTCGCGAAGTTATCAATTATCCATTCTCAATTATCAATTACCCCAGGCTTCCCAACTCAAAGCGCTGACCATCGCTCTCCACAAACAGCTTCCCATTTTCCTCAAACGCCCAGTCCACCAGCTGATAGAACGCGGAGCGCCCGATAAGGGCTTCCAGGTTTTCGCGGACCAGCAGATACGGGGACGGCTCGCCGGTTTGTGGGTCGGTTTCCACGCGTAAGGGGTGCTTGTCACCGGCCACCACGTGACTGCCCACATTGGTGGTGAGGACCAGTTTATTCACCCCGCCCTCTTCCAGGCGCTGCACTTCCACCGCCACAAAAGGGGCATCGTCCACCTGGATGCGCAGCTTTTCCACAGGGGTGATCAGGAAGTAGTCATCGCCTTCGCGCAACAGGATGGTGGAGAACAACGCCACCATGCGTTCACGCTGGATGGGGGAATTCTGGTAGTACCAGGTGCCATCCCGGGCGATCCGCATGTCGATATCCGCATGCCGCTCCGGCTTCCACTGGTGCACCGGCGGCAGGCCGCTTTCATCCTTGCCTGCCTTTTCCAGTAATGCCAGCAGTTCCTCCGCCTGTTTCATCGTGGCCCCCGTTGCCCCTTGTTGCCCATGCGAATGCCGATCTCGATCAGGAAATGCAGGAAGTCATCCTTGTCGTCGATCAGCTTCTGGTAGAACGGGGATTCCATCAGGGCCACCGCACCATGGGCCAGCGCCCAGGCGGAGCAGATGTGATAGATCGGGTCCACGTCTTCCAGTGAGCCTTCGGCAATACGCGCCTTGACGATATCGGTGAGGCGGGCAAAGTTGGCTTCGCGAATGCGATGCAGCTTGTCCACCAGTTCCGGCAGGGCATGGTCCTTGATCACCTTGTTCTCAAGGCGGTCGAACAACTGGTAACGCTTGGGATCGGAGATCCGGAAACGGAAGTATTCCCGTGCCAGCCGTTCCTTGTCATCGCCGCCGGAGATGGTCTGGAATACCTCGGCAAGATCCTCCTCATAACGGAGCATCAACAGCAGATAAATCTCGTTCTTGGTCTCGAAATGCTTGTAGATGGTGCCTTTGCCGATACCGACCCGGTCAGCAATCATTTCCACGGTCACGCGGTCTTCGCCCTCTTCCAGGAACAGCTCAAGGGCCGCATCCAGAATCTGGCGCTCCCGTTGACGAAATTCCTGCGCCTTGCGCGTGGCTTTTTCCAGGTCACCCATCTATTTCTCCTTAAGCCCGGCATAACGGACGTGAACCAGGACTGAACAGTCGCAATTCTAACGTATTCCCTTTTTATAAGCATGCAGCAGGGTTCACGATGCAATTGCTGCTATGGTAAATAACGCGGCCACGGCGCTATATACTTGCCACCACACCCTCCCGCGTTGCAACTTGTAGCTTGAAGCTTGTAGCTGTTAATGGAGACATCATGGCCCACCCGGAATTTCCCCACCGTGAAGACCTGCTTTATCTCAACCACGCTGCGGTGGCTCCCTGGCCCGCCCGTAGCCGCGATGCGGTCGCGGAATTCGCTCGCCAGAATTGTGAGATCGGTGCCCGTGATTACCCCCATTGGCTGAAAGTGGAACAGCGCCTGCGCGAGCGGCTTTCCTGGCTGATTGGCGGGGTCAGTATTGATGAAATCGCCCTGCTGAAAAACACCTCAGAAGGACTGTCTGTGATTGCCCAGGGTATTGACTGGCAGGCCGGCGACCAGATCGTGATCAGCGATCAGGAGTTCCCCTCCAACCGTATCCCCTGGGAAGCTTTGGCGGATCAGGGCGTGGAAGTGATCGCCGTAAGCCTGGATACGCCTGAACCGGAACAGGCGGTGATCGATGCGCTGGGACCTCGAACACGACTGGTGTCCCTGTCCGCAGTGCAATACGGCACCGGCCTGCTGATGGACATGGCGCCCATTGGCGCCGCCTGCCGGGAGCGAGAGATCCTGTTTTGTGTGGACGCCATCCAGATCCTCGGCGCCCTGCCCTTTTCCGCGGAACAGGCCAAGGCGGATTTTGTGGTGGCCGACGGTCACAAGTGGATGCTGGGCCCTGAGGGGCTGGCATTGTTCTACTGCCGCCAGGCGGTACAGGACAAATTGACCCTGCGCCAGCACGGCTGGCATATGGTGGCCAATGCCGGCAACTACACCACCACCGACTGGCAAGTGGCCAATAATGCCCGTCGTTTCGAATGCGGCAGCCCCAACATGCTCGGCGCTCATGCCCTGGAGGCATCCCTGTCCCTGCTGGAAGAGGAAGGCATGGCGCAAGTCGCCGAGGCCCTGCAGGATCGCGTCCAGCGGCTGATCGACGGCCTGCGGGAACGGGGAGCCACTCTGCTCAGCCCGGTGGACCGGCAGCGTCGGGCCGGAATTGTTACCTTTACCCTGCCTGATGAAACGCCGGCAGACACCTTTCAGCGTTTACGACAGGCTGGCGTGGTCTGTGCAGAACGGGGTGGCGGGGTCCGTTTTTCGCCGCATTTCTATACTGACCATTCGGTCATCGACCGGGCCCTGGCCCTGTTGTAAGCTCCGGGTCCTCGAATAAGTGTTTGCACACGGAGTCACCATGAGTCGACAACTGGCCTTTTATCAATGGATCTGCCGCCGCCTTCAGCGCGACGAGCCGTTCAGTGGCCAGCCCAGTGCCGACCTGGACAGCCTGCGCACCGTGCTCAAACCCTGTGATGTGCTGCTGGTGGCCGGGCATAGCAATGTGGACCGTACCTTCAAGGTAATCGGCGACAGCCGCTTCGCCCGGGCGGTGCTTTATGTTGGTCGACTTCATGACGTGGCGGACCCGGCCCTGCGTGCCCTGCTGGGGGATTACACTCCCTGCGAACCGGATACCCAGCTGGTGATTGATGCGCGGCTGGAACGGGGCCTGATCGTGGAGCCGTTGTCCGCCCTGGAAGGCCGCCAGATCCGTGTCTGCCGGGCCCAGGGACTGAGTGACAATGAAGCCCAGGACGTATTGCGCTATGCCATCAGCCGGATCGGCGCTGGCGGCAGCCAGTCCTGGGCGGCCCTGGCACTATTGACCCTGATGCCCTGGCGATGGCTGCCGCTGCGCTGGCGCATCAACCTGTTTCGGCGCTGGGCCGGGGAGCTGGCCCGGGCACTGACTGGCACCGTGGTCGCAGATGCGTTCAGTTTCGTACAGTTCCCGGTGCTGCCGCTGGTAAAAGAAGATGGCTCCGGTAGCCGCCTGCTGCGGTTACAGCCACGAGCCATCACCGCCGCGGATTTCGATCACTCGCCCTACTTCGAGATTATCAAGGCGCCGTTCCAGTTAACGGAGATTCCCAAGGGCATGGATGCGGTGCCCTGGAAAGGCAATCAGGGCGCGCTGGCGCCGGAGCGCCAGCGGCACCTGTCACTGGTGGAGCCGTCGAGCGGCAACCAGGGCTAGGCCCAGCAGCGCCAGGAACGACAAGCTGCCACCACTACCGCCACCGCCACCACCACTGTCATTTCCTGTCGTATTGCCACCACCGCTACTGGCGCTACGAGCTTGAGCGGGCCGAGTATAGGCTTTGCTGTCACCGGTTGGAAAATCACCATTATCGGTCCATACCTGCACGGTCATGGGGTCATATCCCTCCCCTGAAAGCAGCAGTTGCTGGGTCACAAACTGCTCCGGCCCCAGATCCCCAAGACCGCACTGAACACTACGACTGCCACTGCAGTTGCCCGGCATTTCAACGGTTTCCCACCCTGCAGGCAAGATGAAGCCCAGTCTCACCCGCGCCGCTGTCTGATGAGTCGCCGCATTGCGCACCAGAGCGCTGACACGAACATGGCCATCGCTACCCCGGTTGGTGGTCAGACTGAGCACCACATCCGGCTCGTTACTGAATACCAGATTGAACGCTTCGCTGCGCAGACTGAAGTAATCATACGAGTCGCTGATCGGGCTTACTCGCACCTGATCAGCCCAACGGGACGGGGCCTTCAGGGTAACGGCATAAGTGGCGCTGGTCTGTCCCAGTGCCAGGAACAGGCTGTTTCGACAGTCGGTGTAGCCCGTGTAGGTCCGGCAGGACAGGCCCGGTACCGCCACAGACAGACCGGGCTGATGCTCGATACGCAGGCCCACATTGCGGGCGTCATTGCGGGTACTGGTATTGGCAATACGCGGATAGAGGGTCACCGCACTGGACATGTTGCGGTACTGATCACCGTTGAGGCCTTCTGTCTGTAGATCCACCAGTCCGCCGGAAGTGGTCTCTTCCAGCCAGGGCAGGTATCTATCCACGCGGCTATAGACCGCCGGCACACCATCGGTGGCACAGGTTTCATGGCCGTAGCTGGTCACACCCACCAGCCACTGCTGGTCATCCTTGCGGTAAACCAGCGGCCCGCCGCTATCGCCACGGCAGGAATCCTGCTTCTGACCCTGAGGGTTCATTTCGCCGGCACAAATCTGGTTGCCGGTGAGATTGCTCCACTGGCTGGCGCAGTAATCCGGCGACACAAAGTCCAGATCCGCTTTCTGCAAAGTCTCGGTCAGGGCAAAACCATCCGGGGTGGTGGAACCCCAGCCCAGCACTTCCAGGGCTTCATCATGGTTGCCCAGCGCCAGCTCGGTAACGATGTGCGGCTTGGCCATATCCAATGGCTTGAAGCGGCTCGGCGCCGCCAGTTTGAGCAGGGCCAGGTCATTATGGAAGTGGGTGGCATTGTAGGCCGGATGCACCTGCAGTTCGGTTACCGTCAGTTGTTCCGGAGCCTCTGTGCTGGTGCGATTAACGTTGCCAAGGGAGACAAACAGCATCTCTGCCTCGACACTGGCCACACAGTGGGCGGCAGTCAGCACCCAGCGGGGGGCAATCAGAGTGCCGCCACAGAGCGTCGCCGAAAAATTGGGATTGCCGGACCGGCTGATTTCCACTTCGGCCATCCACGACCGCACCTGTGTGACATCCTGTCCCCCGATGACCCGGGGTTGAGCTTCCAACGCCGATACCGTCTGAACCAGACCCGCCCCCAGCAGCAGGGCCACTATCAAACGACACATAAAATTACCCTCAGTTAGCGTTTCGTTACGCAACGTATACTAACTAAGGATTTTGGCTTATACCTGTGACCTGGTTCTGATATTAGAACGATGGCACTTAGGTGCCAGAAGATAACCAAAAATGACCACCGAGTCCGGTCATTTTGTCGCTATTTTTGTCGTTTTTTACGACATATAGCGTCATATTGCGCGAAGTTTTACTGCATATTTTTTATCATGCAAAACGCTTTATATAAAAGCAACCTTTTACAACATTCACACCACATTGTCCGACTGACTTATCAGTCGGCACTGTCGTCCTGCAGGTCTTCAGAGTCGTCGTCATCAGCCGGTGCCGGCAGACTGCGACGAGCCTTAGCACCCAGATCTTTCAACTGGTGCGCCTGGCGCAACAGGTTGCCGTTACCACTGGTAAGACGTTTTTGGGTCTGCTCCCAAGACGATGTTGCCTTGGCAAGCTTGTCACCCACGTCTTCCAGGGATTCCGTGACCAAAGACACCTGATCACAGATTTTGCCGGCACGGGCGGCGATATCCAGGGCATTGCGGTTCTGGTACTCATAGCGCCAGATGTTCTGGATGGTACGCAACGTCACCAGCAAGGTGGTTGGGCTGACCAGCACGATGTTGCGGGCAAAGGCATCGGTGTAGAGGCTGGAGTCCTGCTCCATGGCCACCATGAAGGCGCCCTCGATGGGAATGAACAGCAGCACGAAGTCCAGACTGCGAATTCCTTCCAGTCCGCTGTAATCCTTGATATCCAGGCCTTTGATATGACTGCGCAGAGACATCAGATGATCACGCAGGGCCTGCTCCCGCTCTTCACTGGTGGAGGCCGATGACAGGCGCTCATAGGCTACCAGGGAGACCTTGGCATCGATCACCACGTCCTTGTTCTCGGGCAGGTGGACGATGGCATCAGGCAGGCGTCGCTGACCGCTCTCATCTTTCAGGGTGACCTGGGTTTCATACTCGCGCCCACGGGTCAGCCCGGACGATTCCAGCACCCGCTCAAGAATCATTTCCCCCCAGTTGCCCTGGGTCTTCACCTGCCCTTTCAGGGCATCGGTGAGATTGCGGGCGTCCTCGTGCATCTGCTGGTTGAGACTGCGCAGCTGACCCAATTGCTCGATCAGGGAAGCCTGGGCCCGGGTTTCGTCACTGTGGATCTGGTCGACGCGGCGGCGGAAGTCAGCCAGTTGCTCACGGAACGGTTTGAGCATGCCGTCCAGCCCTTGCTGTTGCTGTTCCTGCAGCTGCTTGCCCCGTTGCTCGAAAATCCGTGCGGACAGGTTTTCGAATTCCTGCTTGAGCTGTTCGCGGCTCTTCTCCGCAAAGGTCAGTTTTTCTTCCTGGCCGGCCAACCGCTCTTCCAGCCGCGCCTTGTCGGAGGCCAGCTGCTGCAGACGGGACTCACTGTCCTGCAAACGGCGCTGGCTGGTGTCCAGCTGCTCGCGCAACAGCGGCACCTGGGCCAGCGGTTCCGACAGGGCCTGCTTCTCGGCCACCAGCTCCGCTTCCCGGCCAGCGCTACGACGACGCTCCATCAGCAGCACCAGCAGCGCCGCAAAGACTGCGCCACCAAGGGCGGCCAGCCCCAGCATCAAATTCGGATTCATGGTTGCGCCTTGTTGAAGAGGGTAAAGAAATTGTCACGGGTAATGCGCGCCAGTTCAGCCACGTCGACCCCCTTTAGCTCCGCCACACATTCGGCCACCTGGGCCACATAGCGGGGCTCATTGGGCTTGCCCCGGAACGGTACCGGCGCCAGCCAGGGAGAGTCGGTTTCGATCAACAGGCGCTCCAGCGGCAGTGCCTTGACGGTGTCGCGCAGGCTTTCTGCATTGCGGAACGTGATAATGCCGGAGATGGAAATATAGAACCCCATATCGATGGCCTGCTGCGCCATATCCAGGTCTTCGGTAAAGCAATGCAGCACACCATGAACCTGCCCCTGGCCGTATTCTCTCAGCAGCGCCAGGGTATCGTCCTTGGCGCCACGGGTATGGATAACCAGCGGCAGTCCGGTCTCCCGAGCTGCCTGGATATGGGCAATAAAATACCGCTGCTGCCACTCCCGCTGCTCTTTGGCATAAAAGTAGTCCAGCCCGGTCTCGCCAATGGCGACCACTTTCGGGTGCGATGCCCTTTCTATCAGCTCACTGACCTGGGGCTCGCGGGACTCCTTGTAGAGCGGGTGCACGCCAACACTGGCATACACATGATCATGTTGCTCGGCCAGCGCCTGCACATCAGGAAAGGTTTCCAGGTCTACGCCAATGCACAACATGTGGCTGACCCCTGCCTCGGCAGTGGCGGCCATCATGGCATCAAAGTCCCCGTTATGGGCGTCCAGATTGAGGCGATCCAGGTGGCAGTGGGAATCCACAAAAGCGACGTCAGACATTCAGTGCTCCGGCATGACAAACGCGGGAATTGTAGCGTAGATAGGCAACATGCGACACGCAGCACGCAACAACACGGGCAGGGTTTTTGTGTCACTAAACGCATGAGGCCGCGCTCAGGTTTAGGGCGCGGCCTCAAGGGTTTCAATGTGGAAAAGCGCTTATCGCGTTGTTGCGTGATGCGTGCGGCGTCCTACATCGTATGCGTCGGACGATCGGATTCCAGGGAACCGGCCAGATGGTTTTCGATGGTGACCCGGGCAGTGTCGTCCTGGTCGGAGAACTGCACGCCGATTCCGGCACTGCGATTGCCCTGGGCCCCTTTCGGGGTGATCCAGACCACCTTGCCGGCCACCGGGATCTTGTCGGATTCATCCATGATGTTGAGCAACAGGAAGATTTCCTCGCCCAGCTTGTATTGCTTGTCGGTGGGAATGAACAGGCCGCCATTGGTGATGAAGGGCATGTAAGCGGAATAGAGTACCGCCTTGTCCTTGATGGAAAGCGACAGGATGCCGCTGCGGCCGCCGGGCATTTTCATAGGGGAGAGCCTCGTGTGACATACCGGCTGTCCCCATGCCCGTCAGCGCATGGCACAGCCAGTAAGACTTTATTATTAATAGCGTAAAGATTAGTGGGCTGCCGCCGCAGCGTCAACGCCCACCAGCACCAGCAGCCACTGTTCGTAGAGCAGATCCTTGTTGGGGTTGGCACCGGACATCAATGCCCGTCGCCCTTCCAGTACCCGCTGGGCAGCGCGCAGCAGGCGCGCCGGCGGCACGGCACGGGACAGTCGGGTCAGCAAGGGCGCCAGTGATGCATCGGCGCTTTGCTGTCCTGAATAGGCCTGATTGAGGCAGCGGGACAACCAGCCATAGATCACCCCGGCCATTTCCGTGGGATCATGCTTTGACAGCATGGGGGACGCCTGAGCAACCGATTGACGCCCTTCCGCCACCGACACCAGCACCTCCAGCAAACGGGCTCGATCGGCAAACCACTCCGCCTGCTCCAGGTCCAGGGCTCGCAGAGGCGCCCCCTGAGCCGCATCCAGCAACGAGCGGGCACTCTCCCCTACCTGGCCCTGTAACCACTCCAGAGCCTGCTCCTGGGGCGGCAGAGGCAGAATTCGCTGCTGACAGCGGCTGCGAATCGTCGGCAGCAACAGGGTCGGCTGATCGCAGACCAGCAACAGCAACGTCTGCCCACCAGGTTCTTCCAGGGTCTTGAGCAGAGCATTCTGGGCGTTGCGGTTGAGCGCTTCCGCTGGCGCGACAATGGCCACACGGTAGCCGCTGTACTGGGCGGTACGGGTGGCAAAGCCCACCAGCTTGCGCACCTGATCAATCTTGATCGCCCGGCTCTTGTCTTCCGGGCTGAGACGGTGGAGATCCGGGTGGGTGCCGGCAGCACTCAACTGACACCCCTGACACTGGCCACAGGGCAGTCCCCCGGCCGGGTTGTCACAGAGCAATGTCTGCGCCAGGGACTCCGCCAGCCGCAGCTTGCCGATCCCTTTTGCACCGCTGATCAGCAACGCATGGGGAAGCCTTCCCTGCTGATGCTGATCCAACAGCTGGGCCATGGTGTCCTGATGCCAGGGGCACGGCACCTGGATACGGGCGCGTTCTACGACCATGTGAGCATTTCCTCCAGCAGTGGCTGTAGCTGGGCACGGACCTGATCCAGATCGCATGAGGCATCCAGCACCCGAAAGCGGTCCGGTTCATTGCCGGCCCGTTCCTGATAGCACTGGCGAATCCGCTCGAAGAACGCCCGGTCTTCCTGCTCGATGCGATCCAGAGCCGCCCGTTTGCCGGCACGGGCCATGCCCACATCCACCGGCACATCAAACAGCAGCGTCATGTCGGGCTGCGTATCACGCACCACCAGCGCCTCCAGGCGGCTAATGGCATCCTGGTCAAGACCTCGCCCTGCTCCCTGATAGGCCCAGGTGGCATCCACAAAACGGTCGCTCAGCACCCAGTCGCCCCGCTCCAGAGCCGGACGAATCTTTTCTGCCAGGTGCTGGGCCCGGGCGGCAAACACCAGCAGCAGCTCGGTATCATCCGCCATTTTTTCATCGCTGGGCGCCAGCAGTACGTTGCGGATGGATTCCGCCAACGGGGTGCCGCCCGGTTCCCGGGTCACCAGCACGGTCTTGCCTGCCTCGCGCAAGCGGGTGGCAAGCCAGTCCAGGTTGCTGCTCTTGCCGGCGCCTTCGCCACCTTCAAGGGTGATAAAACGGCCCCTCACTGTGAGCCCCCCGGCGAG
This sequence comes from Alcanivorax sp. UBA3183, assembly GCF_002364155.1. Classification (NCBI taxonomy): domain Bacteria; kingdom Pseudomonadati; phylum Pseudomonadota; class Gammaproteobacteria; order Oceanospirillales; family Alcanivoracaceae; genus Alcanivorax; species Alcanivorax sp. UBA3183. Next base: position 23,935 of record NZ_DEXN01000045.1, read on the forward strand.
GAGCGATAACCTTCGCGACGGCGTAGCTGATAGTCACGGACGGCCTTGCGGTGTTGTGCCAGGGTTTTGGAGAAGTAATGGCTGCCATCGCCGCGGGCAACAAAAAACAGGGACTCGGTTTCCGCCGGATTGACCGCCGCCTGGATCGCTTCACGACCGGGCATAGCGATGGGGGTGGGAGGCAACCCGGAAATGGTATAGGTGTTGTAGGGTGTAGGTCGGCGCAGATCGGAACGGCGAATATTGCCATCATAGGCCTCACCCATTCCGTAAATCACTGTGGGGTCCGTCTGCAGGCGCATCCCTTTGCGCAACCGGTTGGTAAAGACGCCGGCAATTTCCGGGCGCTCGTCCGGTACCCCGGTTTCCTTTTCGATGATGGAAGCCAGGATCAGCGCTTCATAGGGGCTGTCGATGGGCAGGTCATCCGCTTTCTGCGACCAAGCCTCTTCCAGCAAGGCTTCCTGCCGCTCCAGCGCCCGGCGCAGGATGGTCAGGTCCGAGGTGCCACGGGTATAGAAATAGGTTTCCGGCGCAAACCAGCCTTCCGGATGCAGGTCCGGTCGGCCCAGCTTTTCCATGATCTGGTCATCGGTGAGGCTGTCCAGGGTATGACTCAGGCTTTCCTGAGCCGCCAGCCGCAGGCGCAGCTCACGGAAGTTCCAGCCCTCTACCAGCGTCAGGCTGCGCTGAATCACTTCCCCGCGATCCATTTTTTCCAGCAGGCTGAGCAGGGAGTCACCGGGCCGCAAGCGGTACTCGCCAACATGCATGCGCCCGTCCATATCCGTCAGGCTGCTATAGATCCGCGCCCCTACACGGCGAAAATCCGCCTGATAGCCTTCGCCCAGCAAGCCGCGTTTTTTCAGCTCATGCAGCACCTGACTCAACCCTGCACCACGGGGAACCTCAACCACACTGGCCTCAGTCAGCGGCAAGGGCTGGTGCAAGTAGCTGCTGACCCAGGCCGTCACCAAAGGAACGGCGACCACCAGCAACACCACCAGCAGTCCGAAAATTCGAATTTTTTTACGCATGAGAGAAATTGTAGGGCCTGTGTTGCGGAATGAAATAAATTCTTTGCCAGAGCGGAACGATCGCCCTGAGGGAGGGGTGAGTCAGCGGGGCAAAACTCGACCTCTCAAGGCACTCATCACCGGGTAGCTCATGAATCCTGGTGTCTCAGGCAGGTTGGCAACGATGTTACCGTGGCAGAAAAAGCGCATCCACAGAGTGCTGCAATTGCAGCACTGAATCCAGTACCGGCCACTGCCATTGCGCCAGTTTACGCACCGGGAGCACGCCGACAACACTGTTACACAAAAACAGCCCCTGAGCGTCGGCAAGCTGTGACAGCGGCCGCAGATCGCAGACCACCTTTTCCCCCTGCTCCGTCAAATGCTCATCAAGCCACTCACGCATCACCCCCGCCACACCAGCCCGGGCCGCCTGCAGGTCCGGCGTCCACCAATGGCCATCCAACCGGGCGAACAGATTCATCGAGGTGGCTTCCAGCGGTTGGCGACGGGGGCTGAGCAACAGCCCTTCGTGCCAGCCATGGCGAGCCACTTCGCGGCGGGCCTGTACCTGGGGAAGACGGTTGAGGTGCTTGAGCCCGGCCAGGGACTCCGGGTGCAGTGGCTCACCACACAGCCCCAGCACAATGCCCTGCTCACGCAGCTGATGGGACCAGGCGGGCAGCGGACCGGCCTGCCATAACACCGTTGGCTTTGGGTTCGAGGGAGGCAGATAACCGCGTCCCCCCGGCCCCCGGGTCAAGATCAGCTTGACCACACCAGGCTTTCCGCCCAGAGCAGCCACCCCTTCTTCAAGCGCCGACAGATAACGCGTTTCCGGCAAGAATGGCAGCCCCAGCACCCGTGCACCGCGCAGCAAACGCCGGAGATGCCAGGGCCAGAGTGGCACGGAGCCATCCGCCGTCACCCTCAGGGTTTCAAACAGCCCATCGCCATAGGCCAGCCCGCGATCACGAGGATCGACCATCACACCTTCTTGAACAGCAGGGTACCGTTGGTACCGCCGAAACCGAAGGAGTTGGACAGCGCATAGTCGATATTGCGCTGCTGGGCCGTATTCGCCACCAGATTCAGATCACAGCCCTCGTCGGGTTCATCCAGGTTGATGGTAGGTGGCGCAATGGAGTCACGAATGGCCAGGATAGAGAAGATCGCCTCTACCGCCCCGGCCGCTCCCAGCAGGTGACCGATCATGGATTTGGTGGAGCTCACCGCCAGTTTCTCGGCATGCTCGCCAAACAGGGACTTGATGGCAGCAATTTCCGCCAGGTCGCCCATCTGTGTGGAAGTGCCGTGGGCGTTGATGTAATCCACTTCCTGCGCGGCGACTCCCGCATTGCGCAGCGCATTTTCCATGGCTTTCATGGCGCCCACACCCCCTTCTGCCGGCGCGGTGATGTGATAGGCATCATCACTCATGCCGAAACCTGCCAGCTCGGCGTAGATGGTAGCACCACGGGCCTTGGCGTGTTCGTAGTCTTCCAGCACCACCGCACCGGCACCATCGGCCAGCACAAAGCCATCACGGCCCTTGTCCCAGGGGCGGCTGGCGCCCTGAGGGTCATCATTGCGGGTGGACAGCGCTCGTGCGGCGGCAAAACCGCCCATTCCCAGCGGTGTGGAGCCTTTCTCGGAGCCACCCGCTACCATCACATCCGCCTGACCCAGCATGATCTGCTGGGCGGCAAAACCGATGTTATGGGTACCGGTGGTACAGGCTGTGGTGATGGCAAAGTTGGGCCCCTTCATGCCATACATGATGGCCAGATTACCGGCGATCATGTTGATGATAGTGCCAGGCACGAAGAACGGGGACAGCTTGCGCGGGCCGGAATCCAGCATCTTACGGTGGTTGTCTTCAATATTGGTCAGGCCGCCGATTCCCGAGCCGAACGCGGCGCCGACACGGTCTGCATCTTCCTTGTCCATATCCAGACCGGCATCGCGGATGGCCTGAATCGCGGCCACCAGACCGTACTGAATGAAGACATCCATCTTGCGGGCATCTTTCGGGGACAGGTAATCGGCTATATCGAATTCCGGCACCAGGCCGGCAAAACGCGTGGCGAAGGATTCCGTATCGAAATGATCGATATTTCGGATGCCGCTCTTACCCGCTTTGATACCTTCCCAGGTGGAAGCCACATCCGCACCCAGCGGGGTCAACATTCCCAGACCTGTAATCACTACTCGACGTGACGTCACCCGAATACCTCCCATCCTTTATTGTTGGGGCACTAAGCACTAAGCGACAAGATTACTATAAAGAATCCCGATGCTCGTCGCCGTTGTGTAAGCAAAAATCAACATTCAGCCATGAAATAGCCGGAAGAACAGCCTTCACGTTGCCAGCTCATGGTGACAAACCCGAAGTGACTTCAACGGCAACAAAAAAGCCGCAAGTTCATTGAACCTTGCGGCTTTCCTGATACTGCTTCAACAACTGAAATCAGCTGTGGGCTTTGATGTAATCCACAGCGGACTGAACGGTGTTGATTTTCTCCGCTTCTTCGTCCGGAATTTCAGTTTCGAATTCTTCTTCGAGGGCCATCACCAGCTCAACGGTGTCCAGGGAGTCGGCACCCAGATCTTCAACGAAGGACGCTTCTGGTTTTACGTCTTCCGGCTTAACACCCAGTTGTTCAACGATGATTTTGTTTACGCGATCTTCGATGCTGCTCATGATCCTATAACTCTCCTGATTAATGGTGTGCTAGCACCTGTCAGCGGCTATTCTAGGTGAACGCTGTTTGCGCTTGCAACCCAACTGAGCCAGTGCCGTTACCTGAAGTTTTTCCAAATATTTTCTTCTGTAAAAACAGCGTATTAGACCGCTTTTTCAGAAACCCTCCGGTGCCCGTTTTTTGAGCTAACCGGTAAACATGCCGCCATTGACATGTAAAGTGGTCCCGGTGACGTAGCCGCCACCATCGCTGGCAAGCCAGCCAACTGCACTGGCAATTTCCCCGGGCTGACCCAAACGACCCAGCGGAATACCCGCCAGAAGCGCCTCTTTCTGCGCTTCCGGCAGAGCCTCCGTCATGTCCGTCTGGATAAAGCCCGGCGCCACGGAATTCACTGTGATGTTACGTGAGCCGAGCTCCCGCGCCAATGCACGGGTGAAACCTTCTACCCCGCCCTTGGCAGCGGCATAGTTCGCCTGGCCCGCGTTACCCATGGTACCGACTACGGAACTGATATTGATAATGCGCCCCCAGCGAGCCTTGGTCATGCCTTTCAGGCAGGCCTTGCTGACCCGATAGAGGGAATTCAGATTGGTGTTGATGACATCTTCCCACTCGTCATCTTTCATCCGCAGCATGATGTTATCGCGGGTAATCCCTGCGTTATTCACCAGCACCAGCGGTGCGCCGAACTCGTCATTGATGCTCTTTACCGTGCTGGCCACGGATTCCTTGTCAGTCACGTTCAGCACCTTGCCGGCACCATTGGCGCCCAGCGCATCACCGATGGCGGTAGCCCCGTTATCCGAGGTGGCAGTGCCAACGACGAAAAAACCCTCTGCCACCAGCTGCTCGGCAATGGCACGGCCAATGCCGCGACTGGCACCGGTAACCAGTGCGATTTTCTTTTCTGACATCCTTATTCCCCTTTCAGAGCAGCCTCGAAGGCCTCTCCGTTTTCCAGCGGCCGGGCAGCAATGTCCCGGTCAATCCGTTTGATCAGACCACTGAGCACCTTGCCCGGGCCGCATTCATAGACGTGGCTGACACCCTGCTCTTTCAGGGCCTGAATGGTTTCCACCCAGCGCACCGGCGAATAGAGCTGGCGAATGAGCGCCTCGCGGATCTGCTCCGGCGCGGTTTCCATAGCCACATCCACATTATTGATGACCGGCATTTCCGCAGCATGGAAGCTGGTGGCGTTAAGGGTCTCTGCCAGTTGATCCGCTGCCGGCTTCATCAGCGCACAGTGGGAAGGTACGCTAACCGGCAAGGGCATGGCCCGTTTGGCGCCGGCGTCTTTACAGGCGGCAATGGCACGCTCCACCGCGGCGGCGGAACCGGCGATCACTACCTGCCCCGGGGCATTGAAGTTCACCGCTTCGACCACATCGCCTTCGGCGGCCTGCTCACAGGCCGCGCGGACCTGATCATCATCCAGACCCAGCACGGCGGCCATCTTGCCTTCACCGGCGGCTACGGCTTGCTGCATCAGCTGTCCACGGGTACGCACCAGGCGCACCGCATCGCCCAGGGTGACCACACCGGCACAGGTCAGCGCGGTGTACTCGCCCAGGCTGTGGCCAGCCAGCAAATTGGGGCGCGGACCGCCGCTCTGCTCCCACAGCCGCCACAGAGCAACACCTGCCGCCAACAACAGGGGCTGGGTGTTTTCGGTCTGGTTCAGGGCTTCCTGGGGACCATCCTGACAGAGAGCCCAGATATCCAGGCCGAGGGCGCCGGAGGCTTCCTGAAAGGTCTGCTTTACCGCCGGGCGGTCGGCAAAGTCAGCAAGCATGCCAAGGCTCTGGGAACCCTGACCGGGAAAAATAAAAGCAGTTTTGGACATTCACTATCCCCTTAAAGTGCAGGTCGCAGTATGCCGACTTTGCCATTGGCTGTCCGGCTCACCCTGCAACAAAGTATTAATGTACTGTTTCAGGCGTCCGCGCTGTTGACCACTGGTGCCAGGGCATCGCGGATCAGTGCCGGCACATTGCGGCGGGCTTCCAGTTCGGCCACTTCCAGGGCACTGGCGAAGCCTTCCACCGTGGTGCCACCATGGCTTTTCACCACCACACCGCGCAGGCCAACCAGGCTGGCACCGTTGTATCGGTCCGGATCCATGCGCGACTTCAGACCACGAAACACCGGCAGGGCCAGCAAGGCGGACAGTTTCCGCAGCCAGGAACGCTCTGCCTCTTCACGGATCATGTTCTTGAGCATCTTGGCCACGCCCTCCATGGTCTTCAGGGACACATTGCCCACGAAACCATCGCAGACCACCACATCCGCTTCACCGGCAAAGATACCGTCACCCTCGATAAAGCCGGCGTAGTTAATGTTCGGGGCATCACGCAGCAGGCCGGCGGCCTCCTTGATCTGCTCATTGCCCTTGATGTCTTCCTCACCGATGTTGAGCAGGGCCACCCGGGGGTGGCGCACGCCATCCACCGCATTGACCAGCGCCTGCCCCATCAGGGCAAACTGCAACAGGTGTTCGGGTTCGGAATCCACATTGGCGCCCAGGTCCAGCATATGGCAGTGGCCGGACACGGTGGGAATGGCGGTACAGATGGCAGGACGATCCACCCCGGGCAGGGTCTTGAGCACGAAGCGGCTCACCGCCATCAGGGCACCGGTATTACCGGCACTGACCGCTGCCTGGGCGCGCCCTTCCTTGACCATATTGATGGCCACCCGCATGGAGGAATCTTTCTTCTGGCGCAGGGCCACGGCCACCGAGTCATCCATGGCCACCAGTTCGCTGGCGGGCTGGACCGTGATGCGGGCATGGCCATCGAGGCCAGCCTTGGTGATGGCGTCCGCCAGCGGTTCAGGCTGGCCGACGAGAATAATGTGCAGGTGTTCCTGGCGGGAAAGCATTGTTGCCACAGCGGGCACTGTCACGGCAAGACCGTGATCTCCCCCCATGGCATCCACCGCCAACGTCACAACCGACATGGGCTGTTTCCTTGTTATCAATTCAGCGGCGGCTATTCTGACAAATTTCCGCCCATGGAAACATGGTGGCTATCATCCACTTACAAAAAATCCTCCCGGAGGAGGATTTTCAGGGTGCCTATACAGGCACACAGCAAAACGGGAGCCCGAGGCTCCCGCGTCACTTATTCGTCGTCGGTCTCGACCTGACGAATCACCTGGCGGCCACGGTACATGCCATCAGGGGAAATGTGGTGACGACGGTGAACTTCACCGGTGTTGGTATCTTCGGTCAGCGCGGCAGAAGTCAGCGCGTCGTGAGAACGGCGCATGCCGCGCTTGGAACGGGTTTTACGGTTCTTCTGAACAGCCATTTCGAACTCCTCGGGCGTTTATTCAGCCTGAATTTACTTGCCTTGACCTTTTAATTTGGCCAGAACGGCAAAAGGGTTATCCGCGTTTTCCTGTTTCTCAGGTTTACCGCTTTCATGCGGTAAAACTGTCGGGCAAGAGTCATGCAGTGCCACCAACGGCATGGCCAGCAACAGCTCTTCTTCAAGCAGGTCGGTGAGTACCATGGGGTCATCACCCACTAGCCAGGGATCCAGTCGCTGCGGCAAGGCTTTCGCCTGATCCTCGTTCCGTACCAGCGCCACATCAATGGTCGCGTGCACATCACAAACTACTGGCTCCAGGCAGCGCTGACACGGCAGCACCAATTGCGTGCTGACCTCGCCCTCGATACGCCGATGCCCCTCTTCATCACGACCGAACGCCAGCGAAATTACTACTGGCTGGTCCAGACTTTCGCGGTAATCCTGCAGGCGTGGCAGGTCACTAACGGTAAGCCGGCCCTCAACGACGCGACCCTGATCCGCATATTTGCGGGGATCGAGGAACTGTGGCAGTTGCCCTGAAAACATAAGCGCGCAATTCTAGGGCCGCAAGGCCCGCCTGTCAAAGTTAATGTGGCCAGCTAAATCGCTGACAGCAAAAGAGTTTTTCGTATCCGGGAAAAAGATTACCGGGCTGAGTGCATAAATCAGGCCGAACCCGCTCATTTTGACGGCTTTATCTGCCCTCAACCCTTCTTCCATCAAGGGAAAATCACTACACTCTGCCGCGCCAGAAGCGGAGATAATCATGACTGACACCCCTGCCCTGTTACTTGCCTCGTCCTCGCCCTTCCGTCGCCAGTTGTTGGACAAGCTGGGGCTGGATTTTATCCATCAGAGTCCGGATATCGATGAATCCCCCCTGGCGGACGAATCCCCGGTGGCCCTGGTAATGCGTCTGGCCAGGGAAAAAGCCGGCGCTCTGGCCGGGTCACACCCGGACACCCTGATCATCGGCTCTGACCAGGTGGCCGTGATCGGCGACCGGGTACTGGGTAAACCCGGCAACCGGGAAAAGGCCATCGAACAGCTGAGCGCCGCCAGCGGCCAGCGGGTGACTTTCCTCACCGGCCTGTGCCTGCTCAATACGGCCACTGGACGCACCCAGGTAGCCTGCGACCCCTTCCATGTGCAATTCCGCACTCTGCGTCCAGCGCAGATAGAACGCTATGTGGATGCGGAACAGCCGCTCAACTGTGCCGGCAGCTTCAAATCTGAAGGGCTCGGTATTGTCCTGTTCAAGGCCATGGAAGGCCGGGACCCCAACACCCTGGTGGGCCTGCCATTGATTCTGCTGACAGAGTTTCTGGCAGCGGAAGGGATCTCTCTGCCTCTATAAAGGCAGCAGCGCGGGTTCCGGGAGCGATGCCGCTTTTCGGAACCCGCCTCTTCTAGCTTCTAGCTTTGATCGTCCTGCGGACGATCCGTGCTTCGCACGGTTCGCCATGCAAGCATGGGCTCCTACAGCGGCTTCGTAAGAAATCACGAAGGCCCGGAACTTTCCAGACCTTCCCTA
>NZ_DEXN01000040.1:0-817 GCF_002364155.1 Alcanivorax sp. UBA3183
TTCAGGCCACGCTGAGTATGCAACGAGTTATTCAGAGTCTCCTCAGGGCCGTGCAGAACGAACACTGTGTGTCGGGCTGGCGGCGCCAAGGACTTGTACCGGGAGGTGCCCATGACTCAGGCTCACCGGCAACACCCTGGCGGGAACAATGTGGTTCCCTTCTCTCCACGCCGCAAAGCGGCACAGCCCCCCATTTTGCGTCTTTCCCCGGAATACGATGGCATTGAGCTGTTGTACGCCAATGACCACCACCCGGATAAACTCTTTTCCCTGAAAATTCTGGCCTGGGCTCGTCTCGCCAATGGCGACACGGTGGCCATGGTCCCCTGGCTGAAAGAGCCGGTGACCGCCATGGCGCTGGCGGACCCTCTGAACGGCCGCTGGGAAGGCTACCGACTGCCGGAAAGCGACTACCTGTTCGTTGATGCTCCCGAGCACAAGGTACAGGAGCTGGATGCGGCACTGGGCTTCTTTGGCAAACCCCGGCCCGGCGATCAGACGATTCAGGAAATCCCCGACACCATCGGCACCCACGCGGTGTTTTCCGAGGATGGCTTCCACACCATCAGCCTGATGGAGGTGGTGAGCTGGCGGCTGACCGCAGACGGCACACTGGCCGCCATGGTGGCCGATGAAACCGGCACCATGGAAACCCCGGTACTACCTGGCGCCAAATGCCTGATCCAGGCCCAACAATTGCCGCACTTCCGTTACTTCTTCCAGCACGGCATCGCCAATAAACTGAAAGAACGTGACCCGGAAGCACTGGCCGCGGTGGCGATGCTTTCCAGGACCAATTGATAGTTGAGAATGGATA
>NZ_DEXN01000040.1:1021-1468 GCF_002364155.1 Alcanivorax sp. UBA3183
TATCCATTCTCAACTATCAATTACCCTTCTTCCGTATCCAATAAACCCAAAGCTCCCCCTCCTGCTCCTGGCCCAACAAGGTATGGCCAAGAAACTGGCAGAACTTGGGAATATCCCGTTCGGTGGACGGGTCGGTGGCGCGGACTTCCAGGACCTCGCCAGGGGCCATGTCGCGCACCTTGTTGTGCAACATCATCACCGGTTCCGGGCACAGCAGACCAGTGGCGTCGAGGTGGTGTTGGGCGTCCTGGGTCATGGAGTTACCTTTTGCGCGTTGTCATTAAGTGGCGCTTGCCAGAAAAAGGCGGCCATTATAACGGTTGTGCAGAGAATCGCAGCCAGCAGGAAGTGGCCCGCATAGCCCAGCCAGGCCGCACTGAAGCCACTCGCCAGTGTAAAGGCGCCCACCGCAAACAGCTGTACCGAGGCCTGCATGGTGTAGTCACT
>NZ_DEXN01000040.1:1560-1836 GCF_002364155.1 Alcanivorax sp. UBA3183
CCCTCGTGGCCGCTACGGCAGTAGTCCATCATTAATACGAACAGAGCCACTGTGGACAGACCGTCGGCGAATTGCTCGAACAGGGCCACCGGCCAGATCCAGTGATCCGCCGGGCTGCTGGCCACCATCCACCAGCCAAGAAAGGACACGGCCTGCAAGGCGGCAAAACCGAACAGGGCCAGTTTGCGCGACAGCCGCATCATCAGCACGCCCGCCAGTGCCGCGCCGGCCAGTCCCACCAGGGATGAAACTAAATCCAGTCGACCGATGGCTTCC
>NZ_DEXN01000040.1:1905-3271 GCF_002364155.1 Alcanivorax sp. UBA3183
AATCCAGTCGACCGATGGCTTCCAGGCTCCACTGCCGGTCCACCAGAAAGGGTTTGATCATACGGGTACCGAACCCGTCACCGACCTTGTAGCCCAGCAGGATCACCAGCCAAACAGCCATCTGCGGCCGCCACCAGAACAGGGTCAGTTGTCGCCGCCACCAGAGCAACGTCACGGGTCGACGGGGTTTGATCTGCTCCCGGGGCTCACGAAATCGCCAGACAACCAGTGCCACCAGCACCAGGGCGACAATCAGGCTTGCCAGGGTACCCTGCCAGCCCCAGCGACCGACCATGATTAGCAAGGCACCACTACCCAGGATCATGCCAATCTTGTAGCCGTTCACCTGAATGCTGTTGCCCAACCCGCGCAAGTCCGGTGTCAGCAAACGGGTGGCCAGGCCGTCGGTAGCGATATCCTGAGTGGCACTGAACAGGTTGAGCAGAAACAGCAGCACCACCAACAGCGCAAAGCCCGGACCAAACAACCATTCGCGGGGAAACAGTGCCGTGATGGCCAGTACCAGCATCACGGCAAACACGCAGGCCAGAATCCACCGCTTGCGATGATTGGGTTTGCCACTACCCCAGCGATCCACCCAGGGAGCCCAGAGAAACTTCAACGCCCAGGGCAAGGCCGGCAGAGCCAGCAGGCCGATCCATTCCGGTGACAGGCCTGCGTCTCTGGCCAGAGCCGGCATGGATTTTCCCAGCAAACCGGCCGGCAGCCCCTGGGCAAAATACAGCACGCCAAGAGTGACAAAGAGAGCCGGCGCGGGACGCTGTGCAGGCATGCTCAGTAGTCCCGGTGGAACGCTGCCCACACGGAAATTTCCTCACGATCGTAGTAAAGCTGTGCCGCCTTGATCTCGGGCACCCCCAGATGCTCATGGCGCTCCATGGCAGCAGTCAGCTTTTCCAGTAATTGCCAGGCCTCCTGGAAACGGCGCTTCATGGGCAGCTTGAGATTGAACAGCGCCGCTTTGGACCAGCCCTGGGTGAGCCACTTTTCCATTTGCTGCAGGGTCCGCGCGGGCTTGTCCACCACATCACAGACCACCAGGTCCACACTGCTGCGGGGCCGCCAGGTGAAGGCATCACCATGGATATGCTCCACCGGGTATTCATCCAGCAGACGGGCATCGAGCTTGCCATGATCCACCGCATGCACCTTGATGCCACGGCGGGCCAGTTGCCAGCTCCAGCCGCCCGGGGCGGCGCCCAGATCAACGGCGGTTTTCGCTGTGAGACTGTCGGTGCTGCCGAAGAAGCGGATCAGCGCTTCTTCCACCTTGAGCGCGGAGCGGCTGGGGGCTTCCGCCGGCAATTTCAGCCGTCGCACCCCGCCTTCGACCAACGGTACAGCG
>NZ_DEXN01000040.1:3297-5002 GCF_002364155.1 Alcanivorax sp. UBA3183
TCGGGCTGCTGGTCACCCAGCCATTGTGGGAATCACTGAAGAACAGGTGCACCCGTTGGCGGGCACCGGGTTTCAACAGGCCGGCCTTTTTCAGGCGTGGCTCCAGAGCCTTGCGAAAACCGCGCAGAAAGCGCTGCATCTCACGACCTTCGTTGGTGTCCGGATGCTCCAGAAACACCTCGCTGAAAGGGGCCGCCTGCTTCAGAAGCGGCCACAGTTCGGCAATCCGGTCATCGCCGATATCCACGAACTGGCCCTCGGCCAGGCTCAGGCTACGGGCAAAAATCAGCCCGCTCCCCAGCAGTGCCGCCATCGAGCCCTGCTGACTGTGCCAGAGCACATAGCCGCTATCCGGGACGGTACGCGGATAACCGCCAACCATCTGCTCTGCCGCATGGTAGTTCAGCTCCGCAGCCAGGTCGTTCTCGAACCCGGGGCGGCACAACCCCAGCAGGGTTTCATCATGGGCGTGCTGCAAGTCACTGTGCATGTTGGTCTCGCGCTGGTTACAATGTGGCACATTGTCCTTATCACAACGGCTGGATCAATAATGAAAACAATATTGCCGCTGACCCTGGGCCTTGGCGCTGCCCTGCTCTCCCCTTTTATACACGCCGAAGAAGAACTGGCACCACCGGATGTGGATTTCTACGCCGAGGCGCAGATGCTGCGCGCGGATCTGGCGCCCTACGGCTTTGATACCACAGACGGGCTGGATATTCGTCTGGGCATGTGGCTCAACAGCGTTGATATTGGTGGAGACTCTCGACTGGGACTGGAGGCGGGCTTCCTGCGTCAGAGCAAGGATTCCATCGACAGCGAATTCGTACGGATGCCGACGTTGTCGGAAGGTCAGGCTGGTGCCAGCAATGTCCGCATTAACGAAGAAGACTCGCTAGAAATCAATGGCTTCACTGTAGGGCTCCTGTGGCAAACCAAGCGTTGGGTGTACTTGAAAGGCGGCGCCTATATCTACGATTTCGAGCTGGAGAATCGTCAACAGCGCACCCTGCTGGATAATAATGGCGACCCCCTGGTGACGTTTAGGGAGGCCCCAAGCAACGACAGCCAAAGTGGTATCGCCCCTTATCTGGGCGCCGGATTGGCTATTCCGTTGCTGGACAACCTCTCCGTCACGGCGGATTACCGCCAGACACAACTTGAATCCGAAAACTTCGACACCTTTGGGGTGGGACTACGGTATTCCAACTGACCCGGGGATGCTGTTGGAGCCATGCTTTCCAGCCGAAGCGCCTGGCAACGGTCTTCGCTCTGCAAGCAAAACTCCAACAGCGCCACGCCTTTTCATCTCTCAGCAGACCACCGTCTGCTGTTACTTCACAAACACCACGGTCTTGTTGCCATCGACGATGACCCGGTCTTCCAGGTGCCAGCGAACTGCGCGCAGCATTACCTGCCGTTCCACATCCTGCCCCAGCGACTTCAGCTCGTCAGCGGAATGCCGATGGCTGACCCGCTGCACGTTCTGCTCGATGATCGGCCCCTGATCCAGATCTTCTGTCACATAGTGGCTGGTGGCACCGATCAGTTTGACGCCACGATCGTGGGCCTGCTGATAGGGGTTGGCGCCCACGAAGGCTGGCAGGAAGGAATGGTGGATGTTGATAATGCGGTGCGGATGGTGCGAAACAAACTCGCTGCTCAGAATCTGCATGTAGCGGGCCAACACGATCACGTCCACCTG
>NZ_DEXN01000027.1:0-271 GCF_002364155.1 Alcanivorax sp. UBA3183
CCCTTGTTGCCCATTACCGGCTCGAAGAAATTCTCCATGAAGAACACTTCGCGCAGCATGGTGAATGGCAGGTCGAGTTTTTCGATGTGCTGCTCGATTTCCCACTTGCTGGCGAAATGCAGCACATTGCCGGCTTCCTCGCACCCGGCCACAGAGGTTTGCAGAAAATGCTGAACGCCGGAGGCCGCCGCGGCATCGGCCAGGCGGATGCCCTGGTCGATCTCGCGCTGGTAGCCCACGCCTTTTTCCCAAAAATTCTGTAGCGCAAAAA
>NZ_DEXN01000027.1:392-3191 GCF_002364155.1 Alcanivorax sp. UBA3183
AAAAACACCGTAGCAGCCCTGGCAGGCCAGCTGCAGCGATACGCCGTCATCCAGGTCGCCGGCCACGACTTCCGCGCCTTTGCGGGCCAGTGCCTGGGCGGAGGGCTTGTCCGGGTTACGAGTGAGGGCGCGAACCTGAAAGCCTTGCTCCATCAGGAGAGGGATCAGGGCGCCGCCCTGGGCACCGGTGGCGCCGGTGACAAGAATACGTTTTTCGGTCATTGGCGATCCCGTAGTAGAACTGGCAAGTTCTACAAGGGTAATCCGATGCTCGCTAGCGACAATGACATAAACCATCAGGGCGCTGGTGAAAGTCGCCGTTTTGCGATGCAAAAAAAGAGGGGCCTTGCAGCCCCTCGTTATCTTCCGGTTCCTGACGGACCTGCAGGTCCTCGAATTCGTCCAGCGCCTGGCGCCAGTCCATACGGGGCCGGGTCTGTTCCCTGGCGGATTGATGAGCGCCGCCCTTACGCATCAGCGGATCCATTGCCGCCCAGTTTCGCAGCGGTTTGGGGCCTTTTGCCATTGTCTTTCTCCCTGTTAAATCAGACAGTTGTTTCCTGGAAGTGTGAATCCTTCCGCACCCGTCTGGCTGCATGTGGAAGGCGGCGGCGATAGTACGCCTCGACTCTCTGATTCACTAGCGTCGGCAGATAAAAAAAGCGTCTTCAGTAATGGCGGGCAGCGTTGTCAGGGGCTTGCCGGCAGAGGCCGTCGTGCCGTGCAATCCGGATAGAGGACTTTCTGCCTGTGGGGGTAGTGGTGGTGGCGCTTGGGTGGGGGTGATCCTGGACGTTCCCGGCCGATCCGCTATACCTGACAATGAATGGGGGCTCAGATATCCGCGTAATCCTGCCCGCCCTTGAGCCAGCGTCGCAGTAGCGGCTCCACGCTTCCCGGGCAATGTTGCAACAGACTGTCTGCCACGTCCCGGGCAGGCTCCATCAGCGCTTCATCGCGCATCAGGTCAGCAATGCGGAATGCCATGTCGCCGGTCTGGCGGGTGCCCAGCCATTCGCCGGGGCCACGCAGTTTCAGGTCTTCTTCGGCAATCACGAAGCCGTCGGTGGTGTCGCGCATCACCGCCAGGCGCCGTTTGGCGGTGAGCGACAGGGGCGTCTGGTAGAGCAACAGGCAGTAGCTTTGCTCGCCGCCCCGGCCCACTCGACCGCGCAGCTGATGGAGCTGGGCCAGGCCCAGCCGTTCCGCATTTTCCATTACCATCAGGGTGGCGTTGGGCACATCCACGCCCACTTCGATCACGGTGGTGGCCACCAGTAACTGGGCCTCACCGCTGGCAAACCGGGCCATGCGTTCGGCCTTCTCTTTTGCCTTCATGCGGCCGTGTACCAGTTCCACGGTGAGATCGGGCAGAGCGGTCTGCAATTCCTCAAAAGAGGCCTCCGCCGCCCTGGCCTGGATTTCCTCGGATTCCTCAATCAGCGGGCAGACCCAGTAGGCCTGGGTACCCTGCTGGCAGGCGTCGTTGATGCGCTCAATCACCTGGGGGCGGCGTCCTTCCGGCAGCACCAGGGTGTCGATGGGTTTACGGCCGGGGGGCATTTCATCGATCACCGACGTATCCAGATCGCCATAGACGCTCATGGCCAGGGTGCGGGGAATTGGCGTGGCGGTGAGCACCAGCTGGTGGGGCACCTGGATGCCGTGGCGGGTATCGAAGCGGCCTTTTTCGCGCAGGGCCAGGCGTTGCTGTACGCCAAAGCGGTGTTGTTCATCGATGATGGTCAGGCCCAGGCGATGGAACTGTACGGCTTCCTGGAACAGGGCGTGGGTACCGACCACGATAGGGGCGCGGCCATCTGCCAGCGCCGCTTGGGTGTCCCGGCGGGCCTTGGCCCCCAGGCTGCCTGCCAGCCAGTGCACCTCGATGCCCAGCGGCGCGAGCCAGTGGTGGAAGTTGTCCCGGTGCTGTTCGGCAAGCAGTTCCGTGGGTGCCATCAGCGCCACCTGGTAGCCGGATTCGATCGCGGCCAGCGCCGCCGCGGCGGCGACCAGGGTCTTACCCGAACCCACATCCCCCTGGACCAGCCGCAGCATGGGGTGGGGCTTGCCCATGTCGGTGAGCAGCTCGCCGATCACCCGCTGCTGGGCTCCGGTGAGGGTGAAGGGCAGGCTGGCCTGTAGCTGTTCGAATAAATCATCCGCGTGCAGGCGCGGGGCGTGGAAGGCTTTCTGGCCGGCCCGTTTCTGCAGCATGCCCAGCTGGTGGGCCACCATCTCTTCCATGACCAGTCGCTTTACCGCCGGGTGCTTGCCGTCCAGTAGCAGGTTGACCGGGTCATCCGGGCGCGGGTTGTGCAGCTTGGTCAGCGCCTCGGTGAGTGACGGCAGGCCGCGTTGATCAAGCAGATTGCCGGGAATCAGTTCCGCCGGCGGGTGACCCTGCAGGTACTGCAGGGCCTGAGCGGCCAGGTTGCGCAACAGTTTCTGGCTGACGCCTTCGGTGGTGGGGTAGACAGGGGTCAGTGCTTTTTCCAGTGGTGGCAGGCTGGTGCCGATTTGATATTCGGGGTGATAAAACTCCAGCCCGGCGGCCCCGGGGCGCGGTTCGCCATACACGCGAATGGGCTTCCCCCGTTCCATGTTGTTCTTCTGCGCGGCGCTGAAATGATAAAAACGCAGGGTCACCATGCCGGTGCCATCGGCCACCTTGCACAGCAACGAGCGTCGGCGTCCGAACACCACATCCGCCGCCATCACTTCTCCTTCGATGACGACCCCGGTTTCCGGGCGCAGGCTGCCGATGGGGGTGATGCGGGTGCGGTCTTCGTAGCGGAA
>NZ_DEXN01000027.1:3263-3498 GCF_002364155.1 Alcanivorax sp. UBA3183
CGGGTGCGGTCTTCGTAGCGGAATGGCAGATGGAACAGCACATCTTCCAGATTGTGCAGGCCCAGTTTCGTGAGTTTTTCGGCAGCAGCGGGCCCGACGCCTTTCAGGCGGGTGATGGGCAGGGCGGAAAGACTGTCACTGGCCATGATACTGCGCCGCTGTAGAAGCACCTCTCGAGGTGCGAACGGTACTTTTGGGATCGTCTTCAAACAGGTTCGCACCTCGAGAGGTGCTC
>NZ_DEXN01000027.1:3596-4616 GCF_002364155.1 Alcanivorax sp. UBA3183
CCTCGAGAGGTGCTCCTACAGGGAGAGATCGTCCAGCCCATCGTTAGCCCGCCAGCCCTTCCTTTGGCACCGCCTGGCGCAGTACCTCGATGGCTTTCGGCCGCGGGAAGCTGTCGCGCCAGATCAGGGCAATGGTTCGCGCCGGGACCGGGGCCTTGAAGGGGCGAACCGCGAAAGTCGCCTTGTCATAGCCATGCTGGTGGAGCGCCGAGTTGGGCAACACGGTGATACCCAGGCCGCTGGCCACCATATGGCGAAGGGTTTCCAGGGAGCCGCCTTCAATTTGTACCAGATTGCGCTGGCGCTGGGAGTCGATGGCCGGGCACAGCTCCAGCACCTGATCGCGGAAGCAGTGGCCTTCGCCCAGCAGCAGCAAGGTTTCATCCAGCAGTTGCTCCGGCGCGATTTCTGTCTGGCTGGTCCAGGGGTGGTCGCCGGGCAACAGCACCGAGAACGATTCCTCGTACATGCGTGCCCGTACCAACCCGCCACCGGAGAAGGGCAGTGCGACGATAATGGCGTCCAGGTCGCCCTGTTCCAGCTTGCGACGCAGCACGTGGGTATAGTTTTCTTCGATGAACAAAGGCATTTCCGGTGCCGCCGCGCGTACCTTTGGCACCATGGTGGGGAACAGATAGGGTGCCACAGTAAAAATGGCGCCGACCCGTAGTGGCGACCCCAGTTGATCCTGCTGGCTCATGGCCATCTGCGTCAGCAGGTCTGCCTGTTCCAGAACCCGTTGGGCCTGCGCCACAATGGGCCCCGCCTGGGGTGTCACCACGACTTCCCGGGGGCGACGTTCGAACAGCGGCATGCCGAGCTGGTCTTCCAGCTTTTTGATGGCTGCACTGAGGGTGGGTTGGCTCACGTTGCAGGCCTGGGCGGCGTGACCAAAATGGCGTTCCCGCGCCAGGGCGACGAGATAGCGTAGTTCTGTTAATGTCATGGCACTGATTCGCTAATTCAATTACTGATCATTGTGCCTAGAAAATAAGGCAGTGAATAGTTAACAGTGAATAG
>NZ_DEXN01000027.1:4718-5637 GCF_002364155.1 Alcanivorax sp. UBA3183
TAACTATTCACTATTAACTATTAATTGGTTTTGCATTTATGTCCCACATTCTGATTGCCGGCCTGGGTGACCTGGGGACCGGCCTGGCGGAGCAGTTTCTGGCCGAGGGTCATCGGGTCAGCGCCATTCGACGGGGCAGCCGCTGTCCCGCCGGTGTGGAGCTATACAGCCAGGATTTGCTTGCAGGCGCAGCCATGCTGCCACCGGACCCGGTGGATCTGGTCATTATCATCATGACGCCGTCTGAATACAGCGAGGAAGGGTATCTGAAGGCCTACGTGCGGGCGCCGCAGACCCTGCTGGATGCCCTGGCGGCCCAGCAGCCGCTGCCGCCGGTGGTGTTCGTCTCCAGCACGGCGGTCTTTGGTGACGTTGAAGGCGGCGTGGACGAGCTGACGCCGCCAACGCCGTCTCGCTACAACGGCAAGGTGTTGCTGGCGGCGGAAGAGGAACTCAGCATCCGCTCCCATTGCACGGTGGTGCGCTTCTCTGGCATCTACGGGCCAGGTCGCTATCGCCAGATCGACAAGGCGGCCCGTCTCGCTCGCGGCGAGGAAGCACTGCCTTCCGCCCAGTGGACCAATCGCATTCATCGGGACGATTGCGTTGGCCTGCTGAAGCAGGTGGCCGATGGCTGGTTGGCGGGGCAGGAAATGCCGCCATTGGTGATCGGCACCGACAACGTGGGCGGCCGCAATCTGGACGTGCTGCAATGGCTGGCTCAGCAACAGGGACTGACCCTGGCGGTGCCCGATGACGCGCCCGCTGGCAAGCGGATCCGCAGCCAGTACATTCGCCAGGGGCATTACACCCTGCGCTATCCGGGTTATCAGGATGGGTACAGCCAGGTGCTGGCGGAAAAAGAGCGGCAAGTTAAACGTTGAAAATGGAAAACCGCGCAGGTTGGGTTGAGTGCAGC
>NZ_DEXN01000039.1:0-70873 GCF_002364155.1 Alcanivorax sp. UBA3183
TGCTTGCCTGATTGTTAAAGAGCGTCTCGTCCGTGGCGTGTTTCGTTGTTGCCCCGTCGAGGAGTGCGCATTCTAGGGATTTCGCTGGGGGAGTCAAACCCTTTTTTGCACTTTTTCTGAAAAACCGTTCAACCGCTCACTTTCTGCTCAAATCGCTGGAAAAACCATCGATTCCGGCCTATTTGAGCGTTACCCGGGCTATCTTCTTCTTGCCGGCCTGCAGCACCAGACTCTCGCCCCGGCCAAAACTGCGCTCCTCGGTGAGCTGGGCACCATCCAGATAGACCGCACCCCGCCCGAATGCATCCTTGGCCGCCTTACCGTTTTTAGTCAGGCCTGCCTTGGCAAGCAATTGGAAAAGGCGAATTTCCTCCTCTCCCTCCAGCTCAACCAGCACTTCTGGCACGTTATCCGGGATCTCGCCAAGGGCAATCTGGTTACCCGCAGATTTGGGCGCACTCGCCGCTGCCTGAGCACCGTGGAACCTCTCGACCATCTCCAGCGCAAAGGCCTTTTTGGCCTCCTGCGGGGAGCCCAGCGTGTCCGCCTCTGCCTTCAGCCCCTCAATACGCTCGTTGGAGCAGGAACTGAGCAATTCATAGTAACGCCAGGTGAGGCTGTCGGGAAGAGATAGCAGCTTGCGGTACATTTCCCCGGGAGCATCATTCACTCCCACGTAGTTCCCCAGCGACTTTGACATCTTCTGCACCCCGTCCAGCCCCTCCAGAATCGGCATGGTCAGACAGATCTGCGGGGCCTGGCCGTAGGCCTTCTGCAGGGTACGCCCCATCAGCAGGTTGAATTTCTGGTCGGTGCCGCCCAGCTCCACATCCGCCTCCAGCGCCACGGAGTCATAGCCCTGTACCAGCGGATAGAGAAACTCATGGATGGCAATGGACTGATTACCCTTGTAGCGCTTGTCGAAATCATCCCGCTCCAGCATCCGCGCCACGGTGTACTGCCCGGCCAGCTTGATCATGCCGGCAGCACCCACCTCATTCATCCAATCGGAATTGAATACCACCCGGGTTTTCGCCGGATCAAGGATCTTGAACACCTGCTCTTTATAGCTCTCCGCATTGCGCAGCACATCCTCCCGGGTCAGCGGAGGTCGGGTCGCACTCTTGCCGGTGGGATCACCGATCATGCCGGTGAAATCACCAATCAGGAAAATCACCTGATGGCCCAGCTCCTGAAACTGGCGCATCTTGTTGATCAGCACGGTATGCCCCAGATGCAGATCCGGGGCGGTGGGATCAAAGCCTGCCTTGATCTTCAGGGGCCGGCCAGAGGCCAGTTTTTCCCGCAATTCGTCTTCCTGGATGATTTCATCCGCACCGCGGGAAATGAGCGCCAGTTGTTCGTCCACCGTGGCCATGCCTACCTCTATACTGTCCGGGTACCGTTAACACAGGAATAAAGCCCCTGCGAGAAAGCCGGTTATTGTAGCACTTGAACGCGGCCAGAGAAGGCAGGTATCTTTGCAGGTCTGTTTTCGCTGTGCCTCCCGGGCACGACCGGCTTTTTACCCAACCAGGTCCTTCACACTCTCCATGAAAGAACTTTTATCCTCTGCTGGCAGGCTGGTGCGCCAGTTCCCCCGCACCCATTTACTGCTGAGCATGGTTTTGCTGGGCGGCGTCATCCTTATTGCTCTTAGCCCTGACAGCCCCCCGGAACAACCCAGACAACAGGCCAAGACGATTTCCCTACCGGCCAAACCGGCCCGCAAACCCGAGCCCCAGCCGCAAGCCCCACAGGCACCAGAGTGGCAAATCCTGACCGTACAAGCCGGTGACAGCCTGTCCTCGCTGCTGCAACCGCTGGGCGTCGGCGCCGGCCAGGTATTTGCCCTGATCAACAGCGACGACAAGCTGCAACGGCTGACCAAGATCCGCCCCGGCGAAACCCTCCAGGTCACCGTGGATAACGACAACCGACTGACTCAGGTGCAGTACCACCCCTCCAAAGTGGAAACGCTCACTGCCCGCCTCAGGGGCGGCGGCTGGGAAACCCGCCTGAGCCAGCGCGAATACCAGAAGCAGACCCGCTTTGCCGAGGCGGACATCACTGACTCCCTTTTTCTGGCCGGCGCAGCTGCCGGCATCAGCGACAAGCTCACCATGCAGCTGGCCAACCTGTTTGCCTGGGACGTGGATTTCGTCCTCGATATTCGCCGGGGCGATCGGTTCCGCATTATTTATGAAGAGCTGTATCTGGATGGCGAGAAAGTCGGCGAGGGCGACATCCTGATGGCCGAGTTCTGGAATCAGGACCGCCACCTGACCGCCTTCCGCTACGAAACCCGGTCCGGCGACGTGGAATACCTGGATATCAAGGGCGACTCCATGCGCAAGGAGTTCATCCGCACCCCGGTAGCTTTCTCCCGAATCAGTTCCCGCTTCAACCTGAGCCGCAAACACCCGGTACTCAACCGGATTCGCGCCCACAAGGGCATCGACTATGCAGCCCCGTCCGGCACCCCGATCAAGGCCGCCGGCGACGGCAAGGTGATCTTTGCCGGGGTAAAGGGCGGCTACGGCAACGTGATCATCCTCAAACACGGCCAGATCTACACCACCCTCTACGCACACATGCGCGGCTTCGCCAGGGGCATCCGCGTAGGAAAACGGGTCAAACAGAGCCAGACCATTGGCTATGTGGGCGCCTCCGGCCTCGCCACCGGGCCGCACCTCCATTACGAATTCCGCATTAACGGCTCTCACCGCAATCCACTCACCGTGCCCCTGCCCAAGGCGCGGGGCATCAACGACAATGAGCGTT
Organism: Alcanivorax sp. UBA3183; assembly: GCF_002364155.1. Classification (NCBI taxonomy): domain Bacteria; kingdom Pseudomonadati; phylum Pseudomonadota; class Gammaproteobacteria; order Oceanospirillales; family Alcanivoracaceae; genus Alcanivorax; species Alcanivorax sp. UBA3183. Next base: position 2,785 of record NZ_DEXN01000039.1, read on the forward strand.
CGGAGTTCCTGATTGCCGCCAATCGCCTCAAGGCCCAGATGACCCTGTTCGCCGAGGCCTCAACCCTGGCCAGCAGCGATGTCCTCTGAGGCCCGCGGCGATTACCTGATTGGTCTGATGACCGGCACCAGCGTGGATGGCATCGACGCGGTGCTGACCCGGATCGGTGACGGACATTTCTCCCTGCAGACCACCCTCAACCAGCCGCTGCCCGATCCTCTGCAAGACGCGGTGCTGGCCCTCTGCCAGCCCGGCGACAACGAAATTGACCGGGCCGGCGCCGTCAGTCGCCAACTCTCCCTATGCTATGCACAGGCCTGCCAGACCCTGCTGGAACAGACCGGCCTGAAGCCACAGCAGATCCGCGCCATTGGCTGCCACGGCCAGACAGTTCGCCACCGGCCCGGCGAAAACGGCTTCAGTCTGCAGCTGGGCTGCCCGGATACCCTGGCAGTGGAAACCGGCATCACCGTGGTGAGCAATTTCCGCAACAAGGACATGGCACTGGGCGGCCAGGGTGCACCCCTGGTCCCGCCCTTCCACCAACAACTGTTTGCCCGACCCGGCCAGCGCCGCGCCATTGCCAACATCGGCGGCATGGCCAACGTGACCCTGCTGGACGGCAACACCCTGCTGGGCGGTTTCGATACCGGCCCAGGCAATGTACTGATGGATCTCTGGATCCGGCAGCACCGCCAGCAACCCTTCGACCGCAACGGTGACTGGGCCGCTGGCGGCGAGCCAGACCCGAGGCTACTGGCACAGCTGCTGGATGATCCCTACTTCCGGCTGCCACCCCCCAAGAGCACCGGCCGCGAGCTTTTCCATGCCGATTGGCTGAAACCACACCTGCCAGGCCACAGTGAACCTCAACAGGTTCAGGCCACCCTGGCCGAGCTGACCGCCCGCAGCATCAGCGACGCGCTGGCGGATTTCGCCCCACAGCAACTGCTGGTGTGCGGCGGCGGCGCCCACAACCACCACCTGCTGGCACGGCTACAGCACCATCTGGAAATTCCGGTGATCAGCACCGAAAGCGAAGGCCTGCACCCGGACTGGGTAGAAGCCGCCGCCTTTGCCTGGCTGGCATGGGCACGGCTGGAAGGACAGTGCGGGAATGCGCCGGTGGTTACCGGGGCGTCCAGGGAAACCATTCTGGGCCAGGTCACCCTGCCCTGAAAGGCGAAGAGCAGCCGCTCATTACCTCGCCATACCCCCCGTAGGAGCGGCGCTTGAGCCGCGAACCATTCGGCCTTTATCGCAAGCAGGTTCGCGGCTCAAACGCCGCTCCTACGGGGAGGTATAGAAAAATGTGCGGACCTATGGCCAGGGCGGAAGAGGATCGTCGAGAGGAGGGAGAACTAAACCAGCCAGAGCGCAAGCATGGCACAGCTGACACCCAGGGTGGCGCCGGCGAGAATATCGCTGGGGTAGTGCACGCCCAGCAGCACCCGTGACAGCCCCACCATCACCGCCAGACCCAGGGCCAGCAGCATCACCGGCGGATAGAATACGCAGAGCAGGGATGCCATCACAAAGGCAGCGGCGGTATGGCCGGAGGGAAAGCTAAAGCGGTCTGCCGGCTGGATAAAGGCAGACAGGCTTTCCAGCGCATCCGCTGGTCGTGGTCGTTTGATCAGGTGTTTCAGCAGCACGAACAGCGGCACTTCCAGCGCGTAGGCGGCCATGGCGGTAAGGGCAAACTCGCTGCCCCCCTGCCGATCCATCCACCAGATCAGCAGTGTCAGGGCCACATAGAAGGGCCCATCACCGAGCCGGGACACCAGGCGGGCCATGCGGGCACGACGGGCGGCCTGGGGCTGCTGAAGCAACCAGCACATGGCACGGGTATCCGCGGCGGTCATTCTTTGAAATGTGGGTTTCGTAGTCATCATGGGGACAGTGTCACCCACGAAAACGACGGAAAGTTGATCAAACGGTGAAGGTTTTGTGACAGCAGGAGATGCAACAAGCAAGACCCATCATGCTGGAGGACGGGCCTGTTGTGTACTAGGGCGAGCGAGAAGGTCCGGCGTCAGACGGAGAAGGAAGACCCGCAACCGCAGGTAGTGGCCGCATTGGGGTTGCTGACCACAAAGCGCGAGCCCATCAGCCCCTTCTCGTAGTCAACCTGGGAACCATCCAGATACTGGATGCTCATGGCATCGACCAGCAGGGTAACGCCTTCCTTTTCAACAATGGTGTCGTCGTCGTTGACCGCCTCATCAAAGGTGAAGCCGTAGGAAAAACCGGCACAGCCTCCCCCCGTGATATACACGCGCAGCTTGAGTTGCGGATTGCCTTCGTCGTCACGCAGTTCCTTGACCTTGGCGGCGGCGGCATCGGTGAATGAGATTGGGGCGGTTTCGGTCATACTCTCGCTAGCAACGGATGGCGGATTGGCCCGTGGCCGGAAAGGCCTACGGGCTGATTATGTTCCAGTACCCGACTAAAACAGTCAAGAATTATTCAGCTGCCGCGGCCTTGGTCGCGGTCTTGCCGGCATTCTTGTCAGTGGCATCCGGTGCCGGCAGGTTGCGACGCTCATCGTCCAGCCGCACCAGCTTGCCGTTTACCCGGGCCCCCATGACCATTTCGATCATCAGGTAATAGACATTCCCTTCCACGGCGGCTTTCTCGGCCAGCTCCAGATTCTCGGTGGCGTGCACATCCCCTTCCACACGACCGTTGATGATGACATTGGGCACCTGAATCTCCCCTTTGACCACCCCGGTCTCACCAATAATCAGACGGCCACCGTCCTTGCCCACACTGATATTGCCTTCCACGGTGCCTTGCACGTGCAGGCCACCAGTGAATTCGATATCGCCCCGAACCGTGGCGCTGGGCGCGACCAGGGTGTGGTTACGATAATCCTGGGACGAACCGGATGTACTACCTGTTGCGGATTTCTTGTCTCGGCCAAGCACGGGTCTCTCCTACTGCCATTTTACGGTTTTTTGTATCTGGTAACGGTTTCTGCCGCCGCTCTCAGCTTCTACGTCCACGGCTTCCAGCTCCACCCCTTCCGGTACCTGAAAGCGGCCACTCAGCTCCTGAAAGTAACGAAACCGGAAGCGCGTCTCACTGCCATCTTCCAGCCAGTCGGTTCCATTCCGGGAAAAAGACTCCCCCTCGCGACTGCCACGCAGGGTGAGACTGATGTCGCCGGACAGATAATTGCGATTATCTCCTGCCTGCACCAGCACCACCCGGTAACGGTAAAAGCCGTTTTCATCATCCGGCTGCAGCACCATTTTTTCAATCTGCAGCCCTTCGCTGGCGCCCGGGGCCATGACGCTCTTGTAAAACACCACCGCCTCTTCCAGCTCGGCAGCCTGATCACGCAGGGATTTTATCTCCTGGCGCAGGGTTTCCCGAGCCTCCCGGGTAACTTCGGTATCGGTGCGGTACAGAGCCAGCTCATTGCGGGCCGCTTCCAACTCACGCTTGGTGCTCTTCAGATCGCTGCGCAGTCGCTGATTGGCCGCGGACGTATCCAGGGCGCCACTGCTACCGGTCCAGAAACCGCCGGCAAACAGCACTACGGCAAGAACCAGCAAACCCACCGTCCATAGCCGGCGACGCTTTTTCTGCCGGGACGGGCTCACCGGCATCAACATCACATCATCAATGCCTGCCCGACTTTTCGGTTTGCGCGCCATATCAGGGCATCAGCGGAACGACTGCGAGTCCCGCCCCTTCATCCAGCCCGAACATAATATTCATGGCTTGCACCGCCTGCCCGGAGGCACCCTTGACCAAATTGTCGATCACCGACAGTACTACAATCACGTTCTCGCCCCGGGGCTGGTGCAAGGCAATCCGGCAGGTGTTGGCGCCTTTCACGAAACGGGTCTCCGGGTGGCTACCCAACGGCATCACATCCACAAAGGGCTCATTGGCGTAACGAGCCTCGTAGGCCGCCTGGATCTCTTCCAGGGACGGCGATTGGTCGTTGAGCTGCCCATAGAGGGTGGCGTGAATACCGCGAATCATGGGAATCAGGTGTGGCACAAAGGTGGCTCTGACAGGCCCGCCGGCGATATCCGCCAAACCTTGTTCGATTTCTGGCAGGTGACGGTGACCACTGGCGCCATAGGCCTTGTAGCTCTCGCCGGCTTCCGCCAGCAGCATCGGCACCTTGGCACCCTTGCCGCCGCCACTGGCCCCACTGGCCGCGTTGGCAATCAGTTGCTCCGGCTTGATCCAGCCGTTCTCCAGCAACGGCAGGTAGCCAAGCTGGATGGCAGTGGGGTAGCAGCCGGCACAGGCCACCAGTCGCGCATTACGCAGTTTTTCCCGGTTCACTTCCGGCAGGCCGTACACCGCGTCCGCCAGCAATTCCGGGCACGCGTGCGGTTCGCCGTACCAGTCGCTCCACAATTCATGGTCACGCAGCCGGAAATCCGCAGACAGATCCACCACGCGCACCCCGGCATCCATCAGCTCCGGCATCATGCGCATGGCCACATTATGGGGGGTGGCGAAGAACACCACGTCGCAGGAAGCCAGCCGCTTCACGTCCGGCTCGCTAAAGACCAGGTCGGTGCGTCCCCGCAGGGAAGGGAACAGGTCCGCCACCGCGGTGCCGGCTTCCCCCCGAGAGGTAATCACATCGAGAGCCACATGGGGGTGGTTGACCAGCAGGCGCAACAACTCCACTCCGGTGTATCCGGTGCCACCAACTACGCCGACCTTGAGGGGCTCTGCCATATCATTCTCCACCCTGCTAATCAGGGAACTGCATTTAACCTGAAGCCGTAGCTTCAGGTTCACAAATGACCCCGCATGATAGGGGCGCCACCATGGGCCGGCAACTTATCCGGGCAATTGCCGTTCGGATTCCTTGCCCGCGGCCGACTCCGCTCCCCCGTCATCGCCTTTTTCCCGGGGCTTTTCAAGGGCCATGCCACGCCCATCCGAGAGACGCTCGGCGAGAGAATCATAGAGCGGGCGAGCCCAGACAAGCTTGGCCACCGCCGTTGCCAGAAACGCCCCGGCCATCAGCGGTAGCAGGATGTCATGGCGGTTACCGGTCAACTCCATGACGATCACAAAAGAGGTAATGGGACGCTGGATGACACCGGCCAGAAAGGCAGCCATGGCTACCAGGGTAATCCCCACCAGGGAAGACTCCGGGAAGAAACCGCCAATCACATTGCCGAACCCGGCCCCCGCAGCCAGGCTCGGCGAGAACAGCCCGCCGGGAATACCGGTGAAGTAGGACACCAGAGTGGCGGACATCTTGGCCAGGGCAAAACTCCAGTTCCCCGGGTGCTCTCCGTCCAGCAGGGTACTGGCCTGCTCATAGCCACTGCCGTAGGTGGCACCGCCGGTGAGCAACCCCAGCAACACCAGCACCAGCGCGCACATCAGCACCACTCGATAGGGGTGCGCCTTGGCATGGGGAGAAAGAAACTGACTGCCCTTGATCAGCAACCGACTGAACAGACCGCCGAACAGACCACACACCAGCCCGGTGACGCCAATCGCCGCCCAGTCCCGGGTAATATCCAGGGCGCCCTGCGGGTGACCGAAAAAGCTGTAGTGCCCCATGATCATCAGCACCACCACCCCGGAAAGAATAATGGCCAGGATCAGGGTACCGCTGGTGCGCTGCTCGAAGGAGCCGGACAATTCTTCGATGGCGAAAACAATCCCCGCCAGCGGCGCATTGAACGCCGCCGACACCCCGGCAGCACCACCGGCCACGATCAGGGAATTATCCACATATTTCTGATTCAGGCGCCCCAGCCGACCCACCGAATACATCATTGCCGCGCCCATATGAACGCTGGGGCCTTCGCGCCCGATACTGGCGCCGCACAGCAACCCCAGGCAGGTCAGAATGAACTTGCCGAAGATGACACGCAGAGAAAGAAAGGTGGGGCGCAGCCAATGGTAGCGCTGCTTGAGCACCACCAGCACCTGAGGAATACCGCTACCCTGAGATTCGGTGCCGAGCTGTCGCATCAACCAGACGATCAACAGCATGCCCAGCGGCGTGATCAGCACCGGCAACAGTGGCGACTGTTCGTGTATCTGGATAAAGGTGTGTGACGCCAGTTCTGCCACCCAGGCGAACGCCACCACCAACAACCCCACCAGCACGGCACCGATCCAGAACACCGCCCGCAGCTTCCAGTCTTCCCAGGACCCCAACTGACGACGACCAACGCGGCGAGAGCGAAACAGGTAGTAACGCATCAGACGACGGTGGCGTGGCCGCTTATTCACGGGACTCCTTGGCAATCAGTGCAGGTTGACGAAACAATGGCAGGAAGTCGGTATAGTCTACGCTCTGACTTCCGATCCCTCCACTCACTACACTCCGGAGATTTGCCACATCATGATGCAGTTCGCCCTTGACCACCTGCTCTGGATCAAAGCGTTCCACCTGATCGCCGTGATCTGCTGGTTTGCCGCCATCTTTTACCTGCCGCGTCTATTCGTCTATCACGCCATGGCGGAAGACACCGTCAGCCGGGAGCGTTTTAAGGTGATGGAGCGAAAACTGTACCGGGGCATCATGAACCCCAGCATGATCGTCACCGTATTGCTGGGCCTGTGGATGCTGATGGCCAACTGGGAAGCCTATAAAGGTTTCGGCTGGATGCACGCCAAGCTAACCCTGGTGTTTCTCCTGATCGGCTATCACCATGTCTGCCTGGCCTACATGAAAAAATTCGCCGCCGACGCCAACACCAAGAGCGACAAGTTTTACCGGATCTTCAATGAGATCCCCGTGTTTCTGCTGGTGGCCATTGTTATATTGGCGGTAGTGCGACCATTCTGAAAAACGCTGCACGCCTGACACCGGACGAGAAGATCGCCCGTACGTCAGGCGTCAAGCGCCAGGCGTTCTTTTATGAAAACCAATATTCTCGTCATCGCTGGCCACGACCCTTCCGGGGGCGCCGGCATCCATGCGGACATTGAAGCCATTCGCGCCCTGGGCGGCTTTGCCTCCACCCTGATCACCGGGCTCACCGTGCAGAATAGTCAGAACGTGCGCGGTTTCCGGCTCACCGACGTGGATCTGTTACGTCAGCAGGCAGCCACCCTGCTGGAAGACTACGACTACCAGGCAGTGAAAATCGGTATGACCGGTTCCGTAGCCATCATCGGCTTCATCGCCGAGCTGCTGCAGCAACTGCCCGGCGTGCCCGTGGTGCTCGACCCGGTGCTGGCCGCCGAAGCCGGCGGCAGTCTGGCCAGCGAATCCCTGGCGGAGGCCATGCTGGAACGGCTTGCTCCCCACTGCGATATAATGACTCCCAACCTGCCCGAAGCCCAGGCCCTCAGCGGCCAGGTCTCCGTCGCCGACTGCGGCGGCGAGCTGGTTAAACGCACCGGCTGCGCCACTCTGATCACTGGCACCCACGACGCCACCGACCAGGTCACCAACCATCTGTTCAGCGCCGACGGTGAGCAACAGTGGAACTGGGAGCGCCTGCCACACAGCTATCATGGCTCCGGCTGCACCCTGGCCTCATCTATCGCCTGCCTGCGCGGCCGCGGGGAATCCCTGGCCAATGCGGTGGCAGACGGCCAGGCCCATGTGGACCGCTTCCTGCGCAACGCCTTCCGCCCGGGCCAGGGCCAACATGTGCCCGATCGGCGATGAAGCACCCCGCCATCCATGGCCTGTACGCCATCACCGACCCGGCCCTGATTCGTGATCGGCAATTACTGCCAGCCGCAGAGGCGGCCCTGCGCGGTGGCGCCCGGCTGCTGCAATACCGGGACAAGACCGCCACCCCGGCGCAACGGCGCCAGCGGGCCGCCCAGCTGCAAGCCCTGTGCCGGCAGCATGACGCCCTCTTTCTGGTCAACGATGATCCCGCCCTGGCCGCAGACATTGATGCCGACGGCGTCCACATCGGCCAGAGCGACGGCGGCATCGCCCGCGCCCGACGCTTGCTGGGCCCAGGCAAGATCATTGGCGTTACCTGTCATAGCGATCTGGCACTGGCAGAGCAGGCCGCCGCTGCAGGCGCCGACTACGTGGCCTTCGGCCGCTTCTTCCCCTCTCGCACCAAACCCCTGGCTCCGCCCGCTGATCCGGCGATCCTCGACCAGGCCCGTCAACAGCTGACGATTCCGCTGGTCGCCATCGGCGGCATTGATTCCGACAACGGCGGCCAGCTACTGGAGCGGAGTGCCGACGCTCTGGCCGTAATCCACGCCCTTTTCTCCGACCCCGCTCCCGACCAGGTAGAGCGGGCCGCGCAGCAGCTCAGCGCCCTGTTTAACGCTGTCTGAACCTCAAATAACCGTGCACGACCGTTCAGATAGCGAGGAATGGGATACGCCGCACAACATACCCGCCCGCAGGTACGCAAAATCCCCCGCAACGTCTACACCGAAGTAACTACACCTAAAATACGAAAAACCCAGTAAGAGGGGAGCACCACCCATGGCAATGCGCTTTCGTCGGCCACTGGCATCCTGGCATGGCCTGCTGTTGGCTACCCTGCTTTTCCCGGGCAGTCATGTCGCCGCTGCAGATCCACAAGCCAGCACCGAACTGTTCATCGATGGCAGCCGTTACCGGGCGGTACTGGAACCCAGCACCGCCCGGATCGGCATGTCCGATGCGGATCGCAAACTCCTTCAGGGCAATCACTACAGCGGCTCTCTGGAACAGGTTCCGGGAAGCTGGGTGCGTCTGTCCCAGCTCGAGGATAACTGGTCCGGGGTCGTGTCACTGAATGGCGAAATGCACGTTATCGACAGCGACACGTTCAGCCAGCATAACAATCTCCCCGTTGCCCGTTCCCTGCAAAGCCTGCAGGCGCCCGGCACCTGCGGCGTAGGCAATGGCACCCACAGCTCCCTGGAACTGCCGACCCGGGAAGGAGCCAGCGCTCGTTCAGGTGAGTACCACATTGCCGCAGCCACCCTGGAAGAAATGTGCACCAAGCAGGTGGACGGTGTCTGCCTGCTGCCGGAGAAATACCTGATCGTCGACCACCTGTTTCAACAAAAGCACCCGGATACCTACCAGGACAAGGTGGTGGAACTGCTCAACATCATCGACGGTTTCTACCGCAACGACCTGAATATGGTCTTCGATACCCTGCACGTGGAATTTCCCAGCGAAGAGTTGCTGCTGGAATCCACCAGCGCCAATGAACTGCTGGTAGATCTGCGTGAGAAGTACCACGGCTTTTCCTTCGCCGACACCAGCACGGCCAGCCCATTGATGGAACTGCTCTCCGGCCGTGAATTCGACGGCTCCACGGTGGGCCTTGCCTATGTCGGCACCCTCTGCAATACCAATGGCTACGCCACCGGCGTAACCCAGGAATACGTCAACATTCCCCTGACTGCCGTGGTCATGGCCCATGAGATCGGCCATAACTTCGGCGCCAACCACGACAATGTGGAAGCCGACCAGGAGGAAAATCCGGAACGTTACTGCGGCAATGGCTACATCATGTCCAGCTGGGCTGACGGCAGCGCCACTGGCTTTTCCAGTTGCTCGGTAAACCAGATGACCGCCAAGGTCGACAGCCTGGGCAACCACGATGCCTGCTTCAACTACCCGGTGGATGCAGGATTCACCGCCGATAATGCCAACCCTGAGCGCTTCGATAACAGCACCGGCACCACCCTGGCGCTGGCCTTTACCGTGGACTACCAGCAAGCCTCCCGGGCACCGGACCAGATCCAGCTGCAGGGGAATCTCAGCAATGCCCGGATCGACCAACTGACCCTGCCGGATGGTGACTGCAGCATTGCCCCGGATCAGCGGAGCTATAGCTGCTCTCTGACACCGCCCTTCGCCCCTGCCAGCCTGACACTACGCATCATCAGCAGCACCCCGGCTGACGCTCTCCTGACACAGACAGCCACGATCAGTGGCAGCGAAGTGAAGGACATCCTTTCCGGTAACAACCAACTGAGCACTCCTCTGGCCTATGACATTGTGTCCAGCCAGCCCAACGACCTGCAGGCCCAGGTCCAGCAGGAGCCACCACAGGTGACTCTGACCTGGACCGACCGGGCATTTACCGAAACCGGTTACCGGGTCGAGCGCTCCAGTAACAACAACAGCTGGACGCCGCTGATCAGCCTTCCGACAGACAGCGAGACCCATACCGACACCGGCATCGACACTGATCTCAACTATCAATACCGGGTCATTGCCGAAGGCAACGACATCACCGGCGACAGCTCAAACATCGTCAGCATCATGGTCGAAGGCACACCTGATGCCCCGGCCAACCTGGCCACGACCTTGGCGGACGGCGGCATCCAGTTGACCTGGAGCGATCAGGCGGACAATGAGCAACGCTACGAAATCCAGCGCCGCCGGGACAACAATGGCAGCTGGACAGTCTGGACCCGTCTTGTCGAAGATCTGGCCGCGGACAGTGCGCAATACCTGGACAGCACCGCTGTGCTCGGCGAACGCTACCAGTACCGTGTCATTGCCCATAACGCCACTCTGGCTTCCGCCCCCTCCAATCTGGCCGAGATTCAGTTTGGTTCACGACCCGAAGCGCCCTCCAACCTGACCAGCCGCCTGCTGGAAGACGCCGTCCGCCTGACTTGGCAGGACAATGCGGACAACGAAACCGGCTTCCGGATTCTGCGCCAGCAATTCAACGGGCAGACCTGGAGTGAATGGCAAAGCCTCGCCGAGCTGGGCAGCAACCAGAGCCGCCACGATGACAGCTCAGTCCTCGCAGGCACGCTATACCGCTATCAGGTGCAGGCCTTCAATGCCGTAGGCCCCTCACCGCTCAGTAACAGCGCGGAGCGGCTCTTCGAGCGCGCACCGGCTGCCCCTGACAACCTGCAGGCACAGCGCCAGAACACGACCGTGGTATTGCAATGGCAGGATAATGCCGACAATGAATTCGGCTTCCGCATCGAACGCCAGCGCCGGGACGGCGACACCTGGCTGGCCTGGCAGGCCATCGCCGAGCTGAATGCCAACAGCACCCGCTACACCGATACCCGAGTCACCATCGGCAACCGTTATCGCTACCGGGTCGCCAGCCTCAACAGTGCCGGCAGCTCCACGCCCTCGGCGGCGGCGGCCATCGCCCTGAACAACGACATCACCCCAACCGGCGATGACAACACCCTTAACGACGACACTCCGCCACAAGATTTCAGCGATGACGGCGGCAGCGCAGGCTTCCTGACTGGCCTGCTGGCACTGCTGGTATTGCTTCGCCGTAAAGGCAGTGCCTCATGCTGAGCTCGCGCCCGCTGATAATGCTGCTGCTTGCAACCCTGCTGTCCGCCTGCCAGGCGGGCAGCCCGGATGCCGCAAACGACCCTCTGAGCCAGGCACGACAGCGCTGGGCCGACCAGGGTCTGGAGCATTACCACTACCAAGCCCGCCAGCAATGCTACTGCGGTCCCCGGGCCCTGCTCCCCGCCAATGTTAAGGTCAGCGGCCAACAGGCCCGATTGGAAACCCCCGACAATGACGAGCTGGCGCCCCTGGCCCGCACCGTGGAAGACTGGTTTGCCCTGATTGAGGAAAAACAACGCAAAGGATGGCACCAGGTAGACGTGGACTACCACCCGCAGCAGGGTTACCCCCGCCATATCCGTCTGGATTTCGATCCGCGCATGGCGGATGACGAGCAGCAATACTGGATCAAGGATCTGACTCCAACAGCGGCCACCCCCTAACCCCCCCGGACGCCCCACTGGTCAAGCCGCCACTCACCCCTCATAATGCCGCCACTTTCCGTGGCGGGCCCCGGGCACGCCCATGTCACGGGGCCTTCATGCCCCGACGACACCATCAACCGTAATTTCCCGTGTGTGCTCAGGCGCACACCCGCCGCCCGCGCGGCCTGCGATGCCAGGCATCGCCAACAGCCAGACAAAGAGGACACCCCATGAGCCGCAAGCACTCCGAACAGCTTTTCCGTCAGGCCCAGCAACACATTCCCGGTGGTGTTAATTCCCCGGTGCGAGCCTTCAAAAGCGTGGGCGGCACCCCGGTTTTTTTCCACTCCGCCAGCGGCGCCTATCTGCACGATGAAGATGACAACCGCTACATCGACTACGTGGGTTCCTGGGGCCCGATGATCCTCGGCCACAACCACCCCCAGGTGATTGCCGCCGTGCAGGCAGCGGTGCAGAACGGCCTCAGCTTCGGCGCCCCCACCGCCACCGAAGTGGCCATGGCGGACAAGGTCTGCGAACTGGTGCCCTCCATGGACATGGTGCGCATGGTCAACTCCGGCACCGAAGCCACCATGAGCGCCATCCGCCTGGCCCGGGGCTACACCGGTCGCGACAAGATCATCAAATTCGAAGGGTGCTACCACGGCCATGTGGACAGTCTGCTGGTGAAGGCCGGCTCCGGCGCCATGGGCATCCCAGGCTCACCGGGCGTCCCCGCCGCCGTGACCGGCGATACCCTGGTGCTGGATTACAACGACGCTGCCAGCGTGGAAGCCGCCTTCAATGAATACGGCGACCAGATTGCTGCCGTCATCGTTGAGCCTGTGGCCGGCAACATGAACTGCGTCCCGCCCACCAAGGCGTTCCTGCAGGCCCTGCGCCAATACTGTGACGACCACGGCAGCGTGCTGATCTTCGACGAAGTAATGACCGGCTTCCGGGTGGCACTGGGCGGCGCCCAGGCGCTCTACGACGTGACCCCGGACATGACCACCCTGGGCAAGATCATCGGTGGCGGCATGCCGGTGGGCGCCTTTGGCGGCAAGAAAGCGATCATGGAACATCTGGCGCCGCTGGGCCCGGTTTATCAGGCCGGCACCCTGTCCGGTAACCCGGTGGCCATGGCCGCCGGACTGACCACCCTCAACCTGCTCAGCGAACCCGGCTTCCATGAGGCTCTGGCGGAAAAAACCACCCGCCTGCTAGATGGCATGACGGCAGCCGCCCACGCCGAAGGCATCGCCTTCACCACCGCTCAGGCGGGTGCCATGTTCGGGTTGTTTTTCACCGAACAGAGCCGCATCAGCAGCTTCGCGGAAGTAATGGCCTGTGACAGCGAGCGCTTCAACCGCTTCTTCCACGCCATGCTGGACCAGGGCGTGTATCTCGCCCCCAGTGCCTTTGAAGCCGGTTTCGTGTCAGCAGCACACAGCGATGAGGACATCGACGCCACCATTGCGGCGGCGCGCAAGGCGTTTGCGAAGGTATAATAGCGTCGCCCAAAACCACCTGTAGGAGCGGCGTTTGAGCCGCGAATCCGAGCCTTGGCGAGGAAAACGCGGTGCGGTTTACTCGCGGCCTCCTCTAGAGAGACCTGTCGAGTTCGGAAGCTCCTGATCGCCTTTCAGGCGATTTCCGCACTGGCGCGCGGTTCGCGGCTCAAGCGCCGCTCCTACAGTGGCTTCGTAGTGAGTCAGTCGCGAACCAGCGCCACCATTTTTCCACCGGTCAGTCCCAGCAAATCACCCGGCGCCATGGCGATTTCGAGCCCGCGCCGACCGGCGCTCATGTAGATGGGATTGTGTGATTCGGCACTAAAATCCAGATATAGCGGCAACCGTTTTTTCTGCCCCAGCGGACTGATACCACCGAGTACATAACCTGTCAGGCGCTGCGCCTTGTCCCCCGGACACATGGCCGCTTTCTTGCCGCCGTGGGCGCGAGCCAGACATTTCAGATCCAGTTGATGAGCCACTGGCACCATGGCCACGACCGGCTGTTCATCCACCAATGCCAGCAGCGTCTTGAAGACGGTTTCCGGAGGCAGCTGCAAGACTTCCGCCGCTTCCAGCCCATAGCTTTCCGCCTTGGGATCATTGTCATAACTGTGCAATTGAAAGGAAACGCCGGCTTTTTTCGCAGCCTGCACCGCCGGTGTCATACCGGCCTGGCCTTGGGATTGCGCAACTCCGTCGCCTTGCTGCGGGCCTGACGGGCGCCGGATTTGTCACCCTGGCGATCACGGGCAGTGGCCACCAGATCCCACAAGCCAGCCCGGTAATCGTCATGGTCAGGAGCCAGTCGCAACGCCTTCAATGCGAAGCCTTCTGCGCCGCGGGGATCGCCCTCGGAAAGCCGCAAGCCCGCCAGCTCCTTGTACAACCAGGAGGAGTCCGGGGCGATATTCAGGGCTCGCTCCAGATAACGCTCTGCAGCCGATGTCTGGCCCTGCTGACGGGCCTGCTCCGCCCGACTCAACAGACCCAATGCCGGCGAGCCTTCCAGTTCCTGACTGGCGGTCATCGGCTCTGCCGGTTCCTCCATCGGAGGACGGACCGCACAGCCCGCCAGCACCATACTGATCAGCATCAGCTGAACAAGCCTTTGAGCACTCAACATTCTTTCTATCCTTGAACAGCGCCACGGCAAGACCGGATTACGGCGTAGGAGCGTGCTTGCCGCGAACCAAGCATCGGTTCGGCTGCAAGCAGCCTCCTACAGAAAACGGGGCTTACCTCGGTGAATTCTTTGCTCTCATCTGATTTGACCCTAGTCAAACAGCCCCTTGAACCAGCCCTTGATGCCTTTCCCCGCTTCTTTTACCGAGCCACAGCCATCGCTGTCCTGGGGAATCGAGGCTTCCAGCATCGGGTAACGACGGGCATCGCCGCAGCCCTCGGCACTGACGCGCTTGCCATCCGGGTTCATCCATACCCATTCCACCCCGGCCGGCGGCGTCTGCGACAGGCTGCGCTGGGGCAGCTTGCCCATCAGCTGCGCCCATACCGGCAAGGCACCGCTGGAGCCGGTAATCCCCGCATTGCGGTTATCATCCCGGCCCACCCAGACTACCGCCAGATGGTTGGCAGAGAAACCGGCAAACCAGGCGTCACGGAAATCGTTACTGGTGCCGGTCTTGCCTGCCACCTTGAGATCCTGCGGCAGCGACGCCCGGGCCGCACGGCCGGTCCCTTTCTCAACCACCTGCTGCATGGCCCACTGGGTCAGGAAAGCCGGGCCGGCATCCACCACCTCGTCGGTATTGACCGGGTAGCGGGCCAACGGCTTGGCTTCCTTGTCGAGCACATCGGTAATGGAGCGCAGGCGAGTGCTGAAACCGCCCGTTGAGAGAGGCTGGTACATCATCGCCACCTCGAACGGAGTCAACTCCAGACTGCCCAGCAGAATACTGGGATAAAGGGGGATATTGCGGGTCACCCCCAGGGTCTTCATGGTGCCGGCTACCTTGTCCAGGCCCACATCCAGCCCCAGGCGAGCGGTACCCTGATTGCGCGAATAGGTCAGCACATCCACCACCGGCATGGCGCCACGGGCCTGGTTGTCAAAGTTCTGCGGCGACCAGGTGGTGCCATTGGGCAGCGTCACTTCCACGGGCCCGTCTTCCACCAGGGTAGCCAGGGACCATTGCTTGGGCTGGCTCACCGCTGACAGCACCACCGCCGGCTTGGCCAGCGAACCGATCGGGCGCTGGGCATCCAGGGCCCGGTTGAAACCGGCCTCCCGGGAGCTGCGATTGCTGACCAGCGCCAGCACATCGCCCTGGGCGGGCGCTACCACTACCACGGCACCATTGAGCTTTTTGGTTTCGTCAGGATCGCGACGGTCCAGGTGATCGCGCAGCGCCCCTTCGGCCGCGAGCTGGGCCAGCACATCCAGGGTGGAGTGGATACGTAGCCCCTCATCGCTGAGCACTTCCGGCGGGTAATCCCGTGCCAGTTGGCGGCGCACCAGATCAATAAAGGCAGGGAAGGCATAAAGCGCGGAGGCCCCACGCGGCACCACTTCCAGGGAGCGGTTACTGTATTTATCGTAATCCGCTTTCGACAAGGCCCCCTCATCCAGCGCCACCTTCAATACCGTGTTGCGACGCTCCAGGGAACGCTCCGGGTGACGGCGCGGATCATACCAGCTGGGCCCCTTGAGCAGCGCCACCAGGGTCGCCAGGTGATGGGGTTCCAGCTCTTCCAGGGGGCGCCCGAACAGGAACTGGGCACCCAGCCCCATGCCATGAATGGCCCGGGCACCGTCCTGTCCCAGGTACACCTCGTTGAGGTAAGCCTCGAGAATCTGCTCCTTGCTGTAATGCAGCTCCAACAGCATGGCCATGGGCATTTCCAGGAGCTTGCGTGACAGGGTGCGCTCGGAGGTGAGCCAGAAATTCTTCACCAGTTGCTGGGTCAAGGTGCTGCCGCCCTGCACCAGCCGCCCGGCTTTGACGTTCGCCAGCATGGCCCGGGCCAGACCGCGCAGGGAAATACCATGGTGGTCGTAGAATGCCTGATCCTCGGTGGCGATCAGCATCTCCACCAGCAACGGCGGCACCTTGTCCAGCGGCACCAGCACCCGATCTTCCGCATGCTGGGGATGGATGCTGCCGATCTGCAACGGCTCCAGGCGAGCCAGCCGATCACCACCGGCCTCCAGGGAACGAATCTGCCCGCCGGACAGGCTCAATCGGATTCGCTCGGCCTTCTCGCCGCCATCACTGTCGTTGAAACCGCGGGTATGCAGCAGCAGGCTGCTGCCCTGCACCGCATAGCTGCCAGGGGTAGCCGCACGGGAATCGCGCCGGTAGCGCATCAGATCGAGCAACTTGAGCATGTCCTCGCGGGACAGCACGCGGCCTTCATAAAGCTCTACCGGTCGCGCATACACCCGCGCCGGCAATTGCCAGACATGGGCATCAAAACGCTCGCGTACCAGCGCATCCAGGTAGGCCAGTCCCGCCGCCCCCAGCACCAGGCACACCAACGCTGCCTTGCCCACAAAGGACCAGCTGAACCAGCGGCGTTGTTGTCCGCTGCTACGTTTTTTTCGATTTGGTTGCCGCCGCGATCGTGCGGGGGACTTTTTCGCTTTTTTCGCCATGGCACGGAGTATAGAGAAAAGTGTGAGTGTTTTATGAGTCTCTCTTGCCTTATCCGTTCCCTTCACAGTGATTTGAGTAAATTTTGCAACCGGACTCGGGGCGCCCATAATAGCCGCCCTTGCTTATCCGAACCGAAACACGGAGCCTCCATGACGAAAAAATACGACGTTTATGCCCTCGGCAACGCCCTGGTGGATACAGAAATCGAGGTCAGCGACGCCTTCCTTGAGCGCATGGAGGTAGGCAAGGGCCTGATGACCCTGGTGGACGAAGCCCGTCAGGCGGAGCTGATCGCTGCTCTGGCCGACGAAGCCGAGCCTCATAAACAGACCAGCGGCGGTTCTGCCTGCAACACCGTGGTCGCCACCCGCTACTTCGGTGGCAACAGCTACTACGCCTGCAAGGTGGCCGATGACGCTACCGGCGACATCTTTGTCAACGATCTGACCGCCGCCGGCGTAGACACCAACATGAACGGCAACCGCGACACCGGCATTTCCGGTAAATGTCTGGTCATGCTGACGCCGGATGCGGAACGCACCATGAATACCTATCTGGGTATTTCCAGTCAGGTTTCCGAAGCGGAGCTGGACGAAGCCGCCATCGCCGCCAGCCACTATGTGTACCTGGAAGGCTATCTGGTCAGCGGTGACAGCTCCCGGGCGGCGGCCATCAAACTGCGCCAGCTGGCCGAGAAGCATGGCGTGAAAACCTCACTGACCTTCTCCGACCCGGCCATGGTGCAGTTTTTCAAGGACGGCCTGTCCGAGATGCTTGGCGACGGTGTGGACCTGCTGTTCTGCAACGATGCCGAAGCGACCAGCTACACCGATACCGACAGCCCGGAAGCGGCCCTGGAAAAGCTCAAGGCCGTATGCCGTTCCGCCGTCATCACCCTGGGCGCCAAAGGCGCGCTGGTATGGGATGGCGAACAGACCCATCGCATCGACCCGGTACCAGTGAAGGCCATCGACAGTAACGGTGCCGGCGACATGTTTGCCGGTGCCTTCCTGTACGCCATCACCCACGGGCACGATTTTGCCGCTGCCGGCAAACTGGCCTCTGCGGCCGCCGCCCGGCTGGTGACCGAATTCGGCCCACGCCTTTCAGCGGACGTGCATCAGGAAATGCGCCAGACCGTACTCGGCGACTAACCGCCACTTTTTGAAGGGCAGACATGGCCACAGGCCGTCTCTGCCAGACCCAAAAACGGCGGGGATGTGCTGCACCCCGCCCGATAAACAGCACACAGGTAAGCCATGGAACACATCTGCAACGTGAACGACATCGAACACGAGAGCGCGCGGGAATTTCAGAAAGACGGCCAGCCCGTCATCGTGGTCAAATTTGATGGCCAGATGCACGCTTACATCAACTGGTGCCCGCACCTGGGCATCGAACTGAACTTTATGCCCGACCAGTTCATGGATGGCGACAACCAATTTCTCATGTGCGCCAACCACGGCGCCCTGTTCGACATTGATACTGGCGATTGCCTGTCCGGCCCCTGCAGCGGTGACAAGCTGATCCCGGTTCCCCTGGAAGTGCGCGGCGACGAAGTCTGGCTGGGCGAGGTAACACAACCGGCATGAGCCACCCCTTTGATGACCTTACCCCGGATTACATGCTGGATGCGGTAGACGCCGCCGGCTTCCTGAGCGACGGTCGCCTGCTACAACTGAACAGCTTCGAAAACCGGGTATACCAGGTGGGCCAGGAAGAGGGCCCGCCGGTAATCGTCAAGTTCTACCGCCCGCAGCGCTGGAGCGACGAACAGATTCTCGAAGAGCATGCCTTCAGCCTGTTTCTGGTGGAGCGGGATCTGCCCGTGGTTGCGCCGATCGAAAAGAATGGCACCACCCTGTTCCACTGCGACGGCTTTGCTTTTGCTGTCTTCCGCAGAGCGGGTGGCCACGCGCCGGAGCTGGACAACGACAACCATCTGGAACAACTCGGCCGCACCCTGGCCCGCTGGCATGCCTGCGGCAGTGACCGGCCCTATCAGCTCCGCCACACCATGGACCCGGTCGCCGACATTCGTGCCGCCAGCACCTTTCTGATCAATGACGTGGTGGACCTGAATTACCGTGGCCAGTATCGGGATGTCTCGGGCCAACTGCTGGAGACCATCGAGCAGCGCCTGAACGATGTGGACTTCCCGCTGCTCAATGTGCACGGCGACTGCCACACCGGCAACATTCTGTGGCGCGATGACAAACCGCATTTTGTTGATCTGGACGACAGCCTGCGCGCGCCCGCCATGCAGGATCTCTGGATGCTGCTTTCCGGCGAACAGGACGAACAGCAACATCAGCTACGGGTCCTCGCCAGCGGTTACGACACCTTTCTGCCCTTCCCCTGGCAGCAGGTTTCCCTGATCGAGCCATTACGCACGCGCCGCATCATCTGCTACGACGCCTGGCTCGCCAAGCGTTGGGATGACCCGGCCTTTCCGCCCGCCT
Source organism: Alcanivorax sp. UBA3183 (assembly GCF_002364155.1). Classification (NCBI taxonomy): domain Bacteria; kingdom Pseudomonadati; phylum Pseudomonadota; class Gammaproteobacteria; order Oceanospirillales; family Alcanivoracaceae; genus Alcanivorax; species Alcanivorax sp. UBA3183. Next base: position 22,024 of record NZ_DEXN01000039.1, read on the forward strand.
TTCCCTGGTTTGAATCGATGAACTACTGGCAGGGCCAGGTGGAATTATTGCAGCAGCAGCTGCGCAGTTTGCAGACCCCCCTGTAGAGGAACAGCGAATTTCTGTAGGAGCGTCGCTCGCGGCGCGATAGGTTTTAAAAGACAACAGGCACCGTGTTGTCTACAAAGCCGCTGTAGGAACGTAGCGCAGCGGAGTAACGCACGTAGTTCCGTGCGGCCCGAAGGGTGAGCGAAGCGAATAATTCCTCTCGAGGGACGAATCCGAGCCACGGCGAGGGAAAAGGCGAGGCAGGGGTTGTGCCCGGTCACTCTGAAGGCGCCCCGGTTCACAGAAACGACGTTGCTGGCCTCTGAGGCGTTTCCCACGCTAACGCGTGGTTCGTCCCTCGAGAGGAACTCCTACAACTGTATCGGCAAGGGCTTTTCCAGCCGGAAATCGTCTGGCGATAACGCCACCTTCCACGCCAGCACTTCCACCCCTTTCTCAACCGCCTCGCGCAGCAGCTCTCCATAGCGAGCATCAATTTCGTCCGCCGGCCGGGCAGCCAATGCGCCGCTGTGCTGCACACAGAAAAACAATACCGCCCGCTTACCGGATGCCACCACATCCATCAGCGTCAGCAGATGTTTCTGGCCGCGCTCGGTGACGGAATCCGGGAAGGCAATGATTCCATCATCCGTGTCGTCGGGCCCCGGCCCCAGGGTGACGTTTTTCACCTCGACAAAGGTGTGGGGATCGCTGCGCTCTCCCAATGCCAGATCAAAGCGGCTGTCACCGTATTTCACTTCCCGTTCCACACCGGTACCGGGGCTCAGTGCGTCAACATGCCCGGCGCGGATCGCCTCTTCCACCAGCGCATTGGGCCGGCTGGTATTCACCCCGGCCCAATGGCCATGGCCCACCTGCAACGCTTCCAGGGTATGGCGATATTTGCGCTTGGGATTACCGCTGTCGGAGATCAGCGCCTGCTGGGGCTCACCGAGTACGCAGTTTTTCATGGAGCCGGTGTTGGCACAGTGCACGGTCATTTCGCTGCCATCGGCGCGCACCACATCGGCCATAAACCGCTTGTAGCGTCGCAGCAGCGTGACCTTTTCCAGGGGAGGAGAAAACTTCACAGGGACTCCAGGTAATGGCCCAGCCGGTGCAGAGCCTCCACAAGACGAGACTCGGCGCAGGTATACGCCAGCCGCACATAGCGGCCATGGGCATGACCCTCACCGAAATCCAGGCCCGGGGTCATGGCCACCTTTTCCTTTTCCAGCAGGTCCGCACAGAAGGCGAAGCTGTCGTCGGTCCAGTGGCTCACATCCACATACACATAGAAAGCACCGTCAGCATTGGAGACAACCGGCAACTTCAGATGAGCAAGCCCATTGAGCAGACACTGGCGGCGGCGAGCAAACAGCTGATGGCGCTGTTCCAGGATAGTCAGGGAAGGCTCCTGCAACGCGGCGAGCGCACCGTATTGCGCCGGAGTCGAGGGTGCCAGAAACAGATTCTGGGCCAGCCGCTCAATAGCCGGCACAAGCGGTTCCGGCGCCACCAGCCAGCCCAGACGCCAACCGGTCATGCAGAAATATTTACTGAAGCTGTTGATCACCAGCACCTGATCGGTACGCGACAACACCGACTCCGCCGGGCCTCGATAACAAAGCCCCTGATAGATTTCGTCCACCAGCAGCAGCCCATCTCGTTGTACCGCCCCCTCAGCCATGGCCTGCAGGGTGTCCAGTGACAGCATATTGCCGGTGGGATTATCCGGGCTGGCCACCATGGCCAGGCGGGTATCCGGCTGCCAGGCCCCCAGCAGCTCACTGGCCGTCAGGGTGAAGTGATTGTCTGCCTTTAATACCAGCGGCTGCGGTTTACCGCCCACCAGATTCACGAACTGGCGATTACAGGGGTAGCCCGGATCGCTCAGTAATACGCCGTCACCGGGATTGATCAGAGCCGCCAGCGCCAATTGCAGCGCCCCCGAAGCGCCTGGCGTCACCACGATCTGCGCCGGTGACACGTTAGCGGCAAACCGCTCCCGATAATCATCGGCAATCGCCTGGCGCAAAGCAGGCAGCCCTGCCGCTGGCGTGTAGCCGGTCCCCCGGTCACGGGTGGCGGCAGCGATGGCTTCCAGCACCGGCGCCGGGGTTTCAAAATCCGGCTCGCCCACTTCCAGATGAATCACATCGTGCCCCTGAGCAGCCAGTTGCTGAGCTCGCTCCAGCAGCGCCATAACATGGAAGGGTGGGATCTGTTCGGCGAAGTGCGACAGCGTTATCACAAGATTCCTCTTTCCTATAAGGGTGGCATGGCTATAATCGGCCAGATTTTCACCAACTGGTGACAAGACTTACCCTGACGGGGTAAGGTCAAAAGATTACATTACGCCCGTGCCTGGTGATATCAAGCGGGCCCCAGGGATAGTGGGACAGGATAGAGAGTCGAGAAGATGCTAAGGGAGTTACTCAAAATGGCCACCGGCAAAAAGAAAGCCCCGAAAAAGGCGGCTAAAAAACAAACTACCGGGTCTGCTTCCAGCAGCAAGAAAGCCACTACATCGACCGCTGCCCGCAAGGCGCCAGCCAAGAAGGCTGCCGTGAAGAAGGCTCCGGCCAAGAAAGCAGCGGCGAAAAAGGTGACTGCAAAGCCTGCGGCCAAAAAGGCCCCAGCCAAAACCGCAGCCAAAAAAGCTGCCGTAAAAAAAACCGCCACCAAGCCTGCCGCTAAAAAGGCGCCGGCCAAGAAGGCCTCTGTGAAAAAAACCACTCCCAAAAAAGCGGTCGCCAAAAAAACGACACCGGCGAAAAAAGCTGTCACCGCAAAACCCGCAGCGAAACCCGCTGCAAAGAAAGCCACCGCAACGAAAGCTCCGGTCAAAAAAACCGCAGCAAAGGCACCAGCCAGTAAACCCGCCGCCAAAAAAGCGGCCAGCACGCCGGCGGCAAAACCCACCGCCAGCAAGGCCCAATCCACTGCTGCCAGCGCCAAGCCGGCGAAGGCCAGCAAACCCGCTGCCAAAAAAACGGCAGCCAAAAAAGCAGCACCCGCTGCACCCAGAACAAAACTGCCTACCTCCGGGAAGGCATCGGCAGCGGCCCGGGCCGCTGCCAGAGACGCATCGAATACCGGTAACGCACGGAGCGCGACTGCCGGCAAAGGGACTTCGCCGAGCCGATCCACCTCTTCTGCTCAGGTAAAAGCAAACGTGAAAAAGAAAACCGCCTCATCCGCCTCGCAGGCTCAAATGCACGGCTTCAAGCCCTACATGCCAGCCAAGAACGAGGAGTACATGAACGAGAAGCAACGCGAACACTTCCGCCAGATTCTGCTGGCCTGGCGCCAGGAGTTGATGGAAGAAGCGGATCGCACCATGCACCATCTGCAGGACGAACAGGCCAATCTGCCCGACCCGGCAGACCGCGCCACCCAGGAAGAAGAGTTTGCCCTGGAGCTGCGTACCCGCGACCGCGAACGCAAGCTGCTGAAGAAGATCGAGAAGACCCTGGATCTGGTAGACAAGGATGATTACGGCTTCTGCGAAGCCTGCGGCATCGAAATCGGCATCCGCCGCCTGGAAGCCCGCCCCACCGCCGACCTGTGCATCGACTGCAAGGAACTGGCGGAGATCAAGGAAAAGCAGCTGGCAGGTTAAGATCAGTTGCAAGTTAAAAGTTGAAAGTTGCAAAGCGCGAGGTCGCGCCGAGCAAGTTTCAATTCAGGAGGCCGCGTCCATACTCTGGACCGGCCTTTTTGCTGTTTGAACCTGGCCACGCACTATTCCGGATACGCGCGGGCATGGCATCGCAAAATGCATATAGCCCTCCCCGCGCCTTGTAACTTTCAACTTTAAACTTGCAACTATGCATTATCGCGGACGTTTCGCCCCCACACCCTCCGGCCCCCTGCATTTCGGGTCGCTGCTAGCTGCGCTGGCCAGTTGGCTGGAAGCGCGCCATGCGGGCGGGGAATGGCTGGTGCGAGTGGATGATCTGGATCCACCCCGGGAAATGCCCGGCGCCGCCGATACCATCCTGCGTCAGCTGGACACCTTCGGGCTGCATTGGGATGGCACAGTACACTACCAGAGTCAGCGGCAATCCGCCTATCAGCAAGCGGTGGACTCCCTGCTCGACAGCGGCCATGCCTTTCACTGCCGCCTGACCCGCAAACAGCTGGCCGCCCTGGATCATAACCACCCCGGCATCAGCGCCGCTGTGCCCCCCGCCAACGATACCGCCATCCGCTTGCAGGTTCCCGACCGGGAGCTGAGCTACCAGGATGGTATTCAGGGGATCATCACCAACAACCTGCACCGTGACGGTGGCGCCTTTGTCATTCGTCGTCGCGACGGCCTGTTCGGGTATCAACTGGCCTGCGCCCTGGACGATGCGGATGAAAACATTACCCATGTGTTGCGGGGAGCCGACCTGCTCGATTCCACCTTGCGCCAGCGCTGGCTGCTGGAATGCCTGGGCAGGCCTGTGCCTGAGTATGCGCATCTACCGGTGGTCACCGATGGCCGGAACCTGAAGCTGTCCAAGTCAGCAGGCAGCGAAGCCCTCGATCCCGCTCGTGCCAGCCAGCTACTCACCGCCGCCCTCCACTGCCTGGGCCTGCAGCCACCCTCAGATTTACAAGGCGAAAGCCCGGCAGTGCTATTGGCATGGGGCACGACGCACTACCCTGCTCACCACTGGCCAGCGGGACGTCAGCAGCCACTACCAGAGGAGCTGCACGCTACAAGCTGAAAGCTGCACCGCGAATCAGGAAAGCCCCGCAACAAATGCTGTCTCCGCGCTTCACGGTATAAGCGCGGAAACAACCGACCAGAACACCAATACACATCCCGTGCCTTGCAGCTTGAAACTTGTAGCTTGCCGCTGTCCCCGCTTTTACACGCCTCACCCCCTGGCGTATGCTCATCGGCCCGGAGGGGTTAAACCACCTATGTATACCGACCGACTGCTGATCATCTTTATTCTCGGCACCTACCTGCTTTCACCCGCCATCATCGACTGGTGGAGCGAAGGTGGGCGCGCCTGGTATCGCCCCTATCTGATCTGGCTGGGCCTGATCGCCCTGAGCTACTGGATTGCCAAGAGCAAGGATGTCGATGGTCTATAGTGTCAGCGATCTGATCCTGATTGCCGGTTGCTACCTGCTGTTTCTGTTTGCGGTGGCCTGGATCACCGAGCGTGGCTGGCTGCCCGCTCACTGGGTACGTCACCCGGCGGTCTACGTGCTGTCGCTGGGCGTCTACGCCAGCGCCTGGGCGGTGTATGGGTCGGTGGGCTACGCCTACCAATACGGCTATAACTTCCTGTCCTACTTTCTGGGGATTTCCGGGGTCTTTCTGCTTGCCCCCATTCTGCTGGCACCTATCCTCAGACTGACCACCACCTATCAGCTCAGCTCGCTGGCCGACCTGTTTGCCTTCCGTTACCGCAGCCGGCTGGCTGGTGCCATGACCACCATCATCATGCTGATCGGGGTACTGCCCCTGCTGGCCCTGCAGCTGAAGGCCGTGGCCGAGTCGATCCAGATACTCAGTGGCACCGCCGACCCCCGCGATCTGGCCGCCGGGTTCTGCCTGATGATGGTAATTTTCGCCATCCTGTTCGGCGCCCGCCATACCACCGCCCGGGAAAAGCACGAAGGGCTGGTAATGGCCATCGCCATGGAATCACTGATCAAGTTGCTGGCCTTCGGGGCGGTGGCATTGCTCGGCCTTTACGGTGTGTTCGATGGACCTTCAAGCCTGAATGCCTGGCTGGATGACCATCCGGAAATGCTGGCGCGGCTCTACTATCCCCTGCAGGACGGCACCTGGCATTCCATGATCATGGCGTTCTTTGTCTCGGCCGTAGTGTTGCCACACATGTTCTATATGGCCTTTACCGAGAACATGAACCCGCGCGCCCTGATCACCGCCAGCTGGGCCCTGCCGTTGATGTTCCTGCTGATGGCACTGTGCGTACCGGTCATCCTGTGGGCCGCCGCTGCCGGTAATGCCCCCACCCCGCCAGATTATTACGCCCTGGGCATCGGCATGATTACCGGTGGCCACGGCGCGGTGCTTGGCTATATCGCCGGGCTTGCCGGGGCCAGTGGCATGCTGATCGTGGCCACCCTGGCCCTGTCCGGCATGTGTCTGAATCATCTGGTACTGCCCGCCAGCCCGCTGCAAGGCCAAAACCTGTATCGCAATCTGCTCTGGACCCGGCGCATACTGATTGCCGCCATCCTGGCTCTCGCCTACCTGTTCTATCGTTTTTCCGGCACCGAACACACCCTGGTAGAACTGGGCGTACTCACCTTTGTGGCCACCCTGCAATTTGTTCCCGGGCTGATCGGCGCCCTGTTCTGGCCGTCCGGCAACCGCAACGGCCTGTTCGCCGGGTTGCTGGTCGGCTTTATCCTCTGGGTAATGCTGCTGCTGGTACCCATCGCCTACCCGAACTGGCAGTTCCAGCCGCTGATGGAGCTGCTGGGCATGCGCTTCCAGACTGGTGCCAGCCAATGGCACAACGTGGCCATCGCCTCGGTCACTGCCAATGCGCTGGTCTATGCCATCGTGTCCATTGTCACCCCCATGTCTCGGTCAGAAAAAAACGCCGCCGAAGCCTGCGCCGTGGACAGCCTCCGCCGCCCCTATCGCTGGGAACTGGAAGCGAAGAGCGTGGACGATTTCATTGATGCCATGAGCCAGCCGCTGGGGCCGATCACCGCCACCCGGGAAGTGGAAATGTCCCTGCGGGATCTGCACCTGCCGCGCACGGAAACCCGACCCTATGCCCTGCGGCGACTGCGCGACCAGCTGGAAACCAATCTGTCGGGCCTGCTCGGTCCCTCGGTGTCCCACCAACTGATCGACGATCACCTGCCTTACCTGCCGGAGGAAGAGCAACACTCCAGCGAAGACATCCAGTTCATCGAATCCCGTCTGGAACAGTACCGGGATCGTCTGTCCGGGCTGGCGGCGGAACTGGATGGCCTGCGACGCTTCCATCGTCAGACCCTGCTGGAACTGCCCATGGGGGTCATTTCCCTGGGCGCCGACCGGGAAATCATCGGCTGGAACCGGGCCATGGAAAGCCTCACCGGCATTACCGCTGAAGACACTATCGGCTCGCGTCTGGCAGACCTGGATCCGCCCTGGGGCGACTTCTTTACCCGCTTCAGCCACGACGACAACGCCCATCAGCCCCAGCAGTCACTGGAAGTGGAAAACCAGACGCGCTGGCTGAGTCTGCACAAGTCCGAGGTGATGGGCGCCGGCACTGCCGAGCAGGCTGGTGGCCAGGTACTGGTGATCGAGGACATTACCGAACTGCGCCACATGGAAGCGCACCTGGCACATAACGAGCGACTGGCCTCCATCGGCCGACTGGCCGCCGGGGTAGCCCACGAAATTGGCAACCCGGTCACCGCCATTGCCTGCCTGACCCAGAATCTCGATCAAGACAGTGACCCGGAGGAGCAACAGGAAGCCTGCGACCAGATTCTGGAACAAACCCGGCGTATCACTCGTATCGTGGAATCCCTGGTAACCTTCAGTCATTCCGGCGGTATCAAGCTCAGCGAGCAAGTACCGGTGAACCTGTGCGATACCGTGGACGAAGCCATCTCATTGCTGCTGCTGGACCCGGATCACCGCCAGCAACCGTTCGAGAATCACTGCCCGGCCAGCTACTGGGTCAAGGGCGATCCGCAGCGTTTGCTCCAGGTTTTCATCAACCTGCTTGGCAACGCCGCCGATGCCAGCGAACACCAGCAGCCGGTCACCGTGCACTGTGAACCGCGCGGTGACTTCCTAGATATCCTGTTGGAAGATCAGGGTCACGGCATCCCGGATACGTTGCGCGACGCCCTGTTCGAACCCTTCGTCACCAGCAAACCACCGGGCCGCGGCACCGGCCTTGGCCTGGCTCTGGTGTACAGTATTATCGAAGAGCATCAGGGCAGCATTCGGGTAGAAAGCCCCCTGAGCGAAGACGGCGGCACCCGCTTTGTGGTCAGCTTGCCCGTGCACCGGCAAGCTTCGGCGGAAGAGACGCAAACGTAGTATCCTGCTCAACTCGACAGACAGTAAGAGCCATACATGAGTCACATCCTGATTGTTGAAGATGAACCGGTGATTCGCGGCGCCCTGCGCAAACTGCTGGTACGCCACGAGCACTCCGTGGCAGAAGCCGACTCCGTGGAGCAGGCCCGGGAACAACACCTCAATCAGTTTGATCTCATCATCAGCGACCTGCGCCTGCCCGGCGAGCCCGGCACCGCCCTGATAGACAGTGCCGGCGCCACCCCGGTGCTGATCATGACCAGCTATGCCAGCCTGCGCTCCGCAGTTGATGCTATGCGCCAGGGCGCGGTGGACTATATCCCCAAACCGTTCGATCACGATGAAATGCTGCTGGCCGTGGAGCGCGTGCTCAAGGAAGGTCGACTGAACAGGGGCAATCGCGCTCTGCGCCGGGATATGGAGCGCAGCTACCCGGTACACAACATGATCGGCGACAGTGATGCCATGCAGGAGCTCAAGCATCGTATCCACCGGGTAGGCCCCACCAATACACCAGTCTTGATCATGGGCGAATCCGGTACCGGCAAGGAACTCACCGCCCGTGCCCTGCACGAACAAAGTGAGCGGGCCGGCGGCCCGCTGATCTCGGTGCAATGCGCCGCCCTGCCGAAAAACCTGCAGCTGACCGAACTGTTCGGCGATGAAGACAGTGCCGGGCGCATCGAGGAAGCCGATGGTGGCACCCTGTTTCTCGACGAAGTGGGCGAACTGAACAGCGACGTGCAAAGCCGTCTGCTGACCCTGCTCACCCACCACGAGATCCACCGCCAGGGCTCCCTGTCGCCACGCAAAGTAGACGTGCGCATTCTTGCCAGTAGCCAGCTGGATTTACCCGGTCGAGTGGCAGAAGGTCATTTCCGTCAGGATCTTTACTACCGGCTCAATGTCATGGAGCTGACCCTACCTCCCCTGCGCGACCGTCAGGACGATCTGCAACGTCTGGCCAACGCCCTGCTGGCCCGCGGCTGCGAAAAGCTCAACCGCCACGACCTCTACTTCACCGACGCCGCCTGGCAGGCCATGGTCGGCTATAGCTGGCCGGGCAATGTGCGCGAACTGGAAAACGTGATTGAGCGGGCCATTATTCTCACCGAAGAAGACGGCATCGGCCCGTCACAGCTGGGGCTGAATCCCAACCGCACCCCCCAGCGGGTCAGCCGCGCCAGTCTGGATCCCAGCGAGGATCTGTCCCTGGAGGATTATTTCACCCGCTTCGTGATGGAAAACCAGGACAGCATGACCGAGACCGAACTGGCCCAGAAACTGGGGATCAGCCGCAAAAGCCTGTGGGAACGCCGCCAACGGCTTGGGATTCCCCGCAAAAAAGCCGGTAGTCGCCGTTGATGCCCCGCCTGTCCTTGTTGGACGACCGGCGAGACGGCTTTTCGATCCAGTCTATGTAAAAAACTTCTCACTTTGGCAGGAGGGAAACAACGCCCATTCCTCTGCAAAAGACCTCAGGTGGGAACAAGTGTTACCGCGCTACACAGACAGGTAACACCAGGGTTACACATTCCCAAATACTATTTACGCTTGTTTTAGGTTTTTCTCTTAACCTGTTGTTTTAAAAGGAATTCACTCTTTGTTGCATTACCCCAGTGGGACGGGCACTATGAATCCCACGCCAGCAAACAATAAAAACAGCGGCGTAACAGGCTCAACAATAACAACAAGAAAGAAGAAGAATAATTTCACGAGCCGATGCAATGCTGCTGCAACTGATGATTGCAGCGACAAGGCAGAAAACAACACAAACAATAATAACAACAGAATCAGCGCAAAATATGGGAGTCACAACTTCGGTTGTGGCTCCTTTTTACTTTCTGGGCCATGCCAACGTCGGCCAGTATCTCAATGAACCAGAAAAAGTGCTACTATCGCCGCTTTATTGCACACCTTTGAGGCTAATACTGACGCATGCCCTGCAAGTTCCTGGAACGTATGACTGGCTGGTTTAAGAAGGGTTCCCTAAAAAACCGCAGAACGTTCGAACCGCGAGTCATTCCCCGCGACCAACATCCCATTTCCCGCAAACAGGTGTCCCGCGCCGCGCTGGATGTCCTTTATGGCCTGCACAAGGCGGGCTTTGAAGCCTATCTGGTAGGCGGCTGCCTGCGGGATATTCTCTGTGGTCGCGAGCCCAAGGATTTCGATGTGAGCACCAATGCCACGCCGGAACAGGTCAATCGCCTGTTCAAGCGCAGCCGCATCATTGGTCGCCGCTTCCAGATCGTGCATGTGCGCTTTGGCCGCGAAGTCATCGAGGTCTCCACCTTCCGCGCCATGAATCGGGAAGACAACCCTGACCGGGACCAGCACCACGCCCACGAAGAAACCGGCCTGGTACTGCGCGACAACACCTGGGGCAATATCGAGGAAGATGCCCTGCGGCGGGATTTCACCATCAACGCGCTGTACTACAACATTGCCGATTTCACCCTGCATGATTTCGTCGGCAGTCTGGATGACATCGACGAGCAGGTCATCCACCTGATCGGCGACCCGGAAACCCGCTTCCGCGAAGACCCGGTGCGCATGCTGCGCGCCGCCCGCTTCGCCGCCAAACTGGGCTTTCATATCGATCCCGCCACTGGCGACCCGATACCCGACCTGGCGGAATTGCTGTTGCAAGTCCCCTCCGCCCGCCTGTTCGATGAAGTGCTCAAGCTGTTCCTCAGTGGCCATGCCCGGGATTCCTATGAACAGTTGCAGAGCCTTGGCCTGTTCCGCTTTCTGTTCCCGGAAACCCAGCAGGCCCTGGAAGGAGAAAAAGGCCAGATCTGGGAAGCCATGCTACTCGCCGCCATGGACAACACCGACAAGCGACTGGCCGATGGCAAACCGGTCACTCCCGCTTTCATCTACGCGGTACTGCTGTGGCCGATCATTCAGGAACGCATGGGCCATTACCTGTCCAGCGGCCTGCCGCCGGCCCAGGCCCTGCACAAGAGTGCCACTCGCGCCCTCAACACCCAGATCAAGCACACCGCGATTCCCCGCCGCTTCTCCACCGTGATGCGTGAAATGTGGGAGTTGCAGCTACGTCTGGACAAACGCGCCGGCAAGCGCGCTGACGCCATGATGGAGCACCCCCGCTTCCGCGCCGCCTATGATTTCCTGTTACTGCGTGAACAGGCAGAAGAGATCAAACCCGGGCTCGGCGACTGGTGGACCCGCTATCAGGAGCAGGATGAGCAGGGCCGCCGCCAGATGATCAGCGAGCTGGGGAATCAGCCCGGCGGTGGCGGCAACAAGCGACGACGCCGCCGGCGCAAGAAACCGGCAGCGGAAGGCTGACAAGACGACTCAAGTGATGAGGAGCGAGTTTCGAATGACAACCGGTTCTGGTTTTCGAAACTCGTTCCTCGTCACTCGTAACTTGCCCCTCCCCTGATCCGAACCGGGAGCCCTGATGCACGCTTTTATCGGCCTTGGCAGCAATCTGGACTACCCCTCGCAACGGCTGATCTCGGCCTTGTGGGCACTGCAACGTCTGCCCGGTCTAACCCTGCGCCAGCACTCCCGGCTCTACACCAGTGCTCCCGTCGGCCCCCAGGATCAGCCTGACTATGTCAATGCGGTCGCCGCAGTCGACACCTCTCTTGCCCCCCACACCCTGCTCCACAGCCTGCAGGCCCTGGAACTGGCAGCAGGCCGCCAGCGCCTGCGCCATTGGGGCGAACGCACCCTGGATCTGGATATCCTGCTAATCGACAACCGCGCCATCGATAGCGATGACTTACAGGTTCCTCACCCGCAAATGACCCGGCGGGCCTTTGTGCTGCTGCCATTACTGGAAATTTGCCCCGACGCCCTCTTGCCGGATGGCACCGCACTGAGTAGCTTTCTGGGGCAGGTAACCGAACAACCGATTTCACCGCTGGCAGAGCTGGATCGAAATGCACTCATCGAATGAGAAAACACTGACCGAACGCATTGAACAACGCCGGCAGGCCCGCACCCTGCCGCGCTTTATTGCCGTTGAGGGCCCCATTGGTGCCGGCAAGACCAGCCTGGCGAAACGGCTCGCTATGACCTTCGGTTACGATCTGCTCCTGGAACAGGCAGATGACAATCCTTTCCTCACCCGCTTCTATCAGGACCCGGCCCGCTATGCCCTGCAGACCGAGCTGTTCTTCCTGTTTCAGCGCGCCGACCAGCTACGCCAGATCCAGCAACAGGACCTGTTCGCCGGGCCCCGCATCGCCGACTTCCTGATCGACAAGAACCGCCTGTTTGCCCAGGTCACCCTGGACGAGGATGAATTCGAGCTATACCGCAATGTGGATGACCACCTGACGCTGGACGCCCCGCAGCCTGACCTGGTGATTTATCTACAGGCCCCCGCCCAGGTGCTGCGTCAGCGTATCAGCCGTCGCGGCAACGATTTCGAGCAAGGCATCCAGAGCGATTACCTGGACCGGCTCAGCGATGCCTACACGGAATTCTTCCATTTCTACGACCGGGCACCGCTGCTGATCGTCAATGCGGCGGAAATTGATCTGGTCAACCACGACCGGGACTACCAGCAACTAGTGAGCGAGTTGCTGGACATCCGTTCCGGGCGCCACTATTTTAACCCCCGGCCGCTGGTCGGCTAAAACTAGCTACGAGCTTCGAGCCTGTAGCTTCAACGCGACATGGCCCTGTGCGCTCTGAAAGCCAGGAAGCCGCGACAAAGTCTGTGCGCGGCACAAATGCTGCAAAACCTGACAGCTTTGACCGTGTTGTAGCTTGAAGCTTGTAGCTCGCCCCTGAATTTCCCCAGGAGGTTTCCCATGTCAGTCACCATCCGCACCCTGCACAAACGCAAACAGGACGGCGAGAAGTTTTCCGTGCTCACCGCCTACGACGCCTGTTTTTCCCGGCTGATCTCGGAAGCTGGCGTGGACGCCATTCTGGTAGGCGACTCTCTGGGAAACGTGATCCAGGGACAGACCAGCACCGTGCCGGTAACCCTGGAGCAGATGGCCTACCACACCGAATGCGTGGCCAGGGGCAATCAGGGCAGCCTGATTATTGCCGACGTCCCCTTCATGGGCGCCGCCACCGTTGAGCGTGCATTGGAGACCTCCACCGCATTGATGCAGGCCGGCGCCAACATGGTCAAACTGGAAGGTAGCGCCTGGCTGGCAGAAAGCATCGAGATTCTCAATCGCAATGGCATCCCGGTCTGCGCCCATCTGGGCCTCACCCCCCAGGCGGTCAATGCCCTCGGCGGCTACCGGGTCCAGGGCAAGGATGATGCCGGCGCCAGCGAGCTGCTGGAAGCGGCCAGAACCCTGGATCAGGCCGGCGCCGCCATGCTGCTGCTGGAGTGCGTGCCCCGGGAGCTCAGCGCCCGCATTACCCGGGAAGTGAGCGTGCCGGTCATCGGCATCGGTGCGGCCCCGGAATGCGACGCCCAGGTATTGGTGATGCACGACATGCTCGGCATCAGCCCCGGCAAACCGGCCCGCTTCGTCAAGGATTTCATGGCAGAAACCGGCGACATCCGCGCTGCCTTCAAGGCCTATGACCTGGCCGTGAAAGACGGCAGCTTTCCTGCCGACGAGCACTGTTTCTAGAACATCAGTTGAAAGTTAAAAGTTCAAAGTTAAAACGCGATCATAGCCCCTTGGGGCTTGAAGATCTGTCGCCGCGCTCAAGGCCGTAGCAGCAAATTGGACCTATAATCGCGGGCAGAGCATTCATCATTTAGCACTGCATCGCCCGCGCTTTGAAACTTTTAACTTTCCACTTTCAACTGCTTCACCTGAGGATTCCTGATGCAAACCGTCCATACCGTCTCCCAGGTTCGTGAATATGTGCGTGGCTGGCACCAGAAAGGCCTGTCCGTCGGTTTCGTGCCCACCATGGGCAATCTTCATGACGGTCATATCAGCCTGATCAAGGAGGCGCGGGCTCGTTGCGACGTGGTGGTGGTATCCATTTTCGTCAATCCGACCCAGTTTGGTCCCAATGAGGATTTTGATCGCTACCCACGCACCCTGGACGCGGATGCCGCCGCCCTGGTGGATGCGGGCACCGATCTGCTGTTTGCTCCCTCCGTGGAGGAGATGTATCCATTGGGCCAGAACCAGACCTGGGTGGATGTTGATGGCCTTGGCGACTATCTGTGCGGCGCCAGCCGGGCAGGCCACTTCCGGGGCGTCACCACGGTGGTATCCAAGCTGTTCAATATCGTACAGCCGGATGTGGCCGTGTTCGGCGAAAAGGACTTCCAGCAACTTGCCATTCTCCGCCGCATGAGCGAAGAGCTGCTGTTCCCGATCAAGATCGTCGGCGCCAGCACCAGCCGGGAAAGTGACGGTCTGGCGCGCAGTTCGCGTAATGGCTTCCTCAGTGAAAGTGAGCGCACACTTGCGCCGCAACTCTATCAAACTCTGCAGCAGCTGAAAGCGGATATCGAAGCCGGTGAGCAGGACTATCGAGGCCTGGAAAGCCGCTACCGTGACAGCCTCGAGCAGGCCGGTTTTCAGGTGGACTATCTGACCGTGGCCAACGCCCGCAGCCTGGCCCCCGCCGGCTTCGACGACAGCGATCTGGTGGTCGCTGTGGCCGCCAAACTGGGCAATACTCGATTGATAGACAATGTCAGTCTGGCCGTTGTGCGTGACCGGTGATTCATGCATACTTCCGGCCCCTTGAAGCGCCTGCTTGGTAGTAACAACGTGTATCCGCAGGCTTCGGGTAGCGCAAGAGGTAACCAAGATGCAGTGCACCATGCTGAAAGCAAAACTCCATCAGGCTCGGGTGACCCACGCGGAGCTTGAGTACGAAGGCTCCTGTGCCATTGATGGTGACCTGATGGACATGGCGGGTATCCTGGAATACGAACAGATCCAGATCTATAACATCGATAACGGTGAGCGCTTTGAAACCTACGCCATTCGTGGCGAAGCCGGTTCCAAGATCATCTCCGTCAACGGTGCCGCTGCGCATAAAGCCCAGCCCGGCCACCGGGTGATTATCTGCGCCTACGCCAGCTATTCCAGCGCCGAACTGGTGAACTTCAAGCCCAGCCTGATCTATATGGCAGAAGGCAACGAAGTAAAGGGCACCAGCAACGCGATTCCGGTACAGGTTGCCTGATACCGAAATCCGAAAAGGAATTCCTGAAACGCCGGCTTTTGCCGGCGTTTTTTTGTCCGCTCAGCGGCTAGCCCTATCGCTTGCAGGCAAGCTTTTACAGCGGCAGTACTCAAACCCATTCGCGTCCATCTGCACCTCAATAACCGCAAACTTCATCCGCGCAACTATTCAATGTTAACTATTCACTATTAACTGCCTCCTCCCTTGGCCATTCAGCAACACATTGTTTACTCTTGATGCCAACAAACCGCTCCCCCCTTCGACCATGGTTGAATAGCCAGCCAGGGAGCGTCACACAATAATCAAGGGAAAGCCGGGAGCCCCACGGGCGCTCCCCACTGGCAGTATCCCAAGGAGGCCCCGATGTCCAAGACCCACATTCACCCTGTTCCCGCAGACTTCAAAGCCCAGACCCTGATGGACCGCGATACCTACGAAAAATGGTACGAACAGTCCATCAATGACCCGGATACCTTCTGGGCCGACCGGGCCCGGGAATTCCTGGACTGGAAAACTCCCTGGGACACCGTCAGCGACTGGGACTTCAACGAAGGCCGTGCCACCTGGTTCCAGGGTGCTACCCTCAATGTCTGCTACAACTGCGTGGATCGCCACCTCCCCGAGCGTGCCAATCAGACTGCCATTATCTGGGAAGGCGACGAACCGGATCAGGACAAACACATTTCCTACCAGCAACTGTTCGAGGAAGTGAGCAAGTTCGGTAATGTACTGAAAAGCCGTGGCGTCAAGAAAGGGGATCGCGTGGTGATCTACATGCCGATGATCCCGGAAGCGGCCTACGCCATGCTGGCCTGCGCCCGCATCGGCGCGATTCACTCCGTGGTGTTCGGCGGTTTCTCCCCGGAAGCATTGAAAGATCGCATTCAGGACGCCGGCGCCTGTGCCGTCATTACTGCCGACGAAGGGGTCCGTGGTGGTAAGGCCATCCCCCTCAAAGTCAATGCAGACAAGGCCATGGCCAGTACCGATAGCGTGCATACCTGCCTGACGGTTCAACGTACCGGCGGAGATATCGACTGGCAGGCGGATCGGGATGTCTGGTACCACGAGGCCATGGCGGAAGCATCCAGCGATTGCGAACCGGAATGGGTCGACGCGGAAGACCCGCTGTTCACCCTGTACACCTCCGGCTCCACCGGTAAACCCAAGGGCGTCGTCCACACCACCGCCGGCTATCTGCTCAACACCGCACTGACCCATAAATATGTGTTCGACTACCACGAGGGTGACATCTACTGGTGCACCGCCGATGTGGGCTGGATCACCGGACACAGCTACATTGTCTATGGGCCACTGGCCAACGGCGCCACCACGCTGATGTTCGAAGGCGTGCCCACCTACCCGGATGCCTCTCGCTGCTGGCAGGTGGTGGACAAGCACAAGGTCAACATCTTCTATACCGCCCCCACCGCCATCCGCGCCCTGATGGGGCTGGGCGATGAGCCGGTCACAAAGACCTCACGGGCCAGCCTGAAGCTGCTGGGCACGGTGGGCGAACCGATCAACCCGGAAGCCTGGGAGTGGTACTACAAGGTGGTGGGCGAGTCCCGCTGCCCCATCGTCGACACCTGGTGGCAGACCGAAACCGGCGCCATCATGATTGCACCGCTGCCGGGTGCGGTGGACCTGAAAGCCGGTTCCGCCACCCTGCCCATGTTCGGCGTACAGCCGGTACTGATGGACCCGGACGGCAACGAACTGGATGGCGCCACCTCCGGCAATCTGGCCATCAAGGCCAGCTGGCCCAGCCAGATCCGCACCGTCTATGGCGATCACCAGCGCCTGATCGACACCTATTTCAGCGCCTACAAGGGCTATTACTTCACCGGTGACGGCGCCCGCCGTGATGAAGACGGCTATTACTGGATCACCGGCCGGGTGGACGACGTGCTCAACGTGTCCGGCCACCGCCTGGGCACTGCCGAAATCGAATCCGCTCTGGTACTGCACACCAGCATTTCCGAAGCTGCCGTGGTCGGCTACCAGCACGATGTGAAGGGCCAGGGTATCTATGCCTATGTGTCCCTCATGGCCGGCAAGGAAGGCAGCGACGAGCTGGTGCAGGAACTGCGCGACATGGTGACACAGGAAATCGGGCCCATCGCCAAACCGGATTTGATCCATTTCGCCCCCGGCCTGCCCAAGACTCGCTCCGGCAAGATCATGCGCCGCATCCTGCGTAAGATCGCCGCCAACGAGCTGGACAGCCTGGGCGATACCTCCACCCTGGCCGACCCGGCGGTGGTGGATCAGCTGATCGACACCCGGCTGAATCAGTAAGGCACCACCCTGCTCCATCGCAAGCAACAGCAAAAAGGCAGCCACAGGCTGCCTTTTTGCTGTTTATTCGTTGCCTATCACACCAACCCTCCGCGTTTATCTCACAGCCACAATGGTCAATTTCTTACATATATCATCCCGTTTCACCGACAGACATATTTCTGTCATAAGGCATCCTTGCGCACGGAATCAACATGTTGAAAACCAAGGAGAAAATATGAAGAAGCTGTTCGCGCTTGCCGCTGTTTCCGGCTCACTGTTCCTCACCGGCTGTCAGACCCCTTACTCCCCAGGCCTGATCTACAGTGACATGGCCGCCCCTGTAGACGTGCGTGACAACGCCGTCGCCTGCACCAAAGAAGGGACTGCCACCATGAAGAACTATCTGGGCTAGGCTACTTTGCTTTCGGCGACGCATCCACCGCCAAGGCCAAGCAGGATGCCGACATTGCCCGCGTTGGTACCGTGGATGTGAAGTTCAAGAACATCCTCGGCCTGTACGGCGAAACCACCACCACCGTATGTGGTGACTAAGTCTGCCATTTCCGGCTAACCCCGGTATTCAGACACAAAAAAGGCCGGCAAATGCCGGCCTTTTTTGTGGAGCGGAGAAAGAAAGGCTTAGCCCTCCTTCGCTTCCTTCATGGACAGCTTGATACGGCCACGCTGATCCACGTCGAGAACCTTCACCTTGATCAGGTCGCCCTCATTGACGTAGTCAGACACCTTCTCAACCCGCTCTTCAGCGATCTGGGAGATGTGCAGCAGGCCTTCAGTACCGGGCATGATCGCCACGAAAGCACCGAAATCCACCACCTTGGTGACCTTGCCTTCGTAGATGGCGCCCACTTCCGCTTCGGCAGTGATTTCTTCCACACGACGCACGGCTTCTTCTGCCTTCTCGCGGGTTTCACCGTAGATCTTCACGCTGCCATCGTCTTCCAGATCAATGGTGCAACCGGTTTCGTCGGTCAGCGCACGGATGGTGGCGCCGCCTTTACCGATCACGTCACGGATCTTGTCCGGATTGATCTTCAGGGTCAGCAGGGTCGGCGCATTGTCAGATACCTGGGTGCGAGATTCAGCAATCGCCTTGGCCATTTCACCGAGGATGTGGATACGGCCGGCATTGGCCTGTTCCAGCGCCTTCTCCATGATCTCTTCGGTGATGCCTTCGATCTTGATGTCCATCTGCAGGGCGGTTACGCCACGGGCAGTACCGGCCACCTTGAAGTCCATGTCGCCCAGGTGATCTTCGTCACCGAGGATATCGGACAGTACCGCGAAGCGGCCGTCTTCTTCCTTCACCAGACCCATGGCAATACCCGCCACTGGCGCGGTCAGGGGAACACCGGCATCCATCAGCGCCATGGAGGTGCCACATACGGACGCCATGGAGGAGGAACCGTTGGATTCGGTAATCTCGGACACCACGCGGATGGAGTACGGGAAAGCCTTCTCGTCAGGCACTACCGCTTCCACACCACGGCGGGCCAGACGGCCGTGACCGATCTCGCGACGCTTGGGAGAGCCGATCATGCCGGTTTCGCCCACACAGTAGGGAGGGAAGTTGTACTGCAGCATGAAGTGATCCTGGCGGGACCCTTCCAGTGCGTCGATGAACTGGGCATCGCGCATGCCGCCCAGGGTGGCGGTAACGATGGCCTGGGTTTCACCACGGGTGAACAAGGCAGAACCGTGGGTCTTGGCCAGCACGCCGACTTCACATTCGATGGCACGTACTGCATCAAGAGCACGGCCGTCGATACGCGGCTTGCCGGACACTACCGCTTCACGGACCACGGATTTCTCGACCTTGCCGAACAGCTCTTTCACTTCGCCGGCTTCCGGAGCGCCTTCTTCGCCGGTGGCAAACGCTTCCACACAGGCATCACGCAGCTCGCCCACTTTGGCGTAACGGGCCATCTTCTCGGTGATGGTATAGGCTTCGCCCAGCGCACCTTCAAATTTTTCCTTGATGGCGTTTTTCAGCTCGGTGTTCTCGGTAGCGGGCTGCCACTCCCAGGTGGGGGTGCCCACTTCGGCAGCAAATTCCTTGATGCCCTGAATAACCGGCTGCATTTCCATGTGACCGAACAGGACAGCGCCCAGCATCTGGTCTTCGGACAGCTCTTTGGCTTCGGATTCCACCATCAACACCGCAGGCTCGGTACCGGCAACCACCAGATCCAGGGCGGATTCTTCCAGTTCGCTGCGGCTGGGGTTGAGGATATACATGCCATCCTTGAAACCAACGCGGGCAGCGCCGATGGGGCCACCGAAAGGAATGCCGGAAATAGACAGGGCGGCGGAGGTGCCGATCAGGGCAGCGATATCCGGATCCTGATTCTTGTCGGCAGACATGACCGTGGCGACTACCTGCACTTCATTCATGAAGCCCTTGGGAAACAGTGGGCGGATCGGGCGGTCGATCAGGCGGCAAGTGAGGGTCTCTTTCTCGCTGGGACGACCTTCACGCTTGAAAAAGCCACCGGGGATACGGCCGGCTGCGTAGGTCTTTTCCTGATAGTTAACGGTCAGGGGGAAAAAGGGTTTGTTGGGATCCGCTTCTTTTTTGCCTACCACGGTAACCAGCACTTCGGTGTTACCGATACGAACCATGACAGCAGCGGTGGCCTGGCGGGCGATCTGCCCGGTTTCCAGGGTTACCGTGTCACGGCCGAACTGAATCTGTTTAGTGATTTTATTGAACATATCTCGTCTCTTCTCTCTTCACGACAATCTTCGAGGCCCATGCCTCTGATAACAATTCATCTTTTGCCCAGGCATCATAGCCCGCCAGGGCGCCTGGCCCAACCGTAAATTAGCCAACAGATACGCCCGAAGCCCTTAGCCAGCGGTATTCCGAACGTGATCTCCAGCCATTTTCCACAGGCCAGAAACAACAGAAGCCCGGCGACTGCCGAGCTTCTGTTGTGGTTACCCGATCTGCGGTCTTTTAACGACGCAGACCCAGCTTTTCGATCAGCTGCAGGTAACGGGTGCGGTCTTTCTTGGCCAGGTAGTCCAGCAGCTTACGACGCTGGTTTACCATGCGGATCAGGCCGCGACGGCTGTGGTGATCCTTCTTGTGACCCTTGAAGTGGTCCTGCAGGCCATTGATATTGGCACTCAGCAGAGCAACCTGTACTTCCGGGGACCCGGTATCGCCTTCTTTCTGGCCGTGCTCTTTCAGGATTTCCGCTTTCTGTTCAGTGGTTAACGCCATTCTATTTCTCCAATATGCTCAATAAAAAGACGCGGTCAGCCATGCATATTTATAGCTGCCGTCTGTGGATGGGCGTCTCAGCCCGATACCAGTCGACGAGGGGCAATCCGCCCGTCTTCCAGCACTTCACCGACACCCAGAAATTCTTCACTGGATGCCTGGTAAATACTTACCCAACCGTCCGCAGGACGGTCTGAGGTCATCACTGGCTGACCCTGCTGCAGGTAATAGGCAGCATTGTCACCCAGCTCAATGCGCGGCCAGTCTGCCACGCTGGTGGATAAAGGCAAGAGCAGCTCGTCGATTGCTTCGAAGCCGCCGGTTTCCTTGATCTTGCCCAGTTGTTCCAGGGTCAGCATGCGCTCCGCCGGATAGGGACCGGCAGACAGACGGCGCAGGGCGGTGACATGGCCGCCACAACCCAGCTTCTCACCGGTATCTTCCACCAGCGAACGCACATAGGTGCCTTTGGAACAATCCACTTCGAATTCCAGCTCATCGCCTTCGATACGCAAGATGCGAAGATCATAAATCGTTACCGGGCGCGGTTTACGCTCCACGGTCTTGCCTTCACGGGCCAGTTTGTAAAGCGGCACACCCTGGTGCTTGATCGCCGAATACATGCTTGGCACCTGTTCGATATCCCCCTTGAAGGACATCAGGGCGTCTTCAATCTGTGCAGGCGTCGCCGTCACCGCTGTGGTGCTGACCACATCACCGTCCGCATCGCCGGTTTCGGTAATCACTCCCAGCTTGGCGGTGACCCGATAGCTTTTGTCCGACTCCAGCAGGAACTGGCTGAATTTGGTGGCCTCACCAAAACAGATCGGCAACATGCCGGTGGCCAACGGATCCAGGCTGCCGGTGTGACCGGCCTTGGCCGCGGCAAACATTTTCTTGACCATTTGCAGGGCGCCATTACTGCTGACACCACCGACTTTATCCAACAACAGGATGCCGTTGACGTTACGGCCACGAGGACGACGTTTTGCCACCTGACAGCTCCGCTACACTAATCGTTTTCGGTTTCGTCGTTGTCCGGACGCAATTCCCGGTCTTCCGCGCGGGCTTCATCAATCAGCTGTGACAGATGTGCCGCCCTTTCCGGGGTCATGTCGTAATGGAAACGCAATTTGGGGGTGGTGCGGGTGTTGAGGCTCTGAGCCAGGCTGCTGCGCAGGAAGCCACTGGCTTTTACCAGTACTTCCTCCGCCTCGGCGCCTTCTTCCTCGCCCTTGCCCAGCAGAGTGAAGTACACGTCGGCAAAGGACAGATCCCGGGACACCGTTACATCCTGGATGGTGGCCAGATTTACCCGCGGGTCTTTCATTTCAAACTGCAGTAACCGCGACAGCTCACGCTGTATCTGATCGGCAATCCGGTCGGTACGGTTAAAGCCCTGCGGGCGACGATGACGGCTCATGGCTAACGGGGCACGCTCCTTACAGGAAGCGCGCCACCTCCTTCACTTCAAAGACTTCGATCTTGTCACCGGCTTTCACGTCGTTGTAGCTCTTCACAGCGATACCACACTCCATGCCGTTGCGTACTTCCTGGACATCGTCCTTGAAGCGACGCAGCGATTCGAGCTCGCCTTCGAAGACCACGACATCATCGCGCAACACGCGGATCGGACGATTGCGGTACAAGGTACCCTCGATGACCATACAGCCGGCAACGGCACCGAACTTGGAAGAACGGAACACGTCGCGAACCTGGGCGGTACCAAGGATCTCTTCGCGCTTCTCTGGTGCCAGCAGACCACTCATGGCCGACTTGACGTCGTCGATCAGTTCGTAGATCACGCTATAGTAACGCAGATCCAAGCCTTCCTGTTCGCACAGTTTCTTGGCCTTCGAATCAGCACGGACGTTGAAGCCCAGCAGTACGCCTTCACTGGTCATGGCCAGATTGACGTCGGATTCGTTGATCGCACCTACGCCGGCAGATACCAGGTTCACCTTCACTTCATCGGTGCCCAGATCATGCAGGGCGCCAGTGAGCGCTTCCAGGGAGCCGCGTACATCGGTCTTGAGGACGATGTTGACGGTCTTGGTTTCTGCGCTGCCCATGTTCTCAAACAGGTTCTCCAGTTTGGAGGCCTGCTGACGCTTGAGTTTCAGGTCGCGATCACGCTCCTGACGGAATTCAGCCACTTCACGGGCCTTCTTCTCGTCGGGCACCACCTGCACCTGTTCACCTGCTTCCGGGGCACCATCCAGACCCAGTACTTCCACCGGGATGGAAGGACCGGCGGTTTTGATGGGCTTGCCGTTCTCGTCGACCATAGCTCGTACGCGGCCGAAGTGAGCGCCAGCCAGCAGCATGTCACCGATATTCAACTGACCCGCCTGGATCAGAATGGAAGCAACGGTACCGCGGCCTTTTTCAATACGCGATTCAATCACTACGCCAGTGGCAGAGCCCGTGGACGGTGCTTTCAGTTCCAGCAGCTCGGACTGCAGCAGGATGGCATCAAGCAGATCATCTACACCCTGCCCGGAATGTGCAGACACGTTGATGAACTGATATTCACCGCCCCACTCTTCCGGGATCACATCCTTAGTGGCCAGCTCATTGCGAACACGATCCGGGTCCGCCTGCTCTTTATCAATCTTGTTCACGGCGATGATGATCGGCGCACCGGACGCCTTGGCGTGGTCGATCGCCTCGGCGGTTTGCGGCATCACACCATCGTCAGCAGCAACCACGATCACCACGATATCCGTAGCCTTGGCACCGCGGGCACGCATGGCCGTAAAGGCTGCGTGGCCCGGAGTATCCAGGAAGGTGATCATGCCCTTCTCGTGCTCTACATGGTAGGCACCGATATGCTGAGTAATACCACCGGCTTCGCCGTCGGCAACCTTGGCCTTGCGGATGTAATCCAGCAGGGAGGTCTTGCCGTGATCCACGTGGCCCATAATGGTCACCACTGGAGCGCGATCATTCAGATCCCCCTCATCACGGTTAACAACCATGCCGGCCAGGTGATCTTCAAGAACTTCTTCCTGCCCTTTGCTGGCAACGGGCTTGTGACCCATTTCTTCTACCAGAAGGAATGCGGTCTCTTGATCAATAAACTGATTGACCGTCGCCATTTCACCCATCTTCATCATGGCCTTGATCAATTGCTTGGCCTTGATGTTCATGCGCTGGGCCAGATCGCCCACGGTAATGGTTTCCGGTACTTCGACTTCGTAGATTTTCTTCTCCGTCGGGGTTTTAAAGCCGTGCTGCTTATTCATGGAGCTCTTCATCTGGCCGTGAGCCACGCCAGCTGATTTCGGCTTGCGACGACGGCGACGAGATTGGCGCTCTTCACGCTGATAGCTGGCTTCCTGCGCGGCAACAACAATGGAAGACCCTTTGTCTTCCTCTTCCTCAGGCTTTTTCTCTTCCTGATCGCCACGTTTTTCCAGCTCCGCCGCGATACGGGCAGCTTCTTCAGCGGTACGGCGAGCAGCTTCCTCTTCCGCTTTCTTGCGGGTTTCTGCTTCCTGTTTGCGCTTGGCTTCATCGGCTTCACGCTGCTTGCGTTCGGCTTCTTCGCGCTTGGCTTTTTCTTCAGCCGTTTCTGCCTTGGCAGGCTTTTTGGCGGCCGCTGTCTTCGGCACGGAGACACGCTTGGTCTTCTCTTCCGCCGCCTTTTCGCCTGCAGCCTTGCGCTCGGCTTCCGCACGGGCCTTGGCGTCTTCTTCTTTCTTGCTGGCCGCTTCTTCAGCCTGACGCTTGGCAACTTCTTCAGCCTGGCGCTGCTCTTCTTCCGCCAGACGCGCAGCCTCTTCGGCCGCCTTGCGTTCGGCTTCCTCGCGTTCCTGCTCTTCAAGCGTCTCGCGCTTCACGTAGGTGCGCTTCTTGCGCACTTCCACGTTTACGGTCTTCGATTTGCCCGCCGCACCGGTAGTCTTGATGGTGCTGGTGGACTTGCGCTTGAGGGTAATCTTCTTGGCTTCGGTATCCGCGGCACCATGGGACTTGCGCAGATGAGCCAGCAGCTGCTGCTTCTGCTCATCGGAGACCACTTCGCTGGCATCGCCATGGGGTAATCCGGCGTCTTTCATCTGCATAAGCAGCTTCTCGACGGGAGTCCCTACGATGTCGGCCAGTTTCTTTACGGTCGTTTCTGCCATGTCAGCAACACTCTCCTGTCCGTCTCTAGCAGGCTA
This sequence comes from Alcanivorax sp. UBA3183, assembly GCF_002364155.1. Taxonomy (NCBI): domain Bacteria; kingdom Pseudomonadati; phylum Pseudomonadota; class Gammaproteobacteria; order Oceanospirillales; family Alcanivoracaceae; genus Alcanivorax; species Alcanivorax sp. UBA3183. The sequence continues at coordinate 46,904 of NZ_DEXN01000039.1, forward strand.
TTGAAAATAGCCTGGGCCATTGCCCTTTGGGCGAATGACCGCACTGCCCGGCACATTCCGGTCAGCGCATTGTGTGCTTATCTTTGCGGACCGTACCGCGAAGATAACTTGAAAAGCACCTTGTGGCCTTTTCAACACCCTGCTGTTGGTGCCCGCGTCTAATCCGCCAGAACTAATAAAGGCTGTCAGGCTCCGGCTTCGCCTTCATCGGCGAACCAGGGAGCCCGGGCTGTCATGATCAACTCGGCGGCACGCTCTTCGCTCATGCCACTGATTTCCATCAGATCATCCACCGCCTGTTCGGCCAGGTCTTCCATAGTGGCGATGCCACGGGACGCCAGCTCCACCGCCAGGTCACGATCCATGCCATCCATGTTGAGAAGATCTTCAGCAGGCTCGGCCAGTTCAAATCTCTCTTCGGATACCAGTGCTTTGGTCAGCAGGACATCCTTGGCACGCTGACGCAGTGCTTCGACAATATCTTCATCGAAACCGTCGATAGCGAGCATCTCTTCTTCAGGCACATAGGCCACTTCTTCCAGGGTGGTAAAGCCTTCATCCACCAGAATGCCGGCCACATCCTCATCCACGTCCAGTTCTTTCATGAACGTTTCCAGGGCCTGGGCGGCTTCCTCTTCCTGCTTGTTCTGGGCATCGTCAAGAGTCATGACGTTGAGTTCCCAGCCAGTCAGCTCAGAGGCCAGACGGATATTCTGACCACTGCGACCAATGGCCTGGGCCAGGGCGGATTCATCTTCCACCGCAATATCCATGGAATGGCTTTCTTCATCCATTACGATGGAAGCCACTTCCGCCGGCTGCATGGCATTGATCACCAGTTGCGCCGGGTTGTCGTCCCACAGGACGATATCAATACGTTCACCGGCCAGCTCGTTGGAAACGGCCTGGACGCGAGCACCGCGCATACCGACACAAGCGCCAACCGGATCAATACGCTGGTCGTTGCTTTTCACGGCGATCTTGGCGCGCGAGCCGGGATCACGGGCTGCGCCCTTGATCTCGATCAGCTCTTCACCGATTTCCGGCACTTCAATCTTGAACAGCTCAACCAGCATGTCCGGGCAGGCACGGCTTGCAAACAGCTGTGGGCCACGATTTTCTTCGTTCACGCCCAGCAAGTAAGCGCGAATCCGGTCATTCTGACGCACCGCTTCGCGGGGAATCATGTGCTCACGGGTGATCAGCGCTTCCGCGTTGCCGCCCAGATCCAGAACGATGGAATCCCGGCTGGCTTTCTTGACGATGCCGCTGATCAGCTCACCAATGCGATCACGATATTCTTCGATGATCTGGCGACGCTCGGCTTCGCGCACTTTCTGCACGATGACCTGCTTGGCTGTCTGGGCACCGATACGACCAAAGGCTTCGGATTCGATTTCCTCTTCCCAGGTGTCGCCGATCTGCAGCGACGTATCCTGTTCATGGGCTTCATCGAGGGTCAGCTGCTTACCGAATTCGTAAAGCTCTTCATCGGGCACCACGTGCCATACGCGGAAGGTGCGAGAATCGCCGGATACCCGGTCGATATCCACGCGAATTTCCACGTCTTCTTCCTTAAAGCGTTTTTTGGTAGCGGCCGCCAGAGCAAGCTCGATGGCCTCGAAAATCACGTCACGGCTGACGCCTTTTTCGTTTGATACGGTTTCCGCTACCAGCAGGATCTCTTTGTTCATGGCCAGGCCTTTACAAAGACAAAGTTCTTCAGGGCGTGCTCAGTCGAAGCGAGGCTGCAACCGGGCACGATCTACCTGACTGTAAGGAATACGCAGGGTGTCGCCATCAAGCTCCACCACCAGCGTTTCGCCATCCACGGCCACAATGGCCGCCGTCATTTTACGCTTGCCAGACACCGGCGCCAGCAACTTCAGCTGAACGTCTTCACCGATGTAGTCGGCATATTGCGCAATATCAAACATGGGCCGATCCATGCCCGGCGAGGACACTTCCAGGTTATATTCGCCGGGAATTGGATCTTCCACATCCAGCACGCCGCTGACTTCGTGACTCACCGCCGCGCAATTATCTACCGAAATACCGTCTTCATGGTCGATATACACACGCAAAACAGCCCCGCGCCCCTGGATATGTTCAATACCCCAAAGCACGAAGCCCAAGTCTTCAACGACCGGAGCCAGCAGCTCCGTTAATTGTTCTACGCGTTTCGACATGTCCTTTCCGACAGTACAAACAAAAAATGGGCCTGGGGACATTACAGTGACTGCAAGGAAGCCATGCAATCGACCGCACATCCACCGCCCATTCCACTGCTGCGGATAACAAAAGGCCCCTGCTAGAGGGGCCTTTTGTCCGCTTTGAACCAGCCTTGACTGATTCCTCTAAGTGGTAGCGGGGGCAGGATTTGAACCTACGACCTTCGGGTTATGAGCCCGACGAGCTACCAGACTGCTCCACCCCGCAATAAAACCGTTGAACCTTTAGCGCCCCTCGGCACTCGATTTACATTCTGGTGAGTGTAAATCTTTTCGGTTCCAGCTGGTTGAATCTTGCTAATCCAAGCGTTCAACCCGCCTCAAATATCGAGCGCAAATAGTACTTAGAGGCGCTCACTCTGTCAAGGCAATCGCGAAAAAAACATTTACTTTTCGCTGCCTTAGCACGACCGGGAGCGAACTCCAGACTGCGCCCGCAAACACCATGGCATCTGCGCTGCCGGGACTGCTCTCTGCTGCTCGTCGCCGCAGAAATCAACCGGAAAGCGCCACAAAAAAACCACGTTGCGCCATGCCATGGAGCGATGAAAAACCACTTTCATCGCGCCCGATCGGAGAGTTAGCACCACCAGACCGGGTTACACCGAGATCCGCCAGCGGATCTCATTTCCAAATTGGTGCCGAAGGCCGGACTTGAACCGGCACGAGCGAAGCTCACTACCCCCTCAAGATAGCGTGTCTACCAATTCCACCACTTCGGCAAAGAACGCTTTCGTTACTGCTCCGACTGAGGCACTTCAGCCGGGGCCGGGGATTCTACCCCAGCTTGCGGCACATCTGAAACCTCTTTTTGTGCCGGAGCATCATCGGATGCAACCGGCACTTCAGACATGGTCGCTGGCACGTCGGAATCCGCCGGAGCAGCCGGCACATCATCTTCCTGCTGCTCGAGGGTTTCCAGTTCCGGCAGGAAACTGCGCACGCCCTCAGCTTCCTGACGAGCCATCCAGGCCAGTCCCATGCTGGTGATGAAGAACACCACCGCCAGCATCGCCGTGGCGCGAGTCAGAAAGTTAGCCGACCCGGCACTGCCAAATACAGTCTGGGAACCGCCACCACCGAAAGAAGCGCCGGCATCGGCACCCTTACCGTGCTGGATCAGCACCAGCCCAATCAGGCCAAGGGCCGCCAGCACATGCACTACATGAACAACAATATCCATAATGACTCTATTATTCCGCCGCCTGACAGATAGCAATAAAACTGTCGGCTGTTAACGATGCCCCGCCTATCAGACCCCCATCGATGTCTGACTGGGCAAACAGAAGGGCGGCATTATCCGCCTTTACACTGCCGCCGTAAAGCAAGCACAGCGATTCAGCGATATCCTTATCGTTTTGGGCCAGAGACTTCCGCAGGGAAGCATGTACTTCCTGGGCCTGTTCCGGGCTGGCGGTTCTGCCGGTGCCGATAGCCCATACCGGCTCATACGCCACTACCGCTCTGTCGAAAGCGGCAATACCCACCGCATCCACGACGGCCTGCAGCTGCCCGCACACCACGGCTTCGGTATCACCAGCCTCACGCTCTTCAAGGGTTTCACCCACACAGAGGATTGGCACAAGGCCGGCAGCCTGAGCCCGGGAAAACTTGGCGGCGATCAGCGCATCAGTCTCTTCATACAGCGCGCGACGCTCGGAGTGGCCAATAATCACGTAGCCACAACCCACCTCCGCCAGCATCGGAGCGGACACCTCCCCGGTGAAAGCACCATCATCCTGATCGCTCAGATTCTGCCCGCCCACACCAATGGTCGCCGGCAAAACGGATCTCGCCGCTGCCAGATAAGGATAAGGCGGACAGATCACCACCTCCGCCGCACCGTCATAGCCAGCCAAAACTTGCGCCATCTCGGCTAGCAAATCCTGCCGTCCGTTCATTTTCCAGTTGCCGGCAACCAGCGGTGTTCTTGATTTCATCTGTTATTCCTTGGATATAAAAATGCCTGACGCCTGACGGAGTATGACGTTTGCCATCCCCACGTCCGGCGCCAGGCAGCCAGCGTTATCAGGCAATCGCCTTTTCCACCACATCGGCCAGTTCCCGGCACAGGCTAGCCACCTGATCCGCATCCTTGCCCTCGATCATCACCCGCACCAGTGGCTCGGTACCGGAGGGCCGCAGCAGAATCCGGCCATTGCCGCCCAGCTTGTCTTCCACGCCTGCCATGGCAGCCTTCACTTCTGCCTTATCCATAAAACCGTCACGGCTGGAGCCGCGCACATTGATCATGGTCTGCGGCAACAACGCTACATCCGCCAATGCATCCGCCAGACTCTGGTCACGGCGGGATAGCGCCGCCAGCACCTGCAGGGCAGAGACTGTGCCATCGCCGGTAGAGGTACAATCGAGACAGACCAGATGGCCTGAGGATTCGCCGCCGATCAGCCAGCCACGTTGATCGAGCTGCTCCATCACATAGCGGTCACCCACCTTGGCGCGAACGAACTCGATACCCTGCGCCTGCAGTGCCAGCTCCAAACCGAAGTTAGACATCAGGGTGCCGACCACACCGGGCATGTCCGCCCCGCTTTCCTTGCGATCCCGGGCCACCACGAACAGCAGCTGGTCACCATCCACCAGCTTGCCGGTATGATCGACCATGATCAGCCGGTCCGCATCACCGTCCAGGGCAACCCCCAGATCCGCCTTTTCGTCCAGTACTCGCTGCTGCAGCTTTTCCGGATGGGTGGAACCACAATCACGGTTGATATTGAAACCGTCCGGAGTATTGGCCATGGCCACCACTTCGGCCCCCAGCTCCTCGAACACATCCGGCGCGATGTGGTACGCCGCGCCGTTGGCGGTATCGACCACGATCTTCATGCCACTCAGATTCAGACCCGGCACGGTGCTCTTGCAGAATTCGATATAACGGCCACGGGCATCATCGATGCGACGTACCTTGCCGATCTGGTCAGTGGCGACCACGGACATGTCTTCGTCCAGCAGGCGCTCGATTTCCAGCTCAATCTCATCATTGAGCTTGCGCCCATCCGCCCCGAAGAATTTGATGCCATTATCGGTATAGGCATTATGAGAAGCGGAAATAACGATCCCGGCCTGGGCCGACAGAGTGCGGGTCAGGTAGGCAATACCCGGTGTTGGCAGGGGCCCGAGCAGGCGCACATCGACACCGGCGGCAGAAATGCCGGCCTCCAGGGCCGATTCAAACATGTAGCCGGAGATACGGGTGTCTTTGCCGATCAGAATCTTGCTGCCACCATGGGCGGCAAGCACCTTGCCGGCCGCCCAGCCCAGCTTGAGCACGAAATCCGGGGTAATGGGGAATTCCCCCACCGTGCCTCGCACGCCATCCGTCCCGAAATACTTACGCGCCATGACTACTCCTTGTGCGGTTATTTTATACGATGACTGTCGCCTGACTGCCTCACGGCGTGGGCGAAACGCACCACATCCACGGTTTCCCTCACATCATGGGCACGGACAATCTTTGCTCCGCGTTCAATACAGATGGCCGCCGCCGCCAGACTGGCCGGCAATCGCTCACTCACGTCCCGGTCCAGCAGCTTGCCAAACAAGGACTTGCGCGAAATACCAATCAGGACCGGCAGCGCCAGTTCCTGCAACGCGGCCATTTCATTCATTAAGGTAAGATTGTGCGCCACGGTCTTGGCAAAGCCAAAGCCCGGATCGACAAGAAGTCGCTCACGGGGAATGCCAACCTGCTCGCAGGCGGCGACACGCTGACGCAGAAAATCGATCACGTCGGCGGTAACATCCCCATAACGGGGATCATCCTGCATGTTGCCGGGCTCACCCAGCATATGCATCAGACAGACCGGTAATTCGCTGGCTGCCGCAGCCTCCAGCGCGCCGGGGCGGCGCAGGGCGCGCACATCATTGATCATGCCGGCACCGGCAGCAGCAGCATCACGGATCACTGCCGCAGTGCTGGTATCCACGGACACCAGGGCGCCGAGCTCACCCGTCAGCGCCTCCACCACCGGGACCACCCGGTCCAGCTCCTGCTGTTCGGAAACCGGCGCTGCGCCGGGGCGTGTAGACTCGCCACCCACATCAATGATGGCCGCCCCGTCCACCAGCATCTGCTCGGCCTGGCGAAGGGCGGCATCCCGCTCGGTAAAGCGGCCACCATCGGAAAAGGAGTCAGGGGTTACGTTGAGTATCCCCATAACGACAGGCGCGGACAGGTTTAGTGTCCGCGCCCCACAGGTCAGCGTTTCAATCATGGATCAGAGGGATCAATGGGTATTGGCAGGTCCGCCGATGGCATCATCGCCCGGCTCCTTGTCACCGCTGGCAGCGGTACCATTCCCTGGACCCTGATCACGCCAGTCTTTCGGCGGGCGCGGCTTATGGCCGGTCATAATGTCCTCGATCTGGTTGGCGTCGATGGTTTCGTACTGCATCAACGCTTCCGCCATCAGATCCAGCTTGTCTCGGTTGTCCTCAAGAATCTGCTTGGCGCGACCATAGCAGCTGTCGATGATCGCCCGCACTTCACGGTCAATCTCTTCGGCGGTCTGCTCGGACATGCTCTTGCGCTGGGACATCTGTTTGCCCAGGAAGACCTCACCCTCTTCTTCCTCGTAGGCCAGCGGCCCCAGCTTCTCGCTCAGACCCCACTTGGTCACCATGGCACGAGCCAGCTTGGTAGCACGCTCGATATCATTGGAGGCACCAGTGGTCACGCCATCAAAGCCCAACGTCATTTCCTCCGCCAGACGCCCGCCGTAGAGCGAACAGATGGAGGATTCCAGACCGCGTTTGGACTGGGAATATCGATCTTCTTCTGGCAAATACATGGTCACACCCAGCGCACGACCGCGCGGAATGATGCTCACCTTGTAGACCGGGTCATGCTCGGGCACCAGACGGCCAACAATGGCGTGACCCGCCTCGTGATAAGCCGTGTTCAGCTTCTCTTTCTCGCTCATCACCATGGAGCGACGTTCCGCGCCCATGAGGATCTTGTCCTTGGCTTTCTCGAACTCCTCCATGGACACCATGCGCTTGTTGGCACGGGCAGCAAACAGCGCCGCTTCGTTGACCAGATTGGCAAGATCTGCACCGGAGAAACCGGGGGTGCCGCGGGCAATCACGCTGGGATCCACGTCTTCAGAGATTGGCACCTGGCGCATATGAACCTTGAGTACGTGCTCGCGACCACGGATATCCGGCAATGGCACAGTTACCTGGCGGTCGAAACGACCCGGGCGCAGCAGCGCCGGATCCAGCACGTCGGGGCGGTTGGTGGCAGCGATGACGATGATGCCTTCATTGCCATCAAACCCGTCCATTTCCACCAGCAGCTGGTTCAAGGTTTGTTCACGCTCATCGTGGCCGCCACCGACACCGGCGCCACGGGAACGGCCCACCGCATCAATCTCATCGATGAAGATGATGCAGGGAGAATGCTTTTTGGCCTGCTCAAACATGTCACGGACACGGCTGGCACCAACACCCACAAACATTTCCACAAAGTCAGAGCCGGAAATGCTGAAGAAAGGCACCTTGGCCTCCCCCGCAATGGCCTTGGCCAGCAGGGTTTTACCCGTACCGGGCGAACCGACCATCAGCACGCCGCGGGGAATCTTGCCGCCCAGGCGCTGGAATTTCGCCGGATCACGCAGAAACTCGACCAGCTCCTGCACTTCTTCCTTGGCTTCTTCCACCCCTGCCACATCGGCAAAGGTGGTCTTGATCTGGTCTTCGCCGAGCAGCTTGGCCTTGGACTTGCCGAAGGTCATCGGCCCGCCGCCGCCTTTACCACCACCCTGCATCTGGCGCATGAAGAAGATGAAGATCGCCAGAATAATCAGGATCGGCAGTACCGACAGGAACAACTGCATCAGGAAACCCTGACGCTCGGGCTCCACACCTACCACATTCACCTTGTTCTGGATCAGCGTAGGCATCAGGTTGGTATCCAGTGTCGGCGGTTTCACCGTCTTGAACTGGCTGCCATCCTTGTAGGTGCCAGTGATCGCGCTTTCGCCGATCTTGGCTTCCTGCACGTCACCACTCTCTACCCGAGAAATAAAATCCGAGTAGGGGATACTGGTTGAAGCAGGCTGAGTGCTGATGCTGGATGCCACCACGTAAAGTACGCCGGCAATAACCAGCCACAGCACAATATTCTTGGTCATGTCGTTCAAGGGAGACCTCGATCAATTCCGGGCGCTTCACGCGCACACTAACGAACTTACACCTTACACCATTTGCCGAACCCTGCGTAATGCCGGTTCGGACAGCAAAAGCGCCATTTCACGGCTTTTTTACAGCTCATTTCAGACCACTGGCCAGCTGATACACCTCAGTAGAACGGGCACGGCTGGCGGCCGGCTTGCGGCTGACTACCCGGTGAAAACGCTGCAACAGCAGCTGCCGGTACTCATCAAACCCCTCACCCTGGAATACCTTGACCAGAAACTGGCCATCCGGTTCCAGCACCCGCTCGGCCATATCCAGTGCCAGTTCGGCCAGATACATGGCCCGCGGCTGATCCACGCCCTTGTTACCACTCATATTGGGGGCCATGTCGGACATTACAAGGTCTGCCTTGCGATCCCCAAGCGCCGCAAGGATTTGCTCATAGATGGCGTCTTCGCGAAAATCCCCTTCAATAAAGGCCACATCCGGCAGGGCATCCATGGGCAGGATATCGCTGGCGATGACAGTGCCGTGTGAACCCATCAGCCGGCCCGCCACCTGGGACCAGCCACCCGGCGCAGCCCCCAGATCCAGCACTGTCATGCCGGGCCGGAACAGGCGGTCTTTCTCGTTCATCTCCAGCAGTTTGAAACTGGCACGGGAGCGATAACCCTCTGCCTGGGCCTTTGCCACCCACTGGTCGCTGAAATGCTCCTTGAGCCAGGCCTTGCTGGTTTTGGAACGGCTCGATTTCGCCATCAGAGATCACCTCTTCAATCCGCTTTGCCGCTGCCTTGCTTAACGGCTGCTTTTCACCCTGCTAACCCGTAGAATACGCCCATCGCCGGGACAGCCCGGACATTCCCTCATTTTGTGTTGCCCTGCTGGCGACACCCTGCAGCTCTGGAGCCACACCGTGCCGCTATCTCAACAGGACATCAAACGGCTGCGCCGTATTGGCCACCACCTCAAACCCGTACTGATCTTCGGCGGCAAGGGCCTCACCGAGACCTTCGTCGAGGAGCTCAACCTGCGCCTGGAAGACCACGAACTGATCAAGGTGAAGGTCAATGCAGAAACCCGCGATGACCGGGCAGCCATCGTTCAGGCCCTAAGCGACAAAGGCAGCGCCGAGCTGATTCAGCGCATCGGCAACATCGCGCTACTCTACCGGCCTGCGCAGAAGCCGAACCCGAAATTATCCAACATCCTGCGTTATCAGGACGCGTGAATGCCATCGGCTGATTTCACACAGAGCACATAAAAAAGGCGACGTTTAACGTCGCCTTTTCTTTTGCCTTGCAACTCAGATGTGCTCGACCTTGTCGACCTCATACTCCCGGGTACCACCAGGGGTATCGATCTGCACCACATCCCCTTCTTCACGACCGATCAGACCACGGGCGATGGGGGAATTGACGCTCAGCTTGCCCTGCTTGATGTTGGCTTCATCGTCACCCACGATCTGGTACACCTTCTGTTCGTCGGTATCCACATCGATGATGGTCACGGTAACGCCAAAAATCACCTTGCCGGTATGCGTCAGCTCAGTGATATCAATGATCTGGGCCGCGCCGAGCTTGGACTCGATCTCGTTGATGCGCCCCTCACAAAAACCCTGCTGCTCGCGAGCCGCGTGGTATTCCGCATTTTCCTTCAGATCACCGTGCTCGCGGGCCTCGGCAATGGCTGCGGTAATGCGCGGACGATCTTCTCTTTTCAGCTTTTCCAGCTCTTCGCGCAGGGCCTTTGCACCCTTGGCGGTCATCGGTATGCGTTGCATAGTCATCCTCGTCTAATCCATGAAAACCGCCCGGAGCACTCGGCTCCGAGCGCCCCATGGGACGATTTACTGCATTTGTGCGTGCAAATCCTGCAGGCGCCGAACCGTGGGCTCGCCGCTGATTCCCAGCGCCTGACACACCGCGTGGGCGGCGGTGATTGTGGTGGTGTAAAACACCCGGTGCTGCAGAGCAGAGCGGCGAATCGCAAAGGAATCACGGATCGCCTGCTTGCCCTCAGTGGTGTTCACGATCAGGGCAACCTCGTCGTTCTTGATCATGTCCACAATGTGCGGACGCCCCTCCAGCACCTTGTTGACCACTTTCACATCCAGACCGGCGTCGGCAATTACCTTGGCGGTACCGCGAGTGGCCACCAGATTGAAGCCACGCTCGATCAGCATGCGCGCCACCTCGATAGCTGCCGACTTGTCCACTTCACGCACCGAAATAAAGGCAGTTCCCTTCTCCGGCAGGGCTTCGCCCGCGCCCAGAGACGCCTTGCCAAACGCTTCGGCAAAGGTAGCGCCGACACCCATTACCTCCCCGGTGGATTTCATTTCCGGGCCGAGGATGGGATCTACTTTCGGGAATTTGGCGAACGGGAACACCGCTTCCTTCACGAAGTAATGCTGCGGTTTGATTTCCTGAGTGAAGCCCTGTTCCTTGAGGCTGGTACCCGCCATGCAGCGAGCCGCTACCTTGGCCAGGGACACACCGATGCACTTGGACACGTAAGGCACGGTCCGTGATGCACGGGGATTCACTTCCAGAACATACACCTCGCCGCTCTTGACCGCGAACTGCACATTCATCAAGCCGATCACGCCCAGCTCCAGCGCCATGTCTGCCGCCTGCTGGCGCATCACATTCTGCACCTCTTCACCCAGGGAATACGGCGGCAGGGAACAGGCGGAGTCACCGGAGTGAACACCGGCCTGCTCGATATGTTGCATGATGCCGCCGATAACCACATCGGTGCCGTCACAGACCGCATCCACATCCACTTCGATGGCGTCATCCAGGAAACGGTCCAGCAATACCGGCGAGTCGTTGGACACGGACACCGCGTTCATCATGTAGTTACGCAGCTCGGCCTCGCTGTAAACGATTTCCATGGCGCGACCACCCAGTACATAGGAGGGACGCACTACCAGCGGGTAACCGATTTCTTCCGCCAGACGCACACCGTCTTCCATGGAGCGGGCAGTACGGTTGGGCGGCTGCTTGAGACCAAGCTTGTTAACCATCAGCTGGAAGCGCTCGCGGTCTTCCGCCTCGTCGATGGCATCCGGCGGGGTACCGATAATCGGCACGCCGGCGGCCTGCAGGGCGCGCGCCAGTTTCAGCGGCGTCTGGCCGCCATACTGCACGATCACACCCTTGGGCTTTTCCTTGGCGACGATGGCCAGCACGTCTTCCAGCGTCACCGGCTCGAAGTACAGGCGATCAGACGTGTCGTAATCGGTGGACACGGTTTCCGGGTTACAGTTGACCATGATGGTCTCGTAACCGTCGTCCTTCATGGCGAAGGCGGCGTGCACACAGCAGTAATCGAACTCGATGCCCTGACCAATCCGGTTGGGGCCACCGCCGATCACCATGATCTTGTCACGGTCGGACGGGTTGGACTCGCACTCTTCATCATAGCTGGAGTACATGTAGGCGGTATCGGTGGAAAATTCCGCCGCACAGGTGTCCACCCGCTTGTAGATCGGTTGTACGCCGAACTCGTCACGCTTGCCGCGCACGTCGGATTCCTTGACGCCCAGCAGCTGTGCCAGGCGGGCATCGGAAAAGCCCTTGCGCTTGAGCGCATACAGGCTGTCGCGGGTCAGATCGCTAAAGGTGGTGGCCGCCAGCTGCTGCTCGGTGCGCACCAGGTCTTCGATCTGCACCAGGTACCAGTGATCAATTTTGGTGATATTGAAGATGTCATCCACGGTCATACCGACACGGAACGCATCCCCGACAATCCAGATCCGCTCCGGACCCGGAGTGGCCAGCAACTGGGCCACCTGCTCGCGGGCATCCGGTGAAGCCGGATCCACACTGGGATCAAAGCCGACGGAATCGGTTTCCAGGCCACGCAATGCCTTCTGAACGGATTCCTGGAAGTTACGGCCGATGGCCATCACTTCGCCTACGGACTTCATCTGAGTGGTCAAGACGGCGTCTGCTTCAGCGAACTTCTCGAAGTTGAAGCGCGGAATCTTGGTAACCACGTAATCAATGGAGGGCTCGAAGGAGGCCGGAGTCTTGCCGCCGGTAATTTCGTTCTGCAGCTCGTCCAGGGTGTAACCCACCGCCAGCTTGGCGGCCACCTTGGCGATCGGGAAACCGGTGGCCTTGGAGGCCAGCGCCGAGGAGCGGCTTACCCGCGGGTTCATTTCGATCACCACCATGCGGCCGTTGTCCGGGTTGACCCCGAACTGCACGTTGGACCCGCCGGTTTCCACACCGATCTCGCGCAGTACCGCCAGAGAGGCGTCACGCATGATCTGGAACTCTTTATCGGTGAGCGTCTGCGCCGGGGCCACGGTAATGGAGTCACCGGTGTGCACACCCATGGGATCGAAGTTCTCGATGGAGCAGACGATGATGCAGTTGTCCTTTTTGTCGCGGACCACTTCCATCTCGTACTCTTTCCAGCCCAGCAGGGACTCGTCGATCAACAGCTCGTTGGTGGGCGACAGGTCCAGACCGCGCTGGCAGATCTCTTCAAACTCTTCCCGATTATAGGCAACACCGCCACCGGAACCGCCCATGGTGAAACTGGGCCGGATAATGCAGGGAAAGCCCAGATCTTCCAGGGCCGCATTGGCCTCTTCCATGTTGTGGGCGATGGCAGAGCGCGGGCACTCCAGACCAATGGCCTTCATGGCCTGGTCGAAACGGTGCCGATCTTCCGCCTTGTCGATGGCATCCTGGGTGGCGCCGATCATTTCCACACCGAACTCGGCCAGCACGCCGTGCTTGTCCAGATCCAGCGCGCAATTCAGGGCGGTCTGTCCGCCCATGGTGGGCAGCAGGGCGTCCGGACGCTCCTTCTCGATGATCTTGGCCACGGTTTGCCAGGTAATCGGCTCGATGTAGGTCGCATCGGCCATGGCCGGGTCGGTCATGATGGTGGCCGGATTAGAGTTCACCAGGATGACCCGGAAACCCTCTTCACGCAGGGCCTTGCAGGCCTGGGCACCGGAGTAGTCAAACTCACAGGCCTGGCCGATGACAATCGGGCCAGCGCCAATGATGAGAATGCTTTGTATGTCAGTTCTTTTCGGCATAGTTCACTAACCGTCAGACGTAAATGGCTGCATCAGGGACCCGGCGATGCCGGGTCTGGCTCTGGCTTACTTTTGGCTCTTCGCTTCCATCAGTTCGATGAAATGATCGAACAGCGGCGCGCAATCTCGCGGGCCCGGGCTGGCTTCCGGGTGACCCTGGAAGCTGAACGCCGGCACATCGGTGCGATGAATGCCCTGCAAAGTGCCATCGAAGAGGGACACATGGGTGACCTTAAGAGTCTCCGGCAGGGAGTCCATATCCACGGCAAAACCATGGTTCTGACTGGTAATCATCACCGTGTCGTCGGCCAGGGTTTTCACCGGGTGGTTGGCACCGTGGTGGCCGGTGCCCATCTTCATGGTTTTCGCCCCGCTGGCCAGCGCCAGCAACTGATGGCCCAGGCAGATACCGAACACCGGCTTGCCGGTGGCAACGATCTCCTTGATGGCCTCGATGGCGTAGTCACAGGGCTCCGGGTCACCCGGGCCGTTGGACAGGAAGATGCCATCGGGATTTATGGCCAGCACGTCAGCGGCCGGGGTTTGCGCCGGCACCACCGTGAGCTTGCAGCCACGCTCGACCAGCATGCGCAGAATGTTGCGCTTGACGCCGTAATCGTAGGCCACCACATGGAAGCGGCTGTCGACGCCCTCAGTGTGACCCTTCTCCAGATCCCAGGTGGACTCGGTCCAGCTATAGGCTTCACTGACGGTGACTTCCTTCGCCAGATCCATGCCCTTCAGACCCGGGAAGCCCTTGGCCGCTTCCAGTGCCTTGGCCTCATCCAGGTTATCGCCGGCAATGATGCAGCCGTTCTGGGCACCCTTGTCGCGCAGGATGCGGGTCAGGCGGCGGGTATCGATCTCCGCAATGGCCACGATATTGTTATCGCGCAGGTAGTCCGGCAGGGACTGCTGGCTACGCCAGTTGCTGACCGTCATGGCCAGATCGCGAATCACCAGGCCGGACGCCCAGATCTGGGCGGACTCTTCGTCCTCGGGCGTCACACCGGTGTTACCGATATGCGGATAGGTCAGGGTCACAATCTGTTTGGCGTAGGAGGGATCCGTCAGGATCTCCTGGTAGCCGGTCATAGCAGTGTTGAACACCACTTCACCCACGGTCTGACCCGTGGCACCGATAGCAACACCCCGAAAGATGCTTCCGTCTTCAAGAGCGAGAATGGCGGGAACCGTCAACGCAACCTCCAGGCTGGTAAGAATATAGGGAGATATGCGGCAGGGCACATTCGCAAAAAAGCGAGATGGATTGCTCCACCTCGCTTTTTCATGAAATTCGTCATCAGTGCCCCGCACGCCCATCACGGGCTGCGCGCTATTTTAGGGCCTCAGCGGGCAAATGTCACCCTTTGCTCGGTGCAACCGACCGCTGGCAGCCCGCCGGCTTTTTCAGGCCTTGCCCCAGCCGGCGCTTTCACCCGCCAGGCCAAGCACATCCTGCATGTCGAACAATCCCTTATCGTGGGTTGCCAGCCAGGCCGCAGCCCTTACCGCCCCGCGGCCAAAGGCCATACGGCTGGAAGCCTTGTGGGTGATTTCCACCCGCTCGCCGTCTGCGGCGAACATGACGGTGTGATCGCCGACAATATCCCCGGCACGAATGGTCTCGAAACCGATGGTCTGGCGATCGCGCTCACCGGTACGGCCCTCACGCCCATAGACGGCGCATTCGTTCAGGTCGCGCCCCAGGGTCTGCGCCACCACCTCCCCCATACGCAGGGCGGTGCCGGAGGGTGCATCGATCTTGTGACGGTGATGGGCCTCAATCACCTCGATATCGGCCTCTTCCGCCATCACCCGAGCGGCGGTTTCCAGCAGCTTGAAGCACAGATTCACGCCGATGGAGTAGTTGGGCGCAAAACAGATCGCGATGTCTTCACTGGCGGTGCGCAGGGCGGCCTTCTGGTCGTCATCCAGCCCGGTGGTACCGATCACCAGCTTGGTACCCGCAGCACGGCACACTTCCACATTGCGGGCAGTGGCCTCCGGCACGGTGAAATCGATAAACACATCGGCATCGTTGACCACCTTGCCCAGGTCATCCGCCAGCATCACACCACTGGCACCCTGCCCCACCAGCTCACCGGCATCGGCACCGATCAGGCTGGAACCGGGCACGTCCACCGCCGCTGCCAGAGTGGTATCCGGGTTGGCCAGAGTGGCCTCGATCAGAATCCGGCCCATGCGACCGGCCGCACCGATAATGCCTACTTTCATGCTACTTCCTTGGAAATGGCACCGTGGCAGGCGCCCTTTGAGCCCCACCACAGCAAAACGATTGAAGGCCGCTAGTCTACCAGAAAGGGCGGCCGGGTCACCGCGTAGAGATTGATGTTCTCCTTGCGCATGAACTTGCGCCGCTTGCGGTCAAACCGCTTGAAGCTCATGCCACTGTCACGCCAGGCCTGCACTTCCTGCAGCCGCTTGCGGGCATAGGCCCGATCCAGCCACTCCATGGCAAAGCGCGCCGGCATGTCGGCCGCCGCCTGCAATTGCGCCAGCGCCTGCTCCGCCGATGCCTCCTGATAGGTATAAAGCAGACTGTTGGCATACTCATAGCGAACAATCGCCAGATCCGGCACCGCCACCAGCGATGTCTCAAAAGGTTGCGTGGCATCCTCACTGTCTGCCGCCAGGGTCAGCCTGCCCGCCGCCTTGCCCACCCGGCGCAGCACATTGGCCTCAAAGGCCGCGCTCAGTGACAGCGCTAACGGATGCTCCGGCTCCACCGCCAGAATCTCGGTGGCCGCATTAATCACCATGGCCGCATAGTTGCGTTGCAGGGTGGCCGGCACCGACTCATCCTCCGCCAAGCGCGCCACCGCATAGCCAAAGCCGAGACGCAGCATGCAGTAATCCGCCGTCAGGCCCTTCTCGCTCGGCAGAATTGCCACCTGCTCACCAAACCAGGCCATCTCGTTAATGGCCTCCTGCAGCAGCTGCTGCTTTTGAGTGTGGCTCGGCGCCAGATAAGTGGCATAAATAATCTGCGCTACCAGCCCCGGCACCCGGGCATAGCCGCCATAGCGCTTGCCAAGCTCACGGGCATGGCGGAAGTCCCCACGGAAAAAGGCCTGCCACACCTCCAGCACATTACGGCTGTGCTGCTCCCAATTCTCATCCTGGTAATGCAGATCACGATAAAGGGAAGGGAAACGCTGATAGCGCGCCTCCAGATAGTCCGGCGACGGAAACGGTATCCGCAGGCCCCGCATAAAGTCGGGCCAGGACTGGCGAATGTCATCATAGGTGTAGGTATAGGAAGACGCCTCAAACGGCGCCGGCACCCAGGGCGTGTCCAGCACCTGCGCATCCAGCTCCAACGGCGCCTTCTGGGCAAAGGTGGCACGTGCCCGCTCGTGAGCCTGATCCACAGGCCCCGCATATAAAGAAAGGGGAAGACAACACAACATACCCCCCAGCATCCCTGCCAGTCGCCGCGTGGTCATGATTACCTCTGTTATTGTTGTTTTTATGCACAATATCGCAGGCGATGTTAAAGCGGCAACGCCAGTGGCCAAATTTCAGACTATCGGCTGATAAACACAAAAAAGCCCGGGCAATATGCACCGGGCTTCTTTGGATGACGCTGGGCTCAGAGGTTATTTAGCGTCGAAGAAACGCTTCACCCCTTCAAACCAGCTGCTCTTGCGCGGGTTGTGACGATTGCCACCGCTTTCCAGGGACTCCTGGAATTTACGCAGCAAGTCTTTCTGTTCACCGGACAGTTTCACCGGCGTTTCGATCACCACCTTGCAGAGCAGATCACCCGGACCGCCACCGCGTACCGGGGTTACCCCCTTGCCGCGCAAGCGGAACAGTTTGCCGCTCTGGGTTTCCGCGGGCACTTTCAGTTTCACCTTGCCATTCAGGGTCGGCACATCGAGCTCGCCGCCCAGGCTGGCATCGACAAAACTGATCGGCACTTCGCAGAACAGGTTGGCGCCATCACGCTGGAAGATGTCGTGCTCGCGCACCGCCACCTGCACATACAGGTCGCCGGCGGGGGCGCCATGCATACCCGCTTCGCCTTCGCCGGCCAGGCGGATGCGGTCACCGGTATCCACACCCGGCGGGATTTTCACCGACAGGGTCTTGGTGTTTTGCACCCGGCCCTGACCACCACAACTGGTGCAGGGATTCTTGATGACACGTCCTTCGCCCTTACAGGTAGGACAGGCCTGCTGCACGGTGAAGAAACCTTGCTGCATGCGCACCTGGCCCATGCCGCCACAGGTGTTACAGGCCACCGGCTGAGAGCCTTCCTTGGCACCACTGCCATGGCAGACTTCACAGCTATCCCAGGTGGGCACGCGGATTTTCTCGTCGCAGCCACGCACGGCCTGCTCAAGAGACAGCTCCAGGGTATAACGCAGGTCGGCACCGCGGGCCGGGCCACGGCGACCACCACCGCCGCCACCAAAGATATCGCCGAAAATATCGCCGAAGATGTCACCAAAACCGCCACCGCCGAAGCCACCGGCTCCGCCGCCGCCCGCCTGACCATCTACGCCGGCATGGCCGAACTGGTCGTAGGCAGCACGCTTCTGCTCATCGGAGAGCACTTCGTAGGCTTCCTTGGCTTCCTTGAACTTGGCCAAGGCTTCCTGGTCATCCGGATTGCGATCCGGATGGTATTTCATGGCAAGGCGCCGATAGGCCTTTTTCAGATCCTGCTGGCTGGCATCTTTTGATGCTCCCAGCACTTCGTAATAATCACGCTTGGACATAGTGGGCCTTTTTGAATCAGTCCCGTCACACAAAAACGCCGGCAAGGCGCCGGCAATAAAGAAGTTGCGCGGATCTCCCGGCTACCGCGCCTTAGCGCGGCACCGGGATGTCCGACGATTTACTTCTTCTTGTCGTCGTCCACTTCTTCAAACTCGGCGTCGACTACGTCATCACCGGACGCTTTCTGCTGCTCGGCACCCGCGCCGGCATCAGCCGCGCCTTCAGCCTGTTGCGCCTGTTCGGCGTAGAGCTTCTCGGCCAACGGCGCAGACACTTCAGACAGCGCCTTGATCTTGGCGTCGATGTCGTCCTTGTCGCTGCCCTTGGCGGCTTCTTCCAGCTCGTCAGCGGCCTTGGTGATGGCTTCCTTCTCTTCGTCGGTGGCCTTGTCACCGGCTTCTTCCAGAGTCTTCTTGGTGGCGTGCACCAAGTGATCCGCCTGGTTGCGGGTCTGCACCAGCTCTTCGAACTTCTTGTCTTCGTCCGCGTGAGCTTCGGCGTCCTGCACCATCTGTTCCACTTCCTCGTCGGACAGACCGGAGGAGGCTTTAATCTGGATGGTCTGCTCTTTGCCGGTGGCCTTGTCTTTCGCGCCCACGTGCAGAATACCGTTGGCGTCGATGTCGAAGGTCACTTCGATCTGCGGCATACCGCGCGGGGCCGGTGGAATGTCTTCCAGGTTGAACTGGCCCAGCGACTTGTTCTGAGCCGCCTGCTTACGCTCACCCTGCAGTACATGCACGGTCACTGCGGTCTGGTTGTCATCCGCCGTGGAGAACACCTGCGACGCGTTGGTCGGAATCGTGGTGTTTTTCTCGATCAGCGGCGTCATCACGCCACCCATGGTTTCAATACCCAGGGTTAGCGGGGTCACGTCCAGCAGCAGTACGTCGGTGACATCACCGCTCAGTACCGCACCCTGAATGGCAGCGCCCATGGCAACCGCTTCATCCGGGTTCACGTCCTTGCGCGGCTCTTTGCCGAAGAACTCAGTGACTTTCTTCTGCACCATCGGCATACGGGTCTGACCACCCACCAGAATCACATCAGTGATATCGGCGGTTTTTACGCCCGCATCAGTCAGTGCAGTCTTGCACGGCTCCAGGGAGCGGCTAACCAGATCACCCACCAGGGATTCCAGCTTGGCACGGGTCACTTTCACCACCAGGTGCTTGGGGCCGGTGCTGTCTGCAGTGATGTACGGCAGGTTCACTTCGGTCTGCTCGACGGAGGACAGCTCGATCTTGGCTTTCTCGGCCGCTTCTTTCAGACGCTGCATGGCCAGCGGATCGCCGCCCAGGTCGATGCCGGAATCTGCCTTGAACTGATCTGCCAGGAAGTTGATCAGCGCCAGGTCGAAATCTTCACCACCCAGGAAGGTGTCACCGTTGGTGGCCAACACTTCAAACTGGTGCTCACCATCCACTTCGGCAATCTCGATGATGGAGATGTCGAAGGTACCGCCACCCAGGTCGTAAACCGCGATAGTGCGGTCGCCGCCTTTCTTGTCCAGGCCATAGGCCAGGGCGGCCGCGGTGGGCTCGTTGATAATGCGCTTCACGTCCAGACCGGCGATGCGACCGGCATCCTTGGTGGCCTGACGCTGGGAATCGTTGAAGTACGCGGGCACGGTGATCACGGCCTCGGTAACGGCCTCACCCAGGTAATCTTCCGCGGTCTTCTTCATTTTCTTCAGCACCTGCGCAGAGATCTGCGGCGGCGCCATTTTCTCGCCCTTCACTTCCACCCAGGCGTCGCCATTGTCGGCCTTGGTGATCTTGTAGGGGACCATCTTGATGTCTTTCTGAACGACGCTGTCGTCAAAACGACGGCCGATCAGGCGCTTCACCGCGTACAGGGTGTTTTCCGGGTTGGTCACCGCCTGACGCTTGGCAGACTGACCGACCAGGGTTTCCTTGTCGTCGGTGTAGGCGATGATGGACGGCGTAGTACGCGCGCCTTCAGCGTTTTCAATAACCTTGGCTTTATCACCTTCCAGCACGGCCACACAGCTGTTGGTCGTACCCAGGTCGATACCGATAATCTTACCCATATCTCTCGTTCTCCTTCACACCAGCCGGGCCCCTTTCGGCGACCCAGGCAGTTGAATTGTTAATTCGTCTGGCATCTATATGGCGCTGCTGCGCGCCGTTTCAAGGGGCCAGTACCGCTTTTTACTCAGCCGCCTTGCTGACGATGACGCGGGCCGGGCGGATCAGGCGACCATTGAGCTGGTAGCCCTTCTCCAACACGTCGATCACGGTGTTGGGCTCCACATTGGGCACCGGCACCATGGTCATGGCCTCGTGCAATTCCGGGTTGAACGGCTCGTCAGACGGGCTGATCTGCTCCAGGTTGTACTTGGCAAACGCATCGAGCAGCGACTTGAGGGTCAGCTCGATACCTTCACGGGCACCTTGCAGGGCGTCGTCGTTAGCATCCAGAGCGGCCAGGCCGCGCTCCAGGTTGTCCGCCACGCTCAGCAGATCGCCAGCAAACTTCTCCAGGGCGAACTTGCGGGCGTGCTGCACGTCGCGCTCGGCGCGCTTGCGCACATTCTGGATTTCCGCCTGAGCGCGGATATCCGCTTCACTCAGGGCTTTCTTGACCTTGGCCAGCTCGACTTCTGCCTCAGCCAGCTTTTCTTCCGTAGAAGGCTCTTGTGCCGCTGAGGGCTCTTCTGGCGCGGCATCAGCCTGGGCCGCCTCAGCCTCCTTTGCCGCCTGCTGCTCTTCGGCAGTCTCTACCTGCGGCTCGGCGTTTTTAGGGTCTTTTTCCTGATCACTCATTCTCTACTCCACATCCCAATCCGGGCTTTTCCAGGAAAGCGGGCAAATATATGGGAGCGGATGGCGAGGATTCAAGGGGGGAGAGGGGCAATGGACAATTGATAATGGAAATTGATAGCGCGCGGGATGATCTGGTGCCATAGGCATCCTGGAAGCCGCGCCCATGGCCCTCTCGAGCCCTTTACCCCCTGAAATCAATAAAGCCGGGGCCGCGCCGTTATCAATTATCCATTATCAACTATCAATTCGGTTTATAGCTGGGTTAGGGCCGCCGAGAGGATTTTGGCGGTGATATCCACGGTAGGGATGACCTTTTCGTAGTCCATACGAGTGGGACCGACCACGGCGAGGACGCCCACCGGGCCATTGTCTGCCCGGTAGGGGGCCGAGATCAGCGAGTAGTCCTCGAACGGCTGAAAGCCGGACTCCCGGCCAATAAAGATCTGTACCCCGTCCGCCTTCATGGAGCGCTCCAGCAGGTGCAGAATGTCGCGCTTGTGACTGAAGGCATCGAACAGATTGCGCAACTGACCGATATTGTCGGCTTCTGCGGACTTCAGCAGGTTGGACTCGCCGGACACCACATAGTCCGAATCCTCCTGCTCCGTGCGCAATGCCTTGCCGGCCACGGCAACCGCCGTCTGCATCAGCACATCCATCTGTGCTCGATCCGCATTCATGGTGTTAAGCAGCCCGTCGCAGATGCTGTTCAGATCACAGCCCGCATAGGTGTGATTGATGTAGTTGGCCGCCTGACGCAGCTCCACCTCATCGTAATCCCGGTCGGTATGAATGATGCGGTTCTGCACCTCGGAGCGGTTGACCACCAGTACCACCAGCACTCGCTTGCCCGATAACGGCAAGAATTCCACCTGCCTCAGAGTCGTCACCTCCCGGCGCGGCACCGCCACCAGCCCGGCCATGCGGGTCAGCTCCGCCAGGGTTCGCGATGCCTGGGCAATCAGCTCCTGGGGCGACTGCTCCGGCGCCAGCAACTGGCCCAGTTCCTTTTTCAGGGAGCGGTTGCCCGGGCGCTCCATGACACTGGACGCCAGCAGGGAGTCCACATACAGCCGGTAACCCAGCTCCGTGGGCACCCGCCCGGCGGAAGTATGGGGGCTGGTCAGTACACCGAGATCTTCCAGCTCCGCCATGATATTGCGGATGGTGGCCGGACTGACGGTGAGCCCACTGCCGGAAGCCAGGGTCTTGGACCCCACCGGTTGACCATCGCGGATATGGCGCTCTACCAGCGCCATCAGCAATCGTTGTTTGCGTTCGTTCAGATCCAGCTTCGTCATAGCGGTATATGTACCAGAAAACCAGTGGGACATTATATACCTGAATCCGTGACTTCAGCGTGGATGCATGGCGTAAGAATTTGTTGTCACAGGGAATTTTCTGAACAAGCGTCGTATCAGGGAATACGATCGACTGAAGAAAATGTTCTGTGACGGCAAAGGCTTGCGTCAGGCGCCGCGATGAAGCCACGGATTCAGGTACATAGCCTTCTCGTTCGGAGTTTATCGGGGGCTTACACTGGCGCCCGGAATCCCCTAAGATTAGAAACACTGCCCAAAAGAACAGTTATCGTAACAAGGACGTCACCATGACCGACAGCAACAACCCCTACCAGAGCCCCGCCGCCGACGTGCAGAATCGCCCGACCCCGGACAACCCGGAGCTTGCCAGCCGCTGGTACCGCTTTTTCGGCGCCCTGATCGACGGCCTGGTCCAGCTCGCCATTATCGGCCCTATCGTGTTCTTTTCCGGCACCTGGGCGGACATGATGGCCAACAATGGCGCACTCGACCTGACCGCCACCCTGGTCTGGTTCATTGTCGGTGAAGTGATATTCCTGGCCCTGCAGGGCTGGCTGCTGTTCAACCGCCAGCAGACCATCGGCAAGTGGCTGCTGGGCATGAAAATCATCGGCATGGAGCAGCTGGACGTACCCCCCGGCAAACTCTACGGCCTGCGCTATCTACTGTTCCATGTGCTGGCACAGGTGCCCGGCATCAACCTGGTCATGCTGGTCGATCCGCTGCTGATTTTCCGCAGTGATCGCCGCTGCCTGCACGATCTGCTGGCTGGCACCCAGGTGATACAGGTCCCTGCCACCCGCTAATCGTCACACTGACTCGCCCGTTTCGGAGAGATACCATGCTGACCCATCTGAGCGTTCGTCACTTTGCCACCGTGGACCAGTTGGAACTGGAGCCGGAAAACGGCCTCACCGCGATCAGCGGGGAAACCGGGGCGGGCAAGTCCGTGATCATCGATGCCCTGGGCCTGACCCTGGGCGACCGGGCCGACTCCAGCATTGTCCGCCACGGCCACGACCGGGCGGAAGTGCTCGCCACCTTTGATGTCAGCGACAACCCGGCCGCCCGCCAGTGGCTGGCCGATCGGGAGCTGGATGATGATGACCAGTGCCTGCTGCGCCGCACCGTGCGTGCCGATGGTCGCTCCCGGGCCTATGTAAACGGCACCCCCACCCCGCTGGCGGAAGTGCGAGAGCTGGGTGAGCGACTGATCAGCATCCACAGCCAGCACGAACACCAGGCTCTGATGAAGAAAGAAGCCCATCGGCAGCTGCTCGACAACTTTGCCGACGCCCGCGATCTGGCCAACACCGTGCGCGAACACTGGCGCCACTGGCAAAAGGCCCGCCGCGCCCACGACGACGCCCTGAATCAGGCCCGCGAGCAAAACGAAAAAGAAGAGCTGCTGCGTTTCCAGCTGGAAGAGCTGGACGCCCTGGCCCTGCAGGACGGCGAACTGGAACAGCTGGAGCAGGAACAGCAGCGTCTGGGCAACGCGGAAAGCCTGATTCGCACCTGCCAGCAGTCTCTCAACGCCCTTTATGAAGGCGATGACGGCACCTGCAACGATCATCTCAGCCAGGTCAGCCACTGGCTGGACGAGGCTCGCAACCAGGATGAAGGGCTGGCCACCATCGCCGACACCG
>NZ_DEXN01000039.1:70924-71892 GCF_002364155.1 Alcanivorax sp. UBA3183
GACACCGTGGAATCCGCCCGCCTGCAGGTAGAAGCCGCCGCCGATGACCTGCGCCATTACCTGGAACGGCTGGACCTGGACCCGGAGCGCCTGGCCCAGGTGGAAGAGCGGCTGAGCCAGAGCTACACCCTGGCCCGCAAGCACCGCATCCGCCCGGAAGAACTGGTGGAGCACCACCGCCAACTGCTGGCGGAGTCCGACGCCCTGGGCAATGTGGATGCCCACTTGCACGCCCTGTCCGAGCAGGAAGCCGCGGCCCAGCAGCAATACATGGACAGCGCCCGCCAGCTCAGCAAGGCCCGCCGCAGTGCCGCCAAGAACCTCACCCAGCAGGTACAGAAACAGCTCACCGCGTTGAGCATGAAAGCCGCCAAACTGGAAGCCCAGTTGGGCGAGTGTGCCCCCGGCGCCGACGGCCTGGAAGACGTGGAATTTCTGTTTTCTGCCAACCCCGGCCAGCCCCTCAAAGCCCTTGGCAAGGTGGCTTCCGGCGGCGAACTGTCACGGGTAAGCCTGGCTATCCAGGTTATTTGCGCCCGCAACCTGACGGTACCGAGTCTGGTATTCGATGAGGTTGACGTAGGTGTCGGTGGTGGCGTGGCCGAGATCGTCGGCCGACTGCTACGCGAACTGGGCAGCCACGCCCAAGTGCTGTGTATCACCCACCAGCCCCAGGTGGCCAGCCAAGGACACCAACACTGGCAGGTACACAAGATTCAGGGCGACGACACCACCCACACCCGCATTCAGGGCCTGGATGACAACGCAAGAATTGAAGAGTTGGCGCGCATGCTGGGCGGTGTGGAGATCACCGAATCCACCCGTACTCATGCCAGAGAGATGCTGAGCAAGGCCCAGGCAGCGTAGGAAGGCAGTGAACAGTTAATAGTGAATCGTTAACAGCAGCCCTGTAGGCCCTTCGCGCACTGACTGACTAAAAGAGTGCACCCCGTTGGAGCTTTGCTCGC
>NZ_DEXN01000039.1:71942-119940 GCF_002364155.1 Alcanivorax sp. UBA3183
GCTTTGCTCGCAAAGCGAAGGGCCCCGATCACCGCGCCGGGCCCGCCGAGGGGCTTTCGCCATGCAAGCATGGCTCCAACGGAGCTAACCGGGAGAGAGGGGCAGCCGCGTGTCACACGCAGGACACACCCGCGTGCGATGTAAAGCAGCCTCCTCGCTACTTCTTCGGCTTGACGTACAGCACCAGCGAGTGGTCCATGATTTCGTAGCCGTGCTCCTCGGCAATGGCGTGCTGGCGCTTCTCGATCACATCATCCATGAACTCGATCACCTGGCCGGTTTCCATGCACACCATATGGTCATGATGGTCCTCGTCTGCCAGCTCGAAAACGGCAGAGCCACCCTCGAAGTTGTGGCGCAACACCATGCCCGCCTGCTCGAACTGAGTCAGCACACGGTAAACGGTGGCCAGCCCCACATCCTCGCCGGCGTCCATCAGCGACTTGTAGATGTCTTCGGCGCTCAGGTGGCGCTCTTCAGACTTCTCCAGTTGCTGCAGGATTTTCACCCGCGGCAGGGTCACTTTAAGGCCCGCTTTTCTGAGATCCTGATTATCCAATGCGTATGCTCCAATTTGCCAAAAGGTGGCGATGCCCCTGAATTCGTGACTTCACTGAGGCGCCTGATGCAAGTCTTTGCCGCCACAGAGGATTTTTTTCAGTCGATCGCATCCCTGATACGACCCCCTTCAGAAAACCCTCTGTGGCAACCAATCCCTACGCCATGCATCCACGCTGAAGTCACCGTTTCAGGGCGATATGAAAAAAGCGGGAAACTTGTACCGCTACTGCAAGTCTGTATTATCGCCCGAACACTTAGTGAAGTCGAAAAACCATGCCACGAATTCTAGCCGTCCTCAGTCTGACAGCCCTGCTCGCCACCACTGGCTGCAGCTCCTTGCGCTTTCCCGGCGTCTACCGGATCGATATTCCGCAGGGCAACTTCGTCACCGAGGAAATGCTCGGCGAGCTCCAGCCCGGCATGAGCCCGGAGCAGGTTCGCTACGTGCTTGGGGCCCCCACTCTGGTGGACCCGTTCACCCCTGACAAATGGTTTTATCTGATGACCTACCGCCCCGGCAAGGGCGACAACGTCAGTCAGCAGATTGTGCTGCACTTCGAAAATGGCAGCTACAGCCGCCATGAAGGCGAAGTGATCGAGGACTTCCGCAAGAAAACCAGCTCGCAGCAAGACCGCGAATTGCTGCGCAAACTGGACCAACGCAAGCAGGAAGAAACCACCCCCGAGCCAGCCCCTGCTACCCAGCAATCGGCGCCAGATCCGGAAACGCTGCCTCAGGAACCGACCGACCCAGGCCAACCAGCAGCCTGATCCGCACCATCAGCGGGCCTTTTCTGCCGCCCGCTTCTTGCGATTGAGCTTCGGGTCCGCCTGCAGCGGGCGGTAGATCTCCACCCGCTCGCCGGGCTTCAGCACCTGGCCGGCCGGATTGGCCACCACCTTGCCGAAAATCCCCATGGGCGCCTTGTCCAGCACCAGCCCTTCGAACTGCTCTTCGATACCGGACAGCTTTGCCGCCTCCAGCATGGTAGTACCTTCCGGTACATCCAGGCCGATCAGACGCTGCTTGTCCGGCAGCGCATAGGTCACTTCCACATGAATACGCGCATCACCTGCCATCAAGGGGACTCCTGCTCCACGGGCACCTTAGTGCCACCCTCTTGCGGCAGCGGCGCGGCAGTATCCTGCTGCGCCGGCGCATCGCTGGTAACCGCATCCACCTGTTCCTGAGCCGGCGCCTCTGCAGCCTGAGCCTCCTCTTCTGGGGCGAAGGTCGCCCAGATGGAATAGACAAACAGCGCAATCACCGCCACCGGTGAAAAAATCCGCACCAATGCCCGCCATACCAGATAGAGCTTGAAGTTCTGCATGGCCAGTTCCTTGCGCGCCTGGGTTTCCTTCATCACCCACCCCGCAAAGATAGCAATCAGCAGCCCGCCCAGGGGCAACATTACCGTGGTGGACAGGAATTCCATATTGTCGAAGAAAGTCCCCACCAGGAAGGTGTGATCCTTCCATACGTTAAAGGACAGCACCGAGCCGACACCCAGCAGCCAGGCCCCCAGGCCCACCACCAGTGCCGCCATCGGGCGCTTCAAGCCCCGCTCTACCAGCCAGGCCACCACCGGCTCGCCGAGACTGATGGACGAGCTCCAGGCGGCACATACCACCAGCACAAAGAACAGGGAACCGACCAACAGGCCACCCGGCATCTGACCGAAGGCCAGCGGCAGGGTCACAAACATCATCCCCGGGCCCTGACTCACTTCCAGGCCGTTTGAGAACAACAGCGGGAACATGGCCACACCGGCGCCCAGTGCCACCAGGGTATCGAGCAGCGCAATGATCGCTACGGTCGACATGATCGACACCGGTCGGCTGCGCCCGGTCTTCTTGTCCTTCACCGTTTTGGGCATATACGCCCCATAGGCCATGATCGCGCCCATGCCCAGACTCAGGGTAAAGAAGGCCTGCCCCACGGCCACGATGATTGCCTTGCCGGTCAACTTGGAGAAATCAAAGGCAAACAGGAAGCTAATCCCCTCCTTGAAACCCGGCGTGGTCGCCGCGTAACCCACCAATACCAGCAGCAGCACGAACAACAGCGGCATCAGAATCTGCACCGCCTTTTCCAGTCCACCTTTCACGCCCCGGGCCACCACCACCATGGTCAGCACCATAAAGAGCGTGTGGTAACCCAGCAGCAATCCGGGGTTGGCCAGCATATCGTTGAAATGGGCTTCCGACTGGGTCGCGGTAATACCTTCAAAAACGCCGCGCACCGCCTCCCAGGCGTAATACAACGCCCAGCTGGCCACTGCCGAGTAAAACGACAGAATCAGAAACGCCGACAGCGCGCCCAGATAGCCGATGCCCGCCCAACGCTGGGTCACCTTGCTGTCCGCCGCCACCTTGCGCATGGAATTGATCGGGCTCAGCCCACCCTTGCGGCCCAGCATCACCTCTGCCGCCATGATGGGAATGCCCACCACCGCAATACACAGCAGGTACAGCAACACAAAGGCACCACCGCCGTTCTCGCCGGTGATATACGGGAAACGCCAGATGTTACCCAGCCCCACGGCCGACCCGGTCGCCGCCAGAATAAACACCCAACGGCTGGCCCACATGCCATGGACCGGCTTGATCTCTTGCTTCATAACAGGATTACCCTCGTTAGCGTGGCGCTATTGTCTTTTTTTTAACTGGGCGGCTCAAGTAAGCCCAATGCACAACTCACCGTCGTCCTGACAGACAAAGCCCTGTCAGCCGCGAAACGCATGCTCTATAATCGTTCGCCTATGGGAAACGCCAAGAAAAAAGCCAAAGCGCCGTCGGCCACCATTGCGCAAAACCGCAAGGCACGCCACGAATATCATCTGGAAGAGCACTTCGAAGCCGGCCTGGTCCTGGAAGGCTGGGAGGCGAAGTCACTGCGTGCCGGTAAAGGCAACCTGACCGAGGCCTACGTCCTGCTCAAGGATGGGGAAGCCTTTCTGTTCGGTGCTCGCTTCGAGCCCCTGATCGCCGCCAGTACCCACGTCAACCCGGATCCGGTGCGCACACGCAAGCTGCTGCTGCATCGCAGCGAACTGGGACGTATCTTTGGTGGCGTACAGAAAGAGGGCTACACCTGCGTACCGGTGAGCCTGTACTGGAAGAAAGGGTTCGCCAAGTGCGATATCGCCCTGGCCAAGGGTAAGCAGAAGTTTGATAAGCGCGCTACTGAGAAGGAGCGCGACTGGAACCGTCAGAAGCAGCGTCTGATGCGGCAGGGCAGCTAACCCGGGTTAACGGGCCGCCCCCTGCACGCGTGACACTGTCTTCAGACTGTACCGGTTGGCGCTACACCGACTGATGGGTGTTCACGTCCTGAGCCCGGCTGTCGCCGCGCAGCTGCCAGTAAAACTGCAGCCAGGCGCGCAGCACCGCAGGCAGGAAGTAAACGGCGAACAGAATCACCGGAAGACGTGCCTCCGGAGTCGCCATATCCACCAGGTACACACCACCTGCATACGCAGCCAGCGCGAATACCAGTTGCAACGCTCTGTAGAGCAGCGGCTGAGCCTTCAAAGGCGACAGTGCCTTCTCGGAAACTTGCCCTGCTGACCGAAAGATCGTGTTCATCGACTTTCTCCTTTAATGAACGACAATGCTTTGATCAGCGGCCTTTATATAACGTCTATTTCAAGGCTCGCTGTAAAGCCATTGTGTGATACACAATTTCGAGCTGGATGTTCCATGGTGGCTTGTGGCTACCTGAGCATCACTCGCTCAACCTCACCATCGGCCAATGACACAGTGCCGTGATGACACCTGTATAGTGCGCTTGAAAAATGACAAAACAAGTATTCCGGGTCTGATTGTCAGACAGTGTTCGGGTATTAAAGTAACACTTTTCACAATCTGGTTACATTTAGAACATGATTCATGGCGCTTACCCCCACAACATGTCCGATCCGGAACAGCCCCGGCCCCACTTGTGAATCGACTTCCCTGCCCCCATCACCTACAATGAACCCATCACAGGGGCCGACCTGGATTCGACGCCGGTACTGAATTCTGTGGTGCATGCCGAGAAGGTCACGAGTCTCGTAAATCATTTGTGGCACATTAAAGCAATCGCTAACGACGATTCTTACGCACTAGCAGCTTAAACCCTGCTTATCGCCAATCGACCCTGCCTGTGGGGAAGAGCGGCGAGCATCGCAACACAGGCTCGCAGCAAAGTCCGCCCCGGATGGCGCTGTTAAAACTCTTAGGGGCCCGGCTTTCACGTCCTGCCAGTTGGGTTGTGAAGGCTTAAATCAATAAACTTGGCTAAGCATGTAGATCTGCAGATGGATTGCTGACGGACGCGGGTTCGATTCCCGCCGGCTCCACCAAACAGCAAATAAGAAGGGCCACCCCGATGGGGTGGCCCTTTTTTGTGTCGCCTAGAAATGACGGGGCTACCTACCGCATGCGCCTATGACCAAACCCTATTAACCGCTTTAATTCCGACGCCTCTCAGCCTTAAGCTAGCGAGTAGATTGGCAGCCATGGCGAGCGCTTCGGTTTCTGCCCTACGAACAGCAAGCCAGCAACGCTTGCCCGTCCAATTCCTGACAAACAGTCCACCTGTCCACCGACGCTTAAAGGAGCGCCTGCCCCTATGATTCTGGCCACTGCCGCTATCGCTTTTGGTTTGTTGCTGTTGGTGTGGAGCGCCAACCGCTTTGTGGAAGGCTCCGCCTCCACCGCCTCGCATTTCGGCATGCCGCCGCTGTTGATCGGCATGGTGGTCGTTGGTTTCGGTACCTCCGCGCCTGAGATGGTGGTGTCCGCGCTGGCAGCTTCGCAGGGCAATCCGGGCATCGCCCTGGGGAATGCCTACGGCTCGAACATCACCAACATTGCCCTGATCCTGGGGATTACCGCGCTGATCAGTCCCATCGCGGTGCATTCGCAGGTGCTGCGCAAGGAGCTGCCCATCCTTGCGCTGGTCACCGGCCTGGCCGCGTGGCAGTTACTGGACGGCGAAATCACACGGTTTGATGCGCTGGTGCTGCTCGGTGTGTTCGGCGCGCTGATGGCCTGGACGATCTGGCAGGGGATGAAGAAGAAAGAGGATGCACTGGCCAGCGAGATAGAACAGGAACTGGACGTGCTGGCCATGCCCCTGCGGCGGGCCATTTTCTGGCTGGTGGCCGGGCTGGTGCTGCTGATTGTCAGCTCCCGCGTGCTGGTCTGGGGGGCAGTAGAAATTGCCCATGGGTTTGGGGTCAGCGATCTGATTATCGGCCTGACCATTATCGCGGTGGGCACGTCGCTACCGGAGCTGGCATCGTCGATCATTGCCGCCAGAAAGGGCGAGCACGATATCGCTCTCGGCAATATCCTGGGTTCCAACCTGTTCAACACCCTTGCCGTGGTGGGGATCGCCGGCACCATTCAGCCATTGGCGGTAGGGCCCGAGGTCTTCAGTCGGGACATGCTGGTCATGGCGGCGCTGACTCTGTCGTTATTCGTGATCGGTTACGGGTTCCGGGGGCAAGGACGCATCAACCGCATTGAGGGCACCTTGCTGCTGGCTGCTTACGTTGGCTATACCCTTTACTTGCTCAGTACGGTATTCGGCCAACCGTGATCGCCACATTCGGCTTGCCGATGGCGAGCCGAACCAGCGACCGTAAATCGGACGCATGGCTACTTTCACCAGCCAATAACGGGCGACACCGTTATTGGCTTTGATTCCAGCTACCCCTGCCCTTAAGCTGATCTGAAAACCACCATGCAGG
The DNA here is from genome assembly GCF_002364155.1 of Alcanivorax sp. UBA3183. Taxonomy (NCBI): domain Bacteria; kingdom Pseudomonadati; phylum Pseudomonadota; class Gammaproteobacteria; order Oceanospirillales; family Alcanivoracaceae; genus Alcanivorax; species Alcanivorax sp. UBA3183. Next base: position 78,245 of record NZ_DEXN01000039.1, read on the forward strand.
GATAACAATAATGAAACTCACCGCCCTTACCCCACCCCTGCAAGCTCTCCACGATTCCTCCGATGATATTCTGCTGGTATCGCTGATCAGTAGTGACGGCATGCCGGTGGTGCATATTGGTGAGGGGCTGGATTACGACGAGCAGAGCGCGCTTTTCTTCGAGATGAAAAAAGCCTGTGACAGGGTACTCGACGGGTTACGGCTGGGGCACAGCGAAGAAATTTTCATCCGCTGCCGGGAGGGATGCATCTGTATCTGGCCAGTGAACGATATGGTGTTTGCCTGTATGGCACGACCATCGGTGAACTCCCAGCACATGCAGATGCTCGCCTGGAAAACCGTATCGGCACTGGGAGGACTGGTTTAGTCCTTCACTCACCCTGCCTTCACGCCCAGATCACAAAATGCTTCCTGCCCAGCAAACACGCTGCCTCCGCCCCCCTGAATTGTCTTCAGCGCAACAAAAAAACACAGCCATTGCATAGAGAGATACACCCGTACTAATTAGGGTCAGAACACGACTTTTGGAGGGATCTTCATGCAGAGAAAAACAGGTATTAGCGCCCTGCTGGCGGCGCTACTGGGTGGCAGTGTGCTCAGCCCCGTGTGGGCAGATGACTCACCGTCTTTTGCCCAACAGACACAGAATGAGGTCATCGACAATCAATACATCGTGACCCTGGCCCCGGACATTATTCGGCGCCTTGGTGTCACAGACCTGACCACGGCCATTCGCACCCTGCTGGCCACGGTGGGTGGCGGCGAAGTGCTTTATACCTACCAGCATGCGCTCACTGGCATGACAGTGCGGCTAACCGATCTGCAGGCCACCTTACTGGGGCAGCTGCCCGGTGTGATCGGCCTGGAACCGGACCGTCGGGTGCAGGCCATCGCTACCCAGGCAAATGCCACCTGGGGTCTGGACCGGGTGGATCAGCCGGCCCTGCCGCTGGATGGCAGCTACCAGTACCCCAACAGCGCCGGCAACGATGTCACCGTCTATGTGATCGACACCGGTCTGCGCGCCAGCCATAACGAATTCAGCGGACGGGTCAGCCCCGGCCGTAACTTCGTCAGCAGTGGCGGTGGTTTCCTGTTTGGCGGTGGCAGCGTCGACCCGGCCAATACCAACGACTGTAATGGCCACGGCACCCATGTGGCTGGCACGGCCACTGGCACCGTTTACGGTGTGGCCAAGCAGGCACAAATTGCTCCCGTGCGAGTCCTCGACTGTAACGGTAGCGGCAGCAACTCCGGCGTGATTGCCGGGGTGGACTGGGTGGCGGGCAATCACCGCAAACCCGCCGTGGCGAATATGTCTTTGGGTGGCGGCAGCTCCAGCGCCCTGGATACGGCCGTGCGCAATGCGGTCTCCGCAGGGGTGAGCATGGTGGTGGCCGCCGGCAACGATAACACCAACGCCTGTAACGGCTCCCCCAACCGGGTCGCAGAGGCCCTGACCGTCGGGGCCACCACCCGCACCGACCAGCGCTCGTCGTTCTCCAATTTCGGCGCCTGTGTGGACCTGTTTGCTCCGGGTAGCGACATTACTTCAGCCTGGTTTCAATCCGACACCCAGACCGCGCGCCTGAATGGCACCTCCATGGCAGCCCCGCATGCCGCCGGTGCAGCAGCGGTGTATCTGGCAACGAATCCCAGCGCCAGCCCTGAGCAGGTGTTCGCGGCATTGGTCGATGGCAGTGCCGCCGGCATGATCAACAATGCCGGCAGCCAGTCGCCCAACCGCCTGTTGCAGGTAGCTGAGGACGACGGCGGCACAGTGACGGATCGTTTGCCCACGGCCGCCTTTACGGCCCAGTGTAGCGGCACCATCTGCCAGTTCGATGCCAGCGGCAGCAGCGATGATATTGGCGTAGCCGCCTGGGACTGGGCCCTGGGCGACGGCAATGTGGCCAGCGGCGAACAGATCAGTCATGACTACGGTACCGCGGGCAACTTTACCGTGACGCTGACCGTCACCGACACCGCCAACCAGACCGCCAGTATCGACAAGAGCGTGATCAGCGAAGACACCAGCAACCCCTGCCCGGAGTGCACCCGCTATGAAGGCAATCTGGGCAATGGCAGCTCCGTAACCTTGCCTTCCGGTGGCTTCAGCTACGGTGGAGGTAATGTGGAGGCCTACTTGTACAGCCCTGCCGGTGGCGCCTTCTCACTGGCCCTGGAGCAACGTAGCTGCTTCCTCTTTTTCGGCTGTCGGTGGTCCCAGGTGGGTAGTGCGCAACCGCAAAATGGTGTGGCAGAGCTGAACGGCTCGGTGGGCAGCGGCACCTACCGCTGGCGAGTCACAGCGCAAAGCGGCTCCGGCGCTTATACGCTGTTGGCAAACCCGCGTTAAACACGCCTTGCCCTGAAACGAAAAACCACCGCTTGCGGTGGTTTTTTCGTTTCAAGGGGGAGGGGGCTTGGAGAAGAAGGCGACAGACGTTAACCGATTCCGGTTACATCGTTATCGCGTTTCCTCAATCGCGAATAGCTCCTCGCCTTGTCAAAACAGGGACAACTGAGACGTGTCCGGCTTGCTGGCACGGCGCGAGCGGTGACGCCGACTACCGTGACGCTGGTTGACCATCCGGCTCTCGTCCCGGAAACCTGCCTGTTGGCGGGCCTGTGCCAGGCGCTGGCGGGCTTCGCGCACCGCTGTCTCAAAACACACCAATGGCGCCGGATAATCCTGACCGATTACCACCCCGGCATCCCGTTGCTGACGCGGGCCCATCTGCCAGGGCTGGTGAATCCAGGTGGACGATACCCGATTCAGCTCTGGCACCCAGCGGCGGATAAAACTGCCATCCGGGTCCAGCTTGCGGGCCTGCAAGGTGGGGTTGTACATGCGCAGCGCATTGATACCGGTGACACCGGCCTGCATCTGCACCTGAGGGAAATGAATGCCCGGCTCGTAATCCACAAACAGGCGCGCCAGGTGCAGTGCCGGTTCACGCCAGTGCAGCCAGAGCGGGTAACAGGCCATGGAGACCAACATGGCGCGCATGCGGAAGTTGATCCAGCCATGGTGATGCAGATAACGCATGGCCGCATCCACCAGCGGCCAGCCGGTGTGACCGCTTTGCCAGGCCGACAACCACTGCAGGTTGCCCGGTTCGTCGCGCAGGTTGCGCAACAGCGGGTGCACACTGCAGGTCTCCATGGAGACCTGGTCTTCCAGTTTCTGGATGAAATGGCAGTGCCACCAGAGGCGCGATTCGAAGGCGGACAGGCCGGCCCGCAGGGCCGGGTCATCTTCCTGCTCCAACGCCTCCCAGGTCTCCTGCACGACCCGGCGCAGGCTCAGACAACCCCAGGCCAGATAGGGGCTGATGCGCGCCCCGCAGTGTTCGGCTTTCTGCGGCGCACTGATGCCGCCGCGATAACCCCGCGCCCGCCGCTCCAGAAAACTTTGCCAGACCGGTTCCGCCGTATCGGTGCCGCCATGCTGACGCCCCGAGCAATCGGACTGGTCTGCACCACGGGCGGTGTGCAGGTGCGGCCAGGGATCGGCGGGGGCCGCCGCCTGAATAGTGGACGGCAGTGTGGCCAGAGGCCCGGTCATGAAATTCTGCCAATGTGCTCCCCAGTGATCCCGGTCCAGACAGGGACGCTGGACGCCGAAGGGGGCTTCCTCATGCCAGGGCACCCTCTGCTCCCGGCACCACTGCTTCACGGCCCGGTCGCGGGCATAGGTCCAGGCGCCGCCGTATTCCTCATGACTGTGCAGCACCATGTCACCAAAGCGTTGTTGCAGGCCCGCCAGCACGCTGACTGCCTCCCCTTCCACCACCCACAGCGGCAACCCCAGCCGGGCCAGTTGGCCGCGTAAATCACGCAGGCTTTCCGCCACAAAACGCCACTGTCGCAGGCTGGTGTCCGGCTGCTGCCAGTAACCGGGCTCCAGGATATACAGAGGCAGCACCGGGCCCTGCCGGCAGGCGAGGGCCAGCGGGCCGTGATCGTGCGCGCGCAGGTCGCGCTTGAACCAGACCACTTGCAGCGTCATGCCAGTTTCAGGTCCGCAGCTGGAAGCGGCAGCATGGCTGCCGGGTAATCCGTGAGCGGATCATCCTGTCCAAAGCTGAAATGCAGGGACAGGCACTGACGGGCAGACAGTGCGCGCAAGGCGGGCAACCAGTAATGCAGATGCTCGCCCTCGGGATCGTAGTGCTGGCACTGGCGGGTAGGGCTGAAGCGACGGCCGCCACGGGCATCGTGCCCCACGCCGGCGATGTAGGCCCAGTTGCCCCAGTTGGAGGCCACATCATCGTCGACCAGGTAGTGCTGAAACCAGCGGGCACCCCGTCGCCAATCCAGCCCCATGTCGTGCACCCAGAAGCTGGCCAGGTTCTGCCGCCCCCGGTTGGAGGCATAGCCGGTGGCCATCAGTTCGCGCAGGTTGGCGTCGATAAAGGGCAGACCGGTGTTGGCCTGACACCAACGCTGCCAGTATTCACGGGCCAGTGACGTTGCCGGTTCCGGTCGCCGCGGCGCCTGGTCATTGAGCCCGGCATAGTGAAACACCCGGGCACCGTGTTCTCGCAGCGACCAGTGGTAAAACTCCCGCCACAGCAATTCCACCCGCAGCCATTCACTGCCCGGGTTGGCGCCATGACCGGCTTCGTAGTCGAGAATACGCTGCCAGACCCGCCTTACAGAGAGATTCCCCCAGGCCAGGAAGGCGCTCAAACGGCTGGAATAATGCTCCCCGATCAGCCGGTTCCGGGTCTGCTTGTAGTGGTCCACGCTGCGGGTCTCAAACAGGTAATGATCCAGCCATTGCAGGCCCGCCTGCTCTCCACCGTGCAGGGAAAAGTAGTCCTGGGAATTGCGCTGCCAGTGCTGGCCGCGTTTCGCCAAAAGCTCACGGGCAAGCTCGGCGAAGGGAGGCGTGGGTAATGACTGGGCGGCGGTAAGGGACGGCGGCGGACCGTCCGGCTGGGACACCGGCACACCATCGCGACTATCCACCTTGCGCCGAAAACGGCTGAAGGTGGCCGGGAAAGATCCCTCCCAGGGCAAGGCGTCGGCGGCAAGCAGGGTCTGGGTCTCTTCCTCGATAACCCGGATACCGGCCTGTCGCAACGCGGCAATCATGGCGGCCTCTTCCGGGGCCTGGGCCGCCGCCGTTATCACCTGTAAAGGCTGCCGGGCGTGCCAGTGGCTCAGCAGCGTTACCGGCTCCGCCCGCAGGCACTGCAGGGCCAGACCGCGTTGCGTCAACTGCGCCTGCAAGTCGTTGAGGCTTTCCAGTAAAAACGCTGACTTGGCCGGCCCCAGCCGGTCCATGCCATCCGCATCCGCTTGCAACCAGTGGTCGGGCAACAGATACAGCCCCAGCACCGGCCGAGAGAGGCTTGCCGCCCGCTGCAGCAGCGGCTGATCCGCCACGCGTAGATCCTGCCGGAACCAGACCACGGTAATCATTGCGCTCTCCCCTGGCGGCGACAGCGTTCACTGCAGTACACCACCTGCTCCCAGTGCCGCGCCCATTTGCGACGCCAGCTGAAGGGCCGCTGACAGACCGGACAGGTCTTCTGCGGCAGCGCCGCCTTGTTGCCCTTCCAGCCGCTGCTCACAGGGCCTCCGGATCCGCCAGCAACTGTTCCGCCCGACCCAGCATGGCGTTGACCTTGGCCGGATCCATGCGATCCAGGTTGCGATAGATCATCCGCATGCGGTGGTTGTGCTGGAACTGGCCGCGATGACGATGAATGAAATGCCAGTAGAGGCTGTTGAATGGGCAGCTGTCATCGTCACTGGCGGTTTTGACGTTGTACTGGCAGTGCTTGCAGTAGTCCGACATGCGATTGATGTAACTGCCGGACGCCGCATAGGGCTTGCTGCCCAGGTAGCCGCCATCGGCATGCATCACCATGCCCAGGGTGTTGGGCAGCTCTACCCAGTCGAAGGCATCCGCATACACCTCCAGGTACCACTGGCAAATGGCTTCCGGCAGCACCCCCAGCAGCAGGGCAAAATTGCCGGTGACCATCAACCGCTGGATGTGATGGGCATAGGCGTGGTCCAGGGTATTGCGCAAGGCCTCGGACATGCAGTGCATGCGGGTGTTGCCGCTCCAGTAATAACCGGGCAACGGCCGCTGATTGTTGAGGCGGTTTTCCGTGGCGTAATCCGGCATCAGCAGCCAGTAGATACCCCGCACATATTCCCGCCAGCCCAGTATCTGGCGAATAAACCCTTCCACCGCATTAAGCGGCGCCAGACCATCCCACCAGGCCTGCTCAGCGGCTTGGCAGACCGCCAGCGGGTCCAGCAAACCGATGTTCAGGTAGGGCGACAGCAGGCTGTGGAACAGGGTGTCCTCTCCGGTGACCATGGCATCCTGAAAATCGCCAAAGTGCGGGAGTCGTTGTTCAATGAAGTGCGCCAGTGCCTGCTGCGCCTGGGCGGCGGTGGTGCCCCAGCGAAAATCCGTCAGGTTGCCGATGTGCTCCGGGAACTGCTGCTCGACCAGCGCCAGCACGTCCTTGTCGATGGCATCGCGCGGGAAAGAAAGGTCCAGGGGCAAGGGCACGTCCCCCTTGTACGCCTTGCGGTTGCTGGCGTCGAAATTCCACTGCCCGCCCACCGGCTCATCCCCTTCCATGAGCAGGCCGGTGTGGCGGCGCATTTCCCGGTAGAAGAACTCCATGCGCAGCTGCTTCTTGCCGCTGGCCCAGCGCCGGAAGAAGGCCGGGGAGCAAAGGAATCGACTGTCTTCCAGACAGGTGACGGGGCAGGATAACTGTCTGGGCCACTGCTCATCGATCTGCTGCTGCAGACGGTATTCGCCACAGTGGGTAACCACCAGCTCCTCGGCCTGCTCACAGAGCGGGCCCAGCACCTCAGGCAGGCTGCCATGGTCATGCTCACCATAGGCAAAGTAATCCAGGTGCCAGCCGGCCTCGCGCAGGTCTGCGGCGAAGTGGCGCATGGCGCTGAAGATAAAGGCAATCTTCTGCTTGTGGTGGCCCACGTAGGTAGCCTCGGCGGGCACCTCCGCCATCACCAGCCGGTCGCGCGTTTTATCCAGCGCCTGCAACGTGGGCAAGGCCAGGCTGAGCTGGTCACCCAGAATGATTCCGACTTTCACGACCTCTCCCGCAACATCTGAAAGCTCAAGAATGCCGTCAGGGGAGTGGCCGCCGGGTGAAGGAACCCGACCCGGGAGCTGCACAAGTGAAAGGCGGATGACAGCCTGGCGCCGGTCACCTTGGGCAAGGAGTAACCCCTCATTGTTGGCGTCTTGGGAACAGGGAGACAACAAGCCCTGCCGGACTCAAGCGTCCCGATTCACCAGCCGCAGTTGCCGCCCCTGGAGCAGCGAGGATTCCACCAGTTGCTCGAACAGCATGGTCAGTGGTTGCGGGCGACCGATGGCGTAGCCCTGCACAAAGTCCACACCGGCCTCCTCCAGCACCGGAATCATGGCAATGTCCTCCACATACTCCGCCACGGTTTTCACACCCAGCCGGTGGGCCACTCCGCTGATGGATTCGACAATGGTGCGGTCCACGCTGGAATAGAGCAGGTTGCGCACGAAGCTGCCATCGATCTTGATGAAGTCCACCTGGAAATGCTTGAGATAATTGAACGAGCTGAAGCCACTGCCAAAGTCATCCAGCGCCACCTTGCTGCCCTTCTGGCGAATCCGCGCCAGCAATTCGCTGGCACTGGACAGCTGATTGACCACGGTGGTTTCGGTGATCTCGAAGGTAAGCCGCTCGGGCGCTACGGTAGTGTGATCAAGCAGTTCCTCCAGAAACGGAATAAAGGTGGGATCATCCAGGGAGGTGGCTGACAGATTGATCGCCAGATGCAGGTTAGGCAGGGCTGCCAATTCTTCGCTGAGCGTAACCAGCACCTGAGTGAGCACCCAGCGATCGATGTGCGGCATCATCTGGTAGCGTTCCGCCGCGGGGATAAAGGCACCGGGGTTGAGAATGTCGCCGTTGCGGTCACGCAGGCGCAACAGGATTTCGTAATGGGAGGCCTCCGTTTCCCCGCCGATAGGGCGGATTTCCTGGGCATAGAGCAGAAAGCGATTCGACTCCAGAGACTCGCGCAGACCCGCGGCCATCTGCAGCTCCAGGTGCCGGCGAGAGGCTTCGCTGTCATCCGGGGTGTACACCGAAACCCGGTTACGCCCCCGATGTTTGGCGGCGTAGCAGGCCACGTCTGCCCGACTCATGGCCTCTTCCACGCTGATCAGATTGCCATCCAGCTGCACCAGACCGACGCTGGCACCGATATCGTAGAGGGAATCCTTCCAGGCAAAACGGATGTCTCCCAGGGCCGCGATCAGTCGTTCGGCAATCTGCACGGCCTTGTCCGACGGGCAGCTACGTAGCAACAGGCCGAATTCGTCTCCTCCCAACCGGGCCACCACATCCCCGTCGCGAATCTGACGGCCTATGACCCGGGCGCATTCGCGCAACAGGGCATCGCCGGCCACATGACCGGCGGTATCGTTGACTACCTTGAAACGATCCAGATCGATAAAGCACAACACGCTATGCTCGGCGATGCCTTCATCCAGTGTCTGCTGCAGGGTGTTTTCAAATTCGCGCCGGTTGGTCAGGCCGGTCAGCGCATCATGGGTGGCGTGATAGCGCAGCTTCTTCTGCATGGCCCGGCGGGCGCTCACATCACGAAACACCATCACCGCCCCTCTCACGTCACCGTCGGCGGTTTTCACCGGGGCTGCCGAATCCTGGATTTCATAGCGACTGCCATCGCGGCTCAGCAGAAAACAGTCCTCGCGCAAAAAGCACATGTCGCCACCGCGCAGGGCCACAGCAATGGGATTGGTAGGTGTTGGCCGCCCCTCTTCATCACTGAGCTGCAACACCGTATCCACCGGCGTACCCTCGGCATCCCTTTCCCGCCAGCCAGTTAGCGATTCCGCCACCGGATTCATAAAGGTAATCCGCCCGCCTTGATCCGTGGCGATAACCCCGTCGGCAATGGAATTCAGTGTTACCCGCAGGCTTTCCTTCTCGTGGGCCAGTGAGTGCTGCATGGTCCGTTCTGCGGTCACATCCCAGTTGGTTCCCACCATCAGGGGCACTTTATCGGGGCCGACCAGGGTGGTCTCGGCACGGGCGCGGATATAGCGCTCTTCGCCATCCGGGGTGAGGATGCGGAATTCCCCGTCCAGCTCGCCGGGAGCGTCCATCACCTGTTGCAGCCTGGGGCGCAGCTGAGCCAGGTCGTCCGGGTGAATGCGGTCGTACCAGATTTTCAGAGTGCCATCGCCCTCCTGCCCGGGTTGGACCCCGTACATCTCGTAGATGCGCTCATCCCAGTTCAGCTGGCCGGTGACGGTGTTGTACTGCCAGATCCCCACGCCTCCGGCAGACAGGGCCAGTTGCAGCTGGTGACGGCTTTCCGCCAGGGCATGCTCGGCGTCCTTCGCGGCCTGGATATCCTCGCACTGAACAATCAGATAGCGAACGTTACCCTCTTCACTGACACCGGCAATGGACAGGCGCACCCAGACCAACTCGCCGGCTTTGGTGACATAGCGCTTTTCCAGCCGAAGGCTATCCACGCGGCCTGCCAGTAACGCCCCCAGCTGCTGAAGATCCTCCTGCAGGTCATCCGGGTAGATCATTTGCTGGAAGGAACTCGCCAGTAGCTCTTCTTCCTGGTAGCCACTCAGACGGCACAGGGCCCGATTCACCGCCAACCAGCGCCCATCCGGGCCCATCAGCGCCATGGCAATCGGCGAACACTCCATGGTCAGCCTGAAACGTTTTTCCCGCTCCGCCAGGGCCGCTCGCCCGGCTCGTTCACGGCGGAAAAGAATAACCGCCAGGGCCACTACCCCCACGGCTGCCCCAATCAGCAAAGCCTGCATGGTTCACGTCCATTGTTGATTATTATGATTCCTGATCACCTGTTCACTTTTTGAACTGCCCAGCCCTTACTTGCCAGCGCCACCTGACAAAACCGGAACTTTCACCGACAATTGGGTGACTATCAGAGGGCCTCCCGCCCCAACATTCGCCCGCGGCTTGCCAATCGCTTTCCGCAAAAGGAGTATCGCCGACCCGGCTGTGCAGACCATGACGCTCCGATACCGTGCCCTACAATGCCTCGCCCTGCTGTTTGTGGCCTTTGCCCTGTCCCAGCTCTGGTATCTGGGTCAAGTGCTGCGCCTGCAACACCAGAATCCGGAGGCCAGCGCCTATATGCAGCGGGCCAAGGCTCAGGGGCAGGTGCAACAGTACTGGCGGGACTACGATCAGATCAGCGATTACCTGAAGCGCGCGGTACTGATTTCCGAGGATGCCCAGTTCACCAATCACAGCGGTTTTGACTGGCAGGGCATCCGTTACGCCCTGCAGCGCAACATGGAAGCGGGCAAGCCGGTGGCCGGTGGCTCCACCATCACCCAGCAACTGGCCAAGAACCTGTATCTTTCCGGCGCCCGCAGTTATACCCGCAAGGTTCAGGAAGCCATGATCGCGTTGATGCTGGAAATCGGCCTGAGCAAACGCCGCATTCTGGAGCTGTATCTGAATGTGGCCCAGTGGGGCCACCAGATTTACGGTGCCGAAGCCGCCGCCCGGCACTATTTTAAGGTCAGCGCCGCCGAACTCAGCATCGTCCAGGCGTCGCAACTGGCGGCCATGCTGCCGCGCCCCAATTATTATGATTTCAAGGGCCCGACCGATTATGTACAACAACGGGCCAACTGGATTCAGGAGCAAATGGCACTGGTGCGCATCCCCGATCCCGGGAACCTGCCGCTGCCATCCCCGTCTGAACCTGACCCTCTCCAAGGAAACACGCAATGAAGCAGTTTGTAGTACTTTGCCTGACCGGTCTGGCCCTGCTGGGCTGTAGCGACAATGACAGCAGCACTCCGCCGATCTCGTCACCGGCCACCGGTGACACCAGTAACCCGCTGGTAGGCGCCTGGCAAAACGGCGAACAGACACTGGTACTGGAAGAAAACGGCGATTTCTACCTGCCCGCCGACAACCAGCGCCAGGGCCTGACCTGGGAAAACCAGGATGGCACCTTCACCTTCCGCTATCTGGATAATAGCCGGCTGGCAGTGGAAACCCAGAGTGCCAGTGGCGAGCAACAGCAGGACACACTCAGCCTCAGCCCCTCCACCCCCTCTACCGGGGAAGAAGAGCAAACCGACAGCCCTCTGTTCACCGGCGACTATCAACGCGCCAACGACGCCGTCGGTCATCTCAGCGGCAAGGTGGAACTCCCCGAGGATAGCGAACTGCCCGACAAGGCGGTGCTGACCGTATCCCTGCTCACCAGCAACGACGAGGCGGTGATCCGCCGCCTGATCCCCCTGACCAGCGATGCTCTCAGCCAGCCCTTCCGGCTGTATTACCCGGCCAGCGCAGTGAATGCAGATAGCGACTATCAGGTGCGCAGCCAGATCCTTGCCGACGGCGGCCTGTTCTTCGAGTCCGAACCCACGCCGCTGGTCGTCACCCGGGGCCAGTTTGCCGATATCACCCTGCCCCTCAGTGCGGTAATGACCGCCAGCGAAACCCTGCGCGGCGCCCTGGTATACCAGTACGGCACCACCAGCCTGATCCTCTGCAACAGCGATCGCCGCCTGCAACTGGCCGGCCCCCAGCGCGACGACCTGATCGACGCCTATGAAGCCGCCCGCGAGTATCCGCTGCAGCCACGCGTGGCCACCATCAGTGGCCTGCTGCGCAAGGTGCCCGGCGAACAGGAAGGCAGCACCCAGAGTGGCATCATCGTGGAAAGCTTTTCCCTGGAAAGCGGCTATGACGACTGCCGCCTGCCCAGCGCAGAGCTGACCAATACCCGCTGGCAGCTCAGTGCGCTCGGTGACAAGACGCTTGATGCGAGCAGTAAACAACAGCCCTACCTGACCCTGGACAGTGAAGGCAACGTGCATGGCAATGCCGGTTGCAACGGCCTCAACGGCAGCTATCAACTCAATAACGACAGCCTCTCCTTCGGCGCCATCGCGACTACCCGTAAGGCGTGCCCGGACATGACAGGAGAACAGGCCTTTTTGCAGGCGTTGAAAGCGACCAATGGTTTCCGCATCGACGGCGAGTTGCTGACCCTGTTCGATGACAACAATCAGTCGCTGGCCGGTTTCCAGGCCATCGCGCTGTAACCGCCCGCTGAGTCCTGGAGGGAAAGACCATGCGCATCCATTACCTGTCCCATGTGCCGTTCGAACAACTAGGGGCCATGGACGCCTGGTTCCGGGAGCGCGACGCCACCATCAGCCAGTCGCTGCTGTTTCAGGGTGACCCACTCCCTGACACCGGCGAGTTTGATGTACTGGTGGTCATGGGCGGCCCCATGGGGGCCGATGATGATGACAGCCATGCCTGGATGACCCCGGAAAAAGCACTGATACGCGACAGCATCGCCGCCGGCAAAAAAGTACTGGGTATCTGTCTTGGCGCCCAACTGATTGCCCGGGTGCTGGGCGCCCCGGTAACCGCCAACCCGGACCGGGAAATCGGCTGGTTTCCGGTCTACCCCACCAGTGCCGGCAAATCCGACAGCATCGGCAAACTGTTTGCCGGCGCCCCGCCGGTGCTGCACTGGCACGGCGACACCTTTGCCATTGCTGACGGCGCCGTACATCTGCTGGAAAGCAAAGGCTGCCCCAATCAGGCATTTCGTTACGGGGATAATGTGCTGGGCTTACAGTTTCACCTGGAGCTGCAGGCCGACAATGCCGCCGCCCTGTGCGATGCCTGCCCGGAGGATCTGGCAGACGGCCCCTGGGTAGAACCCCGCGACAGCATGCTTGCCGACAAACAACGGTTTGAGGATGCCCGGCAGTTACTGGGGCGAGTGTTGAGCACCTTTCTGCGCTAGAGCATTAATTGATAATTGAGAATGGATAATTGATAACTGTCGCGAGACAGCAATCCATGCTCAGAAACGCACGAGGCCGCGCCCATACGATGGACGCGGCCTCTTTGCTTTGAGAAACCCCAACGGCTCATTCGCGCCGTTATCAATTATCCATTCTCAATTATCAATTACCTCTCTGCCGCTATTAACTGTTCACTACCTTCCTGCACCCTGCCCACAGCCGACAGGATCGCCTGCAAGGCAGCCGCGGTCGTATCAGCGGCAGTAGCCACGGCACTCTGCACCGTCTCCACCACCTGAACCCGCACACAGGCCATGGCGTTGGCTTCGGTGTTATCGCCCAATGAGTACTCATCGAAGGACACCACCTTCACCTCGCCACCGGTACGACGGTTGAGCGCGTCCACCAATGCAGACATGGCACCGTCGCCGCGGCCGGACAACAGGGTCACCGGCTGGCTGGCATCGCCGATGCTGATCTGGGCCTGCACCTGATCGTTGCTGCGGTTAAGGTCATAGGAGCGCAACATCCAGCCCAGCGGCACATTGAGATAATCGCTGTTGAAGCGACGGTGCACCCGCTCGCTGGTGATCTCGCCACCATCCTCTTCCGCATCGCGCTGCACCACACCGGCCAATTCCTGCTGCAACCAGCGCGGCAGATCGATACCAAAATCCCGCTCCAGCACGTGGGCCACCCCGCCCTTGCCGGACTGGGAATTGATACGCACCACTTCCTCGTAGCGACGTCCCACATCCGCCGGATCGATGGGCAGATAGGCCACCTGCCAGATATCCCCTTCCTGATAGCGGGCCAGGCACTTGCGGATAGCATCCTGATGGCTGCCGGAGAAGGCACTGAACACCAGATCACCGGCATAGGGGTGGCGCGGGTGGGTCTGGATATCGGTAATCTCCTCCACCAGGGCAATAATCTCCTTCGTGCGTGAGAAGTCGATTTGCGGGTCGATGCCCTGGCTGTACAGGTTCATGCCGGCGGTAACCAGATCCATGTTACCGGTACGCTCGCCGTTGCCCAGCAAGGTACCTTCTACACGGTCCGCTCCCGCCATCACCGCCATTTCTGCCGCCGCCACACCGCAACCTCGATCATCATGGGTGTGCACACTGATAATCACATGTTCGCGGTACTGAATGCTGTCATGGACCAGCTCCACCTGATCGGCAAACACATTGGGCGTGCTCACCTCCACGGTAGCCGGCAGGTTGATGATCACCCGCTGGCCCTGGTCCGGGCGCCACACCGCGTTCACCGCATCGATCACCTCAATGGCGAAATCCGTTTCCGTGGCACTGAAGGTTTCCGGGGAATACTGGAAGCTCCAGTGGGTCTCCGGCTGCGCCGCGGCACAGGCTTTTACCCAGCCGGCAGCGCGTTCGGCAATCGCCTTGCAGCCGGCCTTGTCCACGCTGAACACCTGCTCGCGGAAGGTGGGCGAAGTGGCATTGTAGATATGCACGATGGCGTTCTTCGCCCCCTTGAGGGATTCAAAGGTACGGGCGATCAACTCTTCCCGGGCTTGGGTGAGCACCTGGATGTGCACGTCATCCGGCACCAGGTCTTCTTCGATCAGGGCCCGGCAGAAATCGAAATCGATCTGGCTGGCAGACGGGAAGCCCACTTCGATTTCCTTGAAACCCAGCTCCACCAGCATCTGAAAAAAGCGACGCTTCTGGGCCACGGACATGGGTTTGATCAGCGCCTGGTTACCATCACGCAGATCCACCGCCGCCCACAGCGGGGCTTTCTCGATACGCTGACTCGGCCAGCGACGATCAGGTTTGTCGATAACGGGGAAAGGCTGGTATTTACGGTGATCAAAGCTCATGTCATTTCCTCAAACCAAAAAGGGGCATCGGCTGCCCCCGAAGGAGAATTCCCGACCGAATCCAGGGGGTGAGCCGGATGGGGCCAACAACTCGCTGTCTGTGATCTCGGGTCTCGATCAGCGCGCCAATAGGCACGGATGGCAACGAAGAGTGGCGGCCCGCTTTTGACGGTTCGCATCATCGCCCCACGAGAGATACTTTACGGCAGCAAACCGGCAATGTGCTTGCTTTTTTCATCAGAAAACGGCCATATAAGCAATAATATTGCGCAATAACAGCAAAAAAGGGCTGAAATCATCATGAGAAAGCAGAAACTGGCAAAACTGGACCGCACTGACCTGCGTATCCTGGAAGCCCTGCAACATAACGGCGGGCTTACCAACCAGCAGCTGGCGGAAACCGTCGGCCTGTCCCCCTCCCCCTGTTCCCGGCGGGTACAGAAGCTGGAAGCCGCCGGCATCATTCTCAAAAGAGAGACCGTGCTGGACGCCCGCAAGCTGGGCCTGGACCTGACCGTGATCATCCAGATCAGCATGGACCGCCACACCCCCGAGCGTTTCGCCAACTTCGAGGAGAAGGTGGCCAGCTATCCGGAAGTGCAGCAGTGCTACCTGGTCACCGGCCAGGAAGCCGACTACCTACTGAAAGTGGTGGTGCCGGATATTGATGGCTACCAACATTTCCTGCTCAACAAGATCACTCGCATCGAAGGTGTCAGCGGGGTGCATTCCAGCTTTGTCATGCGCCGGGTGGTGGATACGGCGGCATTGCCGTTGAATTATGTGGAGACGTAGCTCTCGCACTCGCAAACCCTGACTCCCTTGTAGGAGCACCTCTTGAGGTGCGAACAGACGTGATGCAAAGAACCAGCATGCAACAGCAGCACGTCCAGAATGCATTGCCATCGGCATACCGCCTCCTTCGCCAAGGCTCGGATTCGCACCTCAAGAGGTGCTCCTACCGTTGCTTCGTGGCCAGGGCGTTGTCATGCGTCAAGCGACGCTCCTACAGATGGCCCGGCCCTAACTGATATGCTGGCACTATCAAATGCGTAGAGTTGCGAGACCATGAAAAAACTATTGATCGTCGCCCACGCCCCGTCGCCGAACACCCTGAAACTGCGCGACGCCGCCGCCCGGGGTGCCGGCCATGAAGATATCGAGAACGTGTCCGTCACGGTGAAGCCGCCTCTGGAAGCGGGACCCGAGGATGTGCTGGCCTGCGACGCCATTCTGCTCGGCACCACGGAAAACCTGGGCTACATGAGTGGCGCCCTGAAGGATTTTTTCGACCGCAGCTATTACCCGGTGCTGGAAGAAAAGCAGGGACTCCCCTGCGCTCTCTACATCCGTGCCGGCCAGGACGGCACCGGCACCCGTCGAGCCGTGGAAAGCATTGCTACAGGGCTGCGCTGGAACTGGGTACAGGACCCAATGGTACTGCGCGGCGAGTGGCAGGATGCCTTCGAGCAGCAGGTAGAAGAGCTGGGGATGTATCTGGCGGCGGGGCTGGATGCGGGGGTTCTTTAGCTACGAGCTTCTAGCTGCTAGCTTCGAGGCGCGGTAGAACTCTTGGGGATCTGAATGTCCGTGCCCGCGCCCAACCATGGGCGCGGGCACAGACTCTCCATTACTGACAAGCCAACCCGCGTCTAGTCGCTAGCAGCTAGAAGCTCACAGCTGCCTTACCCCTTGCTCTTGTTCACCATGGCCGCCAACACCGCCTTCGCCTCATCGCCCTGTAGCATTTCACCAAACAGGGCCAGATCTTCCTCGAGTACATCCTGCAGCGGCTTGCTGATCGCCTGACGCATCAACCGTTTGCTCTCGCGCAGGGCCTTGGGGGGTTTCTTTGCCAGGGTGTCGACCCAACCGCGGGCGGTGGATTGCAGGTCCTCACGACCCACCACCTTGGCGATCAGGCCAGCCTCGAAGGCTTCCTGTGCCAGCATCGGCTCACCCAGCAGCAACATGCGGGCGGCGCGCTGATAGCCCAGCCAGTCCGGCAGCAGCTTGGCGGAACCGGCTTCCGGTACCGCACCGAGATCGGCAAAAGGAGTGATGAACTTGGCATCATCGGAGGCTACTACCATATCCATGTGCAGCAGCATGGTGGTGCCCACGCCCACTGCATTGCCCTGAACAGCAGCGACCACTACTTTCGGGAAAGCATAAATGGCCTTGATGAAATTCGCCGCCTCACCCACTTCACCGGGCTTGGCATTGAGGAAGTCCACCAGATCGTTGCCGGCACTGAAAGATTTTCCTTCGGCAGCAAACAGTACCACGCGAATCTCATCGCTCTGTTCCGCGGTATGGAGCAGGGCGATCATGTCCCGGTACATGGCGCCGGTGAGGGCGTTCAGTTTATCCGGGCGGTTCAGGGTAATTTCCAACACTGATTCGGTGTGTTTCACCAGAATCAGATCACTTTCCAATGTCGGCAAGGTCACGACAGCTCTCCCAATCATTATTTGTCGGGCAAGGCTAGCCGCCCGCTCCGCCCATGCCAAGGACGAATACCGACAAAGGGTATTGACCAGCCGGTCAAAGCACCTTAAAAAAGCGCACCTCTCCTGAGATCGTCACCGTGAAACTGATCACTTTCGATCCTTTCCGCACCTTGGGTCTGCCCGGCGTGCGTTATATCAAGCCGGAACACATGAACCAGCACCGCGAGACCCTGGCGGAAGCAGACTGGTTACTGTTTCCCGGCTTCTGGCAGATCAACAGTCTGCACTATGTGCTCAAGCGCCCCATCTTCCCCAGCCTGAGCAGTTACCACTTGGGCCACGACAAGGTGGAAATGACCCGAGCTCTGCAAACCGCCTGCCCTGAGCATGTGCCGGAAACCCTGATTGTGGCTTCCGACAAGTACGGCATTGGCCAAGTGCTGGATCAATGGCGGTTTCCGTTTGTGGCCAAATCAGTGCGCTCCAGCCAAGGCATGGGCGTCTACCTGATCGAGAACCGCCAGCAGTTTCTGGATTATGCGGAGCGCGAAGCCGTGCTCTATATACAGAAGCTACTGCCCATTGTGCGCGACCTGCGCGTGGTGGTGGTGGGCGAGGAAGTGGTGGCCAGCTACTGGCGGGAAGGAGTGGGCTTTCTGAACAACGTGAGCCAGGGCGGGCGCGTGCGTACCGATATGTCGGTACCGGACAATGCCATTTCCCTGGTGGAGGGGCTGGCCCGTTATCTCGGCATCAACCATGCCGGCTTTGATGTGGCCATGGTGGATGGCCACCCCTACATCCTGGAATTCAATCGCCTGTTCGGCAACACCGGCATCCCCGACCTCAATCAGCGGGTTCAACAGGCCATGAGCCGCTACCTGCTGGGCGAGCCATCGTCGCCGCCCTCTTCGGACAGCAAGGTATCCGCCTGAGTGCGCAGCAGGTTCTGGTAACGGTGAGCCAACTGCTCAACCGGCTGTAGCCGTACCTTATGATCGCCAGCGGTAACCACCTGGGCCTTTTCCGGCTGGTACAGGGCTTTCACATCCAGCTCGGTGGCGGCCAATTGTGCTTCCGGCACATTCAGCCGACCCGGCACCCCTGCCACACAGAGGGACCAGGCTTCCTGCTGGCCCCTATCGGTGGTGACCAGCGCCTTGAATTCCAGTGGTGGCTTGCCCTGCTGCTTGCGTAACGGCGCCAGCAGGCGCACTACACGGAGGAACAGCAGGCCCGCGCACAGCGCGGAAAACGCACAGCGGGACGCCGGCTCCTGATAGAAAAACAGCCCGGCCTGATCGCCTACCCTTTGGCCTACCCGGCCACCATAGATACCCGCCACCTTGTCGAGAATCTGCTGATAATCCGCCAGCACCTCGGCCATGGCCGCCTGGGTATAACGCTGACGGATATGTTCAAAATTGACGATGCTCAGGCGCAGCTGGGCCAGTGGCTCAGCGCCTTCCGGCAAGGGCTCGGCCAGCGCCTGCGTCGATGCAGGCGTGGCCAGCGGTGATGCTGCAGGGGGCTCCACTGGCGTCGGTTCTTCAGGCTCCAGCGGAGGCGGCAGCAACCGTTGCTGAATCAGGGCAACAGCCACGCGCAGCAGCAACAGGCACAATACGGCCAGCACAAAGCCGGCTTCCAGCCGCTGGCGCGGCAGGGCACTGGTATCACCCAGCAGGGTCAAAGTGCCGGCCAGCTCCCCGTCCGGCAACGCCACCGGCACCGAGACCACCAAATCCGAGCGTGACACTCCGGACAGCCCCACCTGAATATCCGCCGCATCCAGAAAGCGCACCCCGGCCACCGGGGCCAGCTGCACGGTTTCACGACCGATCAGGTTGATGCTGATGGAGTCATCGCTGGCCAGGGCCTCGGCAGCCCGGCGGGCAGTCTGTTCGGCCAGCGCCTGCAGCTGTACCTTACGCTCCTGCTCAAGCCGCGCAGAGAAGTGCTCAAGAAAATAGACACCGACCACCAGCATGGCCAGCAGCATCAGGATCAACTCACGCAGCAGGCTGCGTTGTTGCCGAATCCATGGCCGCCATTGTTCCCACAGGGACATAGAGTTGCATTCCGTAGTATTGAGCTTGCGCGCAGTATAGCGCGACAGGAAGAGATGGCGTTGACCGAATCGGCGCACCTTAGCAGCGATGATGCCCCTACAGGCTATTGGCGATGTAAAACATCGCTAATCCCCAAGGCACTGCCGCTTGCGGTACCATTTCTGCTACCCTTACGCGGTTTTCGCGGGAGCCACTGCTTCCGCCTTCCGCTTGTCTGACTTGCCCCCGGGAGCCCATGCGTGCGCGAGATCATTCTGATTCAGGTATCCGGCAGTGACCGTCCCGGTCTGACCGCCGCTTTCACCCGGATTCTGGCCCGTTACCGGCTCAATATCCTGGATATCGGCCAGGCCGTAATCCACGACACCTTGTCGCTGGGCATCCTGGTGGAAACTCCGCCGGACGCGGAGTCCTCCGCGGTGCTCAAGGATCTGTTGTTCGAGGCCCACAAGCTGAATATCAATGTGCGCTTCCGCCCCATCGACGAAGACCGCTACGAAGAATGGGTATCCGGCCAGGGCAAGGACCGCCACATCATCACCTTGCTGGCGCGCAAGATTACTGCCGAGCAACTCTCTGACGTGACCGCCACGGTGGCAGACAACGGCCTGAACATCGACAGCATCGCCCGCCTGTCCGGTCGGGTGCATCTGGAAGGGGAAGCTCTCAACGAGGACAGTCGCGCCTGCATCGAGATTTCCGTGCGCGGTGAGCCGAAAGATGGCGAAGCCATGCGCGCCGCCTTCCTCAGCATAGCCAACGAACGCAATCTGGACATCGCCTTCCAGCGCGACAGCGCCTTCCGCCGTAACCGGCGCCTGGTGGTGTTCGATATGGATTCCACCCTGATCCGCTCGGAGGTGATCGACGAGCTGGCCATGGAAGCCGGGGTGGGCGAGCAGGTGGCGGACATTACCGAACAAGCCATGCGCGGCGAGCTGGATTTCAATGAAAGTTTCCGGGCCCGGGTGGCCCTGCTCAAGGGGCTGGATGAAGGGGCCCTGGAGCGGGTGCGCGAACGCATCCAGCTCACCGAAGGGGCGCAACGGCTGATCAGCACTCTGCGCGCCCTGGGCTATCGCACCGCGATTCTATCCGGCGGTTTCACCTGGTTTGGCCAGTGGCTGCAACAGCTGCTGGGCATCGACTATGTGTATGCCAATGAGCTGGAAATCGAGAACGGCCAGGTCACCGGCCGGGTGGTCGGCCAGATCGTCAACGGCCAGCGCAAGGCCGATCTGCTCAAGCAGATCGCTACCCAGGAAGGCATCAGCCTGGAGCAGGTCATCGCCGTGGGCGACGGCGCCAACGACCTGCCCATGCTCGGCGAAGCCGGCCTGGGCATCGCATTCCGCGCCAAACCCCTGGTAAAACAGAACGCCGAACAGGCCATCTCCACTCTGGGCCTGGACGGGATTCTTTATTTGATCGGGGTAAGGGATAAGGATCAGGCGGAGCTGCTTAAGAGCAATTGAAAATTGATAGTTGAGAATTGATAACTCGCGGACAAAGCTTAGCTGGTTATCAAACGACAAGAGGCCGCGCCCATGAATTGGTCGCGGCCTCTTGCGTTCAGGAATAATTTTAGCGCCGCATGCGCGTTATCAATTATCCATTATCAACTGTCAATTAATTACGCCGACTCCGGGATCTGCAACGTATCCATCGGCGCTTGCAGGTAGAAGCCTTGCAGGTAATCGATCCCGCCGAGACTCCACAGGGCCTGCATCTGGGCGGCGGATTCCACGAAACCCACCACTGTCTTGCGGTTGCCTTCTTTCACCTGTTTGACGATCTCGGTGAGCCGCTGGCGGCCTTCGGCCTTGGCCACGTCCTGGGTGAAGGAGCCTTCGAATTTCACCATGGTGGCGGGAATGTGCTGGAACAGTTTGAACGGATCCAGGCCACCGCCGAAGCGGCTGATGGAGATGCCGCAGCCGGCGCTCTTCATCTTCTCGGCAAACACGCCGGCCTGCTTCAGGTAAGTGGTAGCATCGCCTTCGGTGAGCTGGAAGGTCAGGCGGGAGCCGTCCATCTTGGCAGCACGCATGGCCTTGAGCAGCCAATCCGCCAGGGAGGCATCCGCCAGAGAACCGCCGTTGATATTGAACACCAGCTTTACCGGTTCGTTCATGGTCGCTGCCGCGCGCATGGCATTGAGCACCACCCAGCGATCGATCTTGCCCACCAGACCCTGTTCAGCAGCCACCGGAATGAACTCGCCGGCCTCCATGGCTTCGCCCTGTTTCTGGGGCAGGTTCACAAACACCTCGAAAACATGCTCGCTGTCGTCTTCCAGATTCATCAACGGCTGGTAGCGCAGATTGAAACTACCCTGCTCCAGCGCCTGACGCAGCAGCATGACGATGGCCTCGGAAGACCCTGCGGCCACCTCGTCCATGGGGTCGTGCACCTTGATGCTGTTGCCTTTGCCACTGTTTTCCCGTTGGGCCTGGTTACAGCATTTCAGGGCCGTGGTCAGGGTGCCCTGACCGCTGCGGGCATCCTCACGGACAAAGGCCACGCCCACACTGGCGGTCACGTGGATGGTCTTGGCCGACACTTCCGGCATCAGCCCTTCAATACCCGCCCGCAGACGCTCGGCCAACTCTTCCGCCTCATCGGTGTCAGCCACCGGCAACAGCACGGCAAAATCCTCGCCATCCACCCGGGCCAGCTTGGCATCACCAACCTGGCCACCAAGCCAGTCGGCCACCGCCCGCAAAATTTCATCGGCGCCATCAATCCCCAGGGAGGACTGATGTTGCTCGAAATCATCCAGACGCAGGTACAGCACGGTAGCCAACTGCCCTTCTCTGGCCGCTTCGGCCACCGCATCATCAAGCTGATCCATAAACCATTTGCGGGCGAACAGGCCGGTGACCTGGTCTTTCTGGCTCATCTCATGGAGCCGTTCCTGCATTTCGTTCTCATCGACCCCGCCGGCGCGGATCACGATCTGGGTACAGGCTTCGCCGTCGTAGGTGCTGGACGAGAAGGTAAAGGACGCATCGAATTCATTACCCTCGGTGTGAACGCCCTTGCACTCCAGTTCCTGGGTCTGGCTTTCATCCTGGGCGCGGCTACGCAGCAGCTGCTTGAGCTTGTCGTGGTCGGCCGCCGACACCATGTCCATGATCGGCACGCCAGCCAGATCATCCGCACTTTCATAGCCGAACAGCTCCACATAATTGTCGTTGGCGTGAATATGCATGCCATCGAGTACATAAGCGATGGCATCACGGCTCTGATCCATCAACAGCGCCAGGCGTTTTTCCGCATCGTGGCGAACAATCTCGGAATGCTGGAGTTCCTTGCGCAGGCGCAGATTTTCCACCACCCGGTCCACCATCAGAGTAAGCATGTCCCGGTCGTCATTGGGGACCACGCCACTGGCACCTTGCAGCAATGCGGCTTTTACCGTCTCGGCAGAAAAGGTGTTTTCCAGCAGAATCACCGGCACCGCCTTGCCCAGACGCTTGAGGTGAGCCATGGCCGATTCGAAACTGCCATCGCCAAAGGTCGGCCGGCACAGCATCAGCTCCCAGGCACCGCCCTTGAGGGCACGCAGCAAGTCATCTTCGCCTAGCGCGAGTTGCGCCCGGGTCGCCCGGCCGGCATTGCGCAGCATATTCATCAGCTGCTCAGCCTCATCCTGTGAATCGTGGGCGATCAGTAAACGGAGATTATCCAGGGCATAGCTCATGGGGTGACGACTCATACTGTTTTCGTACGGCCCACCATTGTGCCTGACAACCCTGTCTTGGCAACTTTCCAGCAGAAAAAGATAGAACCGACCGACCTTTCCAGGGAAAGATCGCGACAGATTCCGGGTTTTCTGTTTATGAAAAGCAACCCGGCCAATGGCAAAAGACCATCACACAGCATCCTCGCTGTGAACATAGCAAACGGGTCAGACGCGCATCAGCGCGCCCTTGAATGATTAAAGACTGGACCAGATCGAATCCAGATCACCTTCATCATCATCGCTCACCGGTCTGACGGGAGCAGCAGGGGTCGCCATATCCCGGAACGGATACTGGCTGAATCCGGATGCCCCCTGGGTTCGGCGAAGCAACTGTACGCGTCGGGGCTCGCCGGCCTCAACCAGCTCCACTTTGACCCCCTCATTGAAACCCACAGTGGGTAGCAACAGAGTGGCCGGCTGACCAACGCCGGTCAATTCCGGCAGCAGGATAGCCCGCATGAAATCACTGTCCTCCCCCTGCTTGCGCAGAGCACGAGCCGCCACCGGCCGGCCTCCCGGAGCCAGCAACTCCACCCCGAAACGGGCACCGTGATTGGGTAACTGGGTGACCCAACGCACCACCGCCAGCATCCACTGACTATCCGGGTGATCACGCAGGGCCAACAACTCGCCGGTGCGCATCAGGCTTGGCGTATTGCCTTGCCAGGACAGGCAATAGCCACCGGGGCTGGCATTGACCTTCTGGCAATGATAGCTCTCCGGCAGTGAAGCCTCGCTGCGAAGCGAGGTGTCCGGTTTGCCGATATCAATGGTTTCATTGGGAAATTCGGACTGATAGGCCGTGGCCCAGGGGTCTTCCTTTTGCTGCTTTTGCCGGGTGTTCACTTTGATATTACGCAGGAAGGGATTGTTCTCTTCCCCGTCCCCCATCACCGACAGGCTGCCGCGTTCGATCAAGGTTTCAAACGGCACCTTGCCGGACAGAAAATAATGTACGCCCACCAGCCCAAAGCACAATTCGATCTCGCCGCTTTCCGCCATGCGCTTGAAGGCCCGCTCGGTGAGCGCGCCCCACACCTGCTGCAGATGGCTCATCATGCTGTCATCGAGTCCCTTGGGCACGAGCAGATCGCTGTTCTCCGGCTCCGCTTTCCAGGCACTGATGGCCTGCACCAACCGGGTGGAATCAATATAACGCCAGCTATCCGTGGCCTGGGAGGCGTGGGTGCGATAAATCGGCGGGCGGTCTGCCTGCAGATCGAATACAAACAGATCTTCATCATCACTGGCGGTCTTAATCTCGATCAGATCCCCCCAGCTGAACGCGGCCTTGAACAGGGCTGCCAGCTCCTGCTGGCGCAATTGGTTAGGCTTGGCGGTCGCCAGTAACAGACAACGGGCATAGGCAGACTGGATACTGGAATTGCCCTTCTCGTCGTCCACCGGCGAAGCCGCGATGCCGTGCAGTTCCGCCAGCAGATAAAGCTGATGCAGCTCCAGCCAGAGATGGCGAGGGCTGGGGAAGTACAACTGGTAACAACGCAACAGCGTATCGCCAAGAGCACTGATGGCACGATGAATCGATGTGGTCACTGCGCGCCGGACCGCCTTGTCCTTGAGCTTGCGCATGCCTCTCACGGCCACCAGTTTGTAACCACTGGCCAGGTGCCCCTGCAGGGCCTGGGCCAGGCTGGCCACGCGACGCGCCTTGTCCGGCAATACCAGGGACTGGTTCAGGTAATGTTTCTGCAGGGAATCGCTGACATGCAGAATGGAAGGACGCACCACTTCCAGCAACTGGAAGCGCTGCTTGGAGTCGATGTGCAGCCGGTTCAGCTCCTGAATGAACTGATAAAGCTGACGGGCAGTTTCTCCCATGTTCATAACCGGGAGAGCGTCAACCCATTGTTGCAGCTTCTTTGGCTGATCAGCGCCAAGTGTCAGGTGCGGCAAATCCTGCTCGGGCAGTTTCAAGCGCACCGTTTGGGCTGGTTGCTCCATGAAGATAATCCTTATCTCGGTGGCACCCAGATGGGGAACCCTGAACAATTTCTCCGGGAAGCTTGGCAGCGACTCCGTAAGGCCAAAAATATGCAAGAAATTGTTAAAGGAGCCCTCTAGTTATTAAGTAGTAGCTCTTGTTTTCTATGTGTCCTTCGTCACACGACTTTACGATACCGTTACACACCTGTAAATATTGTGTTCGCGCCGACCAGCGGATGCCCTAGCCCGCCAATACGGTCTTTGCCGGCTCCCCCGGCTCTTCCCGGGACAGCCTGGGCACCAGAAAACCCGGCAAGCGGCTGCGCAACTCCTTATGCAATTGCATCGCCACCGAATCCGGCACCGCAAAGTGCGCCGCCCCTTGCACCGCATCCAGCTGGTGCAGGTAATAGGGCATCACCCCTGCCACATGGAGGCGATCCGACAGTGCTTCCAGCGTATCAACAGAATCGTTCACCCCGGCCAGCAACACACTCTGATTCAGCAGGGTGATCCCTTCCCGTCGCCACTGCTGGCAGCGACTCACCAGCTCATCGCTGATTTCCCGGGAGTGATTGGCGTGCAGCACCAGAGCAGTCTGCCAGCGCGAATCCGACAGCAGCGCCAGCAGCGGCTCATCCATCCGCTCGGGGATAACCACCGGCGTGCGGCTATGAATGCGTAGCCGGCGCAGATGGGGAATCTCCGCCAGCGCCGTCAGCAGTTTCTGCAGGCGGCGATTGTTCAGCGTCAGCGGATCGCCACCGCTGAGAATCACCTCGCCAATGTCCCGGCGCGATGCCAGCCATTCCAGGGCCTGATCCCAGCGCTTGCCGCTCAGGTGACTCTGGTAGGGAAAATGCCGGCGAAAACAGTAACGACAATGCACCGCGCAGGCACCGGTAACCACCAGCAGTGCGCGACCATGATACTTGTGCAACAGCCCGGGCACCGGCGTGTGGGAGGCTTCCTCCAGCGGATCACTGCTGTAACCGTCCTCTTCCCGAAGCTCCGCCGGCACACTGAGCACCTGGCGCAACAGCGGGTCATGCGGATTACCCGGCTCCATCAAACGTACATAGCCACGGGGCACGCGCAGGGGGAAATCCTTCGCCGCTGCAAGGCTTTCAGGCAGGGATTCAGCACCCAGCCCCAACAGGCTGAGCAGCTCTGCCGGGTCGGTAATCAGGTCCGCCTGCTGGCGCTGCCAGCCCGGCAACTCCCAACCGTCCCTTTCCTGCGTTATGATGGGGGTCTGCTGATGTTTCATTTTCGTCTCTGCTGGAGTTCATTTTTTCGTCCGGCAAGGCGGAAGGAGTGCGGCATAGTCTTTCATATGTAAGCGACTGACAACGCAGCTGGGCGGAAAAAGGGGCCCAGCCCTTCGGGTTGTGCCTGCAAGCGCACCACTCGTTGTTACAAGTCGTTCATTTGAATAAAACCAAACATCTCTCCTTGTGCCTAGATTGGTGCGCTTGCAGGCACAACAGAGACGCAAATGAAACATTAGCAGACCCCGCACCCTCTGCGACGCCATACATCAACCTTTGGAACAACATTTATGGCCAACTATTCTACCAGTGAATTCAAGTCCGGCTTGAAAGTGATGCTCGATGGCGACCCTTGCGCCATCATCGAGAACGAATTCGTCAAGCCCGGCAAGGGCCAGGCGTTCAGCCGTGTCCGCCTGCGCAACCTGCGCAGCGGCAAGGTCTGGGACCGCACCTTCAAGTCCGGCGACTCCCTGGAAGGCGCCGACGTGATGGACGTGTCCATGCAGTACATCTTCAGCGATGGTGAATTCTGGCACTTCATGGACCAGACCAGCTTCGAACAGAAACAAGCCGATGAAGCCGCCGTGGGCGACGCCAAAAAGTGGCTGAAAGAAGAAGACATCTGCGAGGTCACCCTCTACAACGGTGAACCCCTGTCTGTCAGCCCGCCGAACTTCGTGGAACTGCAGATCGTGGAAACCGACCCGGGCCTGAAAGGCGACACCGCCGGCACCGGCGGCAAGCCCGCCACCCTGACCACCGGCGCGGTTGTGCGTGTGCCGCTGTTCGTTCAGGAAGGCGAGATCGTCAAGGTGGACACCCGCACCGGCGATTACGTGGGTCGTATCAAGAGCTAGTTGTGAGCGACTGGCAACCCACTGCCTCGCTGGAGGCCATCAAAGCGCGCGCCGAGCTGCTGAGCACGGTGCGCGCTTTTTTTGCCGCCCGCAACGTACTGGAAGTGGACACCCCACAGCTGGCCCGCTACGGCGTCAGCGACCCACATATCCAGTGCATCCCGGTACCCGGTTACGGCTACCTGCAAAGCTCACCGGAATACCACATGAAGCGCCTGCTGGCAGCGGGTAGCGGGCCCATCTACCAAATCTGCAAAGCCTACCGCCATGGCGAAGCCGGCGGCCGCCACAACCCCGAATTCACCATGCTGGAATGGTACCGCCCCGGCTTCGAACTGAATGATCTGATTCAGGAATGCCTGACCCTGTTCGCCGATCTGTTCACCGATGTGCGATCACAAACCTACCGTTTCCGCGATCTGTTCCACGACGTCACCGGTCTGGAACCGCTCACCGCCGAGGACCCGCCACTGATCGCCCACGCCGAATCCTGCGGCGCCCCGAAAGGCCTGAACAAAACCGCCGCCGTGGACTACCTGATGGCCACCCAGGTAGAAGCCGCACTGCCCGCTGAGCAACTGTCCGTGGTCACCGACTTCCCAGGCTGGGCCGCCGCCCTGGCGCAAACCGGCGAGGACAGGGACGGCGCCATCGTCGCGCGCCGCTTCGAAATCTATTACCGGGGGCTGGAGCTGGCCAATGGCTATCAGGAACTCACCGACGCTACCGAACAGCAGCAGCGGTTTGAGAAAGACAATGCACTGCGGCGAGAACAGGATATGAACACCATGGAGGAAGACGCCTATCTACTGGCAGCAATGGCATCATCTCTCCCCGAATGCAGTGGCGTCGCCATAGGGGTTGAGCGCCTTCTCATGGCCGGGCAGCGTCTCAACAATATCGACCAGGCAATAATGTTTCCCTTCAACAGGGCCTGATTTTCCCGGGAGACGTCAACCGCTCCCACCTCTACTCGTTACAGGGAAAGAACTCCCTGAAATCCTGATTCTCCAGCAGCTCGTATATTAAAAACATGATCTATCGCAACGCCCCAAACTCAGCTTTGCGTATGGTCTGCTGCCACTTGTATATGACTCTGAGCGCGTTCACGCTGCAGATAATCAAATCTATATTTCTGACCATGGCGGGGTGGAGGCACACACCAATTCTTCCCTGGTGATCCATGTCATAGCAAAGCCAGAAAAACAGACACTGACCGCACAAGGAACACTATGGACAGGCTAAGATGGTGGAAAAACCAGCTACTGGGCGATGTCGGCACCGTCTTCTATCTATCGCTGCTGTTAATTGCCGGTTTTCTGGCAGCAGCCATGGTCGACCCCGAAGCGGTGCAGAGACAAGCCCAGAAAATCCTTGATGCAACAGCCAATAATTTTGGCTGGTTATACTTGATGGCAACCAGCGGCTTTGTTCTGTTCGCTCTGGGGCTGGCCTTCTCTCGTTTCGGCAGTATTCGTCTCGGCCCGGATGACGAGCCGCCGGAGTTCAGTTTCAAAAGCTGGCTGGCCATGATCTTTTCCGGAGGGATGGGCGTAGGCCTGGTGTTCTGGGGCGTAGCGGAGCCCATGATGCATTTCAACTCGCCCCCCCTCGGGATCGGCACACCACGAACTGCAGAAGCTGCACAGACGGGTATGCGCTATGCTTTTTTCCACTGGGGCCTGCATCAATGGGCCAATTTTACGGTGGTCGGGCTGGCTATTGCCTATGTGCGCTTCCGTCACAACAGCCACGGACTGATCAGTGAAACCTTTAGGCCCCTGCTCGGTGACAGAGTAGATCACGGCTGGGGCAAGGCAATCGACACTCTGGCGGTCGTCTCTACGCTTTTTGGTGTGGCCACCACACTCGGTCTGGGTGCGCTGCAAATCAATAGCGGGCTAGCCAGGCTCTCCGGCGTACCCTACGGGGCAACGCCGCAACTACTGATCATGGCCGGGCTCGGCGTGTTGTTTATTCTCTCTGCCATGACGCCCCTGAAGTGGGGAATCCGCTATCTCAGCAGTGCCAACATGGCGCTGGCAGCGGGGCTCTTACTGTTTGTTCTGATACTCGGACCCACCCCGTTCATCTTCAGCGAATTCACTCAAACCGTAGGTGAATACCTGGGTAACATTGTACAAATGAGCCTGGTAACCACCCCTTATTCCAGTGAACACTGGGTGCAGCAGTGGACCATCTTTTACTGGGCCTGGGGCCTCAGTTGGGCGCCCTTCGTGGGCAGCTTTATCGCCCGTATTTCCCGGGGCCGATCAATTCGCGAGTTTGTCCTTGGTGTCATGATCGTGCCAGTGATTTTGAGCATGCTCTGGTTCTCCACCTTTGGCGGATCCGCTATCCACTACGAATTGTTCGGGAATGCCGGTATCGCTGACGCAGTTGCACAGGAAGTGCCGGCCGGGCTTTACGTACTGCTGGAGCAACTGCCGGGTGGATTCTATGCGGCAATTGGCGCCATCATTCTGGTGGCCATGTTTGTGGTCACGTCGGCAGACTCCGCCACCTTCGTGCTGGGCATGTTTACCTCCAAAGGCATCCTTAACCCTACCCGCTTTGTACGCATCCTGTGGGGCCTGCTGCAGCTACTGATGGCGTCAGCGTTACTACTTAGTGGCGGCCTACTTGGTCTTCGCACCGTCTCCATTGTTGCCGCGTTTCCGTTTATGCTGCTGATGGTCTTGATGGCGTATTCTCTTTATAAAGACCTGGCCCTGGAATCGCGCCGCCGCGAAGAGAGAGACAAGCTCCTGAATGAACGGATTGAACGGCTGCTACTGCGAGAATCTGAACGGGAAGCGGAACGATTGGCGGCGGAAGAAACCCATCCCACCGCGCCGGAGACGCTACCCTCTGAACCGGAAGAAGCCGATACAGTGCAGTCGAAAGATGCTGCAGCGGGCGATCAACCCGGCTGAACGCTGGCGAGGACATTCCCAACCTGCAAACACAAAAAAGGCCGCACCCAAATCATGGAAGCGGCCTTTTTCTTTCCTGATCAACACCCCGCTTCCGCGAGCTATTGATTATTCACTGTTAACTATTCTCCGCCCTTACGCCATTGCCGGCTGAGCCACCGAATTGGCCCGTGCCACCGTCTCGGCAATCAGATCGCCAATCCGGTCAATCGCCGACGGCGGGAAGTCGTGGCCCATGCCTGGAATGATGACCAGCTTGGCGCCGCGAATGTGGCGGGCAGAGGCCTTGCCGCCGGCGGGGCGGATCAACGGGTCGGCACCGCCGTGGACCACGGTGGTCGGGCAGCGGATCTGTTTTAGGTGTTTGGTGAGGGTACCGGTGGCCAGGACGGCCAGGAACTGGTTGCGGATGCCACGCGGGTTGATGCCGCGGGCCCAGCACTCCCGGTACATGGCCTCCAGTTCGTCGCGGCCCTGGGGCAGGGTGCCGGCCAGCTTGCTCATCATTTCCAGACCGAAAGCCACGAACTGGTCTTCGGTTTCCACCTTCACTCTCGGGGCCACCAGGGTCTTGAGGGCCGCCGGTTTCGGCAATGGCAGGTAGGGACTGTTGTTGCTGGACATGATTGAGGAGAGCGACAACACTCGATCCGGATGGGTGGCAGCCAGCAACTGGCTGATCATGCCGCCCATGGAGGCGCCAACAAAATGGGCACGCTCTATGTTAAGGGCATCCAGCAGGCCAACGGTGTCGGCCACCATGTCGTGCAGGGTATAGGCGCTGTCCACGGACAAGCCCAGGGTATAACGCAGCAAGGCGACCAGCGGCCCCTGCTTGAACGGTTTGCGAATGCGGGTGGATTTACCCACATCCCGGTTGTCGAAGCGGATCACCCGGTAGCCACGATCCACCAGTGTATCCAGCAACGGTTCCGGCCAGAACACCATCTGCGCGGACAACCCCATGACAAAGACAATGGGCTCCCCGTTTTCCGGGCCACGACTCTCATAAAAAAGCTCGATACCGTTACTGCTCACCGTGCCTGACTGCATATGTGATCCCTTCATTGTTCTACTGCGAGCTGATCAACATAGAAAAGCCCCGGGCAAACCACAAGCTCCGACGCCGCGATTGGCCCGATGGGCCGACCAGTTCACATCGAGCTATACCGTAATCGCTCGCCACAACATATCGAACAGCACCCCGTGCTGATCCGCCATGCGCCCGGGACGGCCGCGCAGCAGATGCATCTGGGAAATGCGCAGCAGTACGCCGTAGAAGAAATCCAGCAGGATCGGGGTGGCCACCTGACCATTGAGGATACCCTGCTCCTGCCCTTCACCCAGCACGCTCAGGAACAGCTCGGTAAGCCGCTGCTGCCCCGGCGTGGTATCGCTGCCCCAGCGGCCCGGATACACCGAGTTGATCATCATCCGCCCCATCTGCGGGTTGCGATCGAAGAAGTCCAGCACCACCCAGAACACCTTGCTGAGCCGGTCGCGGAACGTATCGATGCCGGCCAGGTGATCCAGCATGCGCTCCGCCAACTGCTCCAGGCCGTGATGCAGACAGGCGCTGAGCAGCGCTTCTTTGCTGCCGTAGTAGCGATACAGGGTCTGCAGGCTGCACTGAGCCGCTTTGGCAATTTGCTGCAGCGTGACCTGATGGAATTCCGAGTCCGCAAACACCTGCACCGCCGCCCATTCGATGCGCTGGCGCACCGCCGGGTCCTGGCGGGATTCGGGAAGTACTGCCGTACCGTTTCTCACACGCTCATTTCCTTGCACTGTAATTCTTATTACACCTCTGTCGGACAGAGCTCATTGCGACATTGACTCCCTGCCAAGAGGCTTCTAGTCTCGACACACTTTGTCACCATTCAATGTCACATTTCGTGTAATCAAAATTACACCGTGACCGGCAACCCCTGCAAGGAGTCTGGAATGCCTGTTCGCAAAATGAAGCTGGCTGGCCGTAGTGGCCGCGTGGCCGTGGTGGATGGTCTGCGTACCCCGTTCGCCCGTATCGCCACCCACTACAAAGACATGAACGCCATCGAGCTGGGCGCCATGGCCGTAAAAGAACTGATGGCCCGCAACAACCTGGACCAGCGCGACATCGAACAACTGGTGTTCGGCATGACGGTGATGATCCCGGAAGCGCCCTTTATCGCCCGGGAGATTGCTCTGGCACTGGGCATGAACACGGTAGACGCCCACTCCATCACCCGTGCTTGCGCCACCAGCTTCCAGACCGCCGCCAGCGTGGCGGACAATATCGTCGCCGGTTACAGCGATATCGCCATCGCAGGTGGTACCGACTCCACCAGCTCTGCCCGGGTACCCCTGTCCTCGGAGCTGAGCGCCGTGCTGCGCGATGTGAGCTTCGCCAAGAGCATGACCGACCGCATCAAACTGCTCAGCCAGCTGAAGGCGAAAGATTTGCTGCCCCAGGCGCCGTCCATCACCGAATACTCGGTGGGCGAGACCATGGGCGAAAGCACCGAGAAGATGGTGAAGAAATGGGGCATCAGCCGCCAGGAGCAGGACGACCTGGCCCATGCGTCCCACAGCAACGCCGCCCGCGCCTGGGCCGAAGGCCGTCTGGACAAGCAGGTGATGACCGCCTTCCTGCCTCCCAAGGCCACCCCGCTGAAGGACGACAATCTGGTGCGCAAGAATTCCGAGCGCGCCGGCTACAGCAAGTTGAAGCCCGTGTTCGACAAGGTGTCCGGTAGCGTCACCGCCGCCAACAGCAGCCCGCTCACCGATGGTGCTGGCGCCCTGCTGATGATGAGCGAGAAAAAAGCCAAGGCGCTGGGTTACCAGCCGCTGGGCTATATCCGCTCCTACGCCTTTGCTGCCCGCAGCCCGCAGGATGATTTGCTGATGGGCCCGGTGCTGGCCGCCCCCATGGCCATGGCCCGCGCCGGCCTCACCCTGAACGACCTGACCCTGGTGGACATGCACGAGGCCTTCGCCGGTCAGGTGGCCTGTAACCTGAAAGGCCTGGCCGATGACGACTATGTGCGCAGCCAGACCGGCCTCGCCGCTCTGGGCGAGGTAGATCGCAGCATTCTCAACGTGAACGGCGGCTCCATCGCCTACGGCCACCCCTTCGGTGCCACCGGCGCCCGCGTCATCAGCCAGGCACTGTATGAACTGCAGCGTCGCGGTGGCGGCCTGGCCCTGACCACCGCCTGCGCCGCCGGCGGTATCGGTGCCGCCATGGTGCTGGAAGCGGAATAAGCAGCGGAACAAGGAGATCCCCATGAGCAAAACGCAACGTGCTTTTACTCTCAAACCGCTGGATAACGGTGTGGCAGTACTGGAAATCAATGTCCCCAATGATGCCCAGAACACCCTGAAAGCGGAGTTTGCCGACGACTTCAACAGCGCCTTTGCTGCCATCGAGAAAGCCAAACCCAAAGCGCTGGTGCTGTACTCCACCAAAGCAGGCTCATTCATGGCCGGCGCCGATATCAAGCTGTTTGAAAGCGCAAAGACCGCGAAAGAAGTCAGCGATCTGTCCACCCAGTGCCAACAGACTTTCCAGAAACTGGAAGACCTGGATATCCCGGTGGTTGCCGCCATCAAGGGCGCCTGCCTGGGCGGCGGCATGGAACTGGCACTGGCCTGCTCCTACCGCATCGCCGCCAGCAGCAGCGACACCGTGCTGGGTCTGCCGGAAGTGATGCTGGGCCTGCTGCCTGCCGGCGGCGGTACCCAGCGCCTGCCTCGCCAGGTCGGTATCGCCACCGCCCTGGACCTGATGCTCACTGGCCGCCAGTTGAAAGCCAAACCGGCGAAGAAAATCGGTCTGGTGGATGAAGTGGTGGAAGGCGTGGCCGTCTACGACCGTGCCGTGGCCCGCGCTCTGGAGCTGGCCGACGCCAGGGAAGAAAGCAGCGTCAATCTTGCCAGCTACTTCAGTAAGGACGGCCTCACCAAGGCAGCGCTGGAGCAGAACAGCCTGGGCCGCAAGGTGGTCTTCGATCAGGCGCGCAAGCAGACCGCGAAAAAGACCCACGGTCTGTACCCGGCACCGCCGGCCATCATTGATGCGGTGGAAGCCGGCTTCGAGGAAGGTATCGAACAGGGTTACGCCACCGAAGCCCGTCTGTTCGGCGAGCTGGCCATGTCGCCCCAGTCGAAACAGTTGCGCGGCATTTTCCACGCCACCAATACCCTGAAGAAAGAAACCTTTGTGGCTGACGGCGTGAAAGCCCGGAACATCGAAAAAGTCGGTGTCCTCGGCGCCGGCCTGATGGGGGCCGGCATCGCGCTGACCACCATCAACAAGGCCAAGCTGCCGGTGCGCCTCAAGGACCGGGACGATAACGGCCTGGCCCATGGCGTGAAATACGTCAGCGAGTTCTACAACAAGCGCGCGAAAAAGGGGGCCATGAGCGCCGCCGATGCCAGCGCCGAACAGGGTCGCATTTCCTACACCGCTGATTACAGCGGCTTCAAGGGGCTCGACCTGGTGGTGGAAGCGGTGTTCGAAGACCTGGGTCTTAAGCACAAGATGCTCAAGGACGTGGAAGCCAACGGCAACAAGCACACCGTGTTTGCCTCCAACACCTCTTCCATTCCCATCACCGACATCGCCAGTGCCGCCGAGCGCCCGGAAAACGTGATCGGCCTGCATTACTTTTCCCCGGTGGAAAAGATGCCGCTGCTGGAAATCATCACCACGGACAAGACCGCCCCGGAAGTGACCGCCGGCTGTGTGGCCTTCGGCAAGGCCCAGGGCAAGACCGTGATCGTGGTGAAGGATGGCCCCGGCTTCTACACCACCCGCATCCTCGCGCCCTACCTGAACGAAGCGACCCGCCTGCTCACCGAAGGGGTGGATGTGAAAGCTGTGGACAAGGCGCTGGTGCGCTTCGGCTTCCCGGTGGGTCCCATCACCCTGCTCGACGAAGTGGGTGTGGATGTTGGCACCAAGGTGGGGCCGGTACTGGAAAAGGCCTTTGGTGACCGCATGGCGTCACCGGATGCCGCCGGCCTGATGATCGAAAACGATTATCTGGGCCGCAAGAGTGGCCGCGGCTTTTATATCTATGAAGGCGTGGCCAAGGGCGAAAAGCCGGTGAATACCGCTCTCTATGAGCTGATGAATGTCACCAGCGAGAAAGATGCGGATGACGAGGAAATCGTCAGCCGTTGTGCCTGGCTGATGATCAACGAAGCCGCCTACTGTTTGCAGGACGGTATTATCAGCGACCCCATGCACGGTGATATCGGCGCCATCTTCGGTCTGGGCTTTCCGCCCTTCCGCGGCGGCCCGTTCCGTTACATGGACAGCCTGGGCCTCACCAATTCGGTGCGTACCCTGGAGCGGCTGGCCGAACAGTTTGGCGAGCGCTTCACACCCGCTCCGTTATTGGTAGAGATGGCCAAAAAGAAACAACGCTTTTACGAGTAAGCGTCCGGCGCCTGTTTACTAGCGCCTGTAAACGTTCGCCCTGCCCCGCAGGGCCTAACAACCTCAAAGGAACCACAGCATGTTTCAACAAGTGATGAACTGGATGCGGGACAACAAGATTCTCCCGCAGATCTCCGACACCGAACGGCAAGCGCTGGAAGCTGGCGATGTGTGGATTGATGGTCAATTCTTCGGCGGCAAGGTGGACTTTGAAAACATCCTCGCCGAAAACTATGACCAGCTCCCCGCCCACGAACAGGCGTTCCTGGACGGCCCGGTAGAAGAGCTGCTGAAAATGGCCGACGCCTACAAGCTGTCGCGCACCCGCAAGCTGCCGGACGATGTGTTCAAGTTCATGGCAGACAATGGCTTCTTCGCCATGCAGATCGCCAAGGAATACGGTGGCATGCCCATGTCCACCCAGGCCAAGTCCTGCATCATGGCCAAGGTCAGCTCCTATTCCGGCCTGCTCAGCGCCATGGTGGTGATCCCCAACTCCCTGGGCGCCGCTGAACTGTTGGGCCACTACGGCACCGACGAGCAGAAGAACTACTACCTGCCCAAACTGGCCAAGGGTGAATTTATTCCCTGCTTCGGCCTTACCGAACCCACCGCCGGCTCCGACGCTGCCTCCATCAAGGCGGAAGGCGTGGTGTTCAAGGACGACGATGGCGAAGTGAAGTTCAAACTCAACTTCCGCAAGCGCTACATCACCCTGGCACCGGTCTCCAATCTGATTTCCCTGGCAGTGCGCCTGCACGATCCGGAGAATCTGCTGGGCAAAGGTGAAGAGCCGGGCATCACCGTGGTACTGATCGAGAAAGGCACCCCGGGTACCGAAGGCCTGCACATTGGCGACCATCACCAGCCCATCGGTGAACACTTCCCCAATGGCCCCATTGTTGGCCGTGATGTGATCATCGCCGCCGACAAGGTTCTCGGTGGCGTGGAATACACCGGCATGGGCTGGAAGATGTTGATGGAAGCCCTGGCCGGCGGCCGTATGGTATCGCTGCCTGCTACCGGCATCTGCGGTGTGCGCCACGGCGCCATGATTTCCGGCGCCTACTCCATGGTGCGCCAGCAGTTCGGCATTCCCATTGGTCGCATGGAAGGCGTGGAGCACAAGATCGGCAAGGCCGCCGGCATGACCTACGCCTTCGACGCTGCCCGCGTATTCGGCTGCTCCGCCGTGGACCACGGCATTCAGCCGCCGGTAATGTCCGCGGTGATGAAAGCCTACTCCACCGAAATGGGCCGCGAGATCGGCACCGATGCCATGGACGTGACTGCCGGTTACGGCGTTATGCAGGGCCCCAACAACACCATGGGCCGCCTGTACAACTCTGCCCCGGTGAGTGTCACCGTGGAAGGCGCCAACATCATGACCCGTACCCTGATGATCTTTGGTCAAGGTGCCACCCGCTGCCACCCCTACGCCTACAAGGTAGTACAGGCGGTGGAAAACGAGGACGTGACTAGCTTCCGCAAAAACCTCACCGGCTGGATGGTGCAGTTCCTGCTCGGCATGGTGATGACCCTGGTACGCGGCGTTACCCGTGGCTGGTTCACCGTTAAGGTGCCGGATGTGGAGCCGAAGACCAAGAGCATCTACCGTCGTCTGGGCTGGGCGGCCACCCGCTTTGGTCTGCTTACCAACCTGGCCATGTTCTT
This sequence comes from Alcanivorax sp. UBA3183, assembly GCF_002364155.1. Lineage (NCBI taxonomy): Bacteria > Pseudomonadati > Pseudomonadota > Gammaproteobacteria > Oceanospirillales > Alcanivoracaceae > Alcanivorax > Alcanivorax sp. UBA3183. Next base: position 115,351 of record NZ_DEXN01000039.1, read on the forward strand.
CGTGGGCGGCAAACTGAAAGCCCGCGGCAACCTGACCGGTCGCTATGCGGATGCGGTTGCCTGGTTGTACATCACCACCTCTGCCCTGCGTCGTTTTGAAGCAGAAGGCCGCAAGGCGGAAGACCTGGCGCTGGTACAGTACGCCGGTGAATACGGCCTCACCCAGATCCAGAAAGCCTTCGAAGGCATCTATGAAAACTTCGGCGGCCCGGTGGGTGTGATCCTGAAAACCGTGGGCCGTATCTGGCTGGGTCTGAACCCGCTGGCCAAACTGCCCGATGACCAGCTGACCCACAAAGCCGCGCTGACACTGCAAAGCTACGGCGAGCAGTACAAGCGCCTGGTGGGCGGCAACTACATGCCGGAAGAAAGCGATCAGGGTCTGGGCCGTCTGCTCAAGGCATTCCGCCTGACCACCGAAGCCGAGCCGGTTCGTGCCAAGATCCGCGCTGCCCAGAAAGCCCGCAAACTGGGCCGTGGCAAGGTGGATGAAATTGCCGCCGAGGCTGCCCAGCAAGGTGTGATCAGCGATGCGGAACTGGCGCTGCTGAATGAGGCTACCGCAGCCTGCATGCTGGCCATCGAGGTGGACGTGTTCACCAAGGACGAGTACTACGGCGCCGGCGGTATTCCTGCCATGAGCGCCACCGGTGACGGTGGTGTGGAACAGCCGCCGGAGTATGAGCTGGCCAAGGCGGTCGGCGAATAACTCCCCTGACACCGAACGCCCCTCCGGGCGTTCGGTTTTCTTTTTTCAGTTTCCATTCCTTTGTTCTGTGATATCGCAGTGCAAAGGAATTGATACTCTGCCTCTGCGACAGGATCCCCCCATGAATCCATTGCTCGACGGCCTGAAGGTCCTTGACCTGTCCCGTCTGTTACCCGGCCCTTTCTGTTCCCTCTCTCTGGCACAACTTGGCGCCGACGTGATCAAGATTGAGGAACCGGATGGCGGCGACTATGCCCGTGAACTGTCCCCGGAGCTGTTCGATATCGTTAACCGGGGCAAACAGTCCCTGACCCTGGACCTGCGCCAGGCAGAAGACGTTGCACGCTTCAAACAATTGGTGGAAACCGCCGATGTGGTACTGGAATCGTTCCGCCCCGGCGTCATGGACAAGCTGGGCTGTGGCTACGACACCCTCAAGGCCATTAACCCGAGACTGGTCTATGCCTCCCTCACTGGCTATGGCCAGACCGGCCCTTATGCGGATCGCCCGGGCCATGATCTGAACTATCTGGGGTATGCCGGCGTGCTGGACCAGACCGGCCTGGCCGGCAAGCGCCCGGCCATGTCCAACGTGCAGATCGCTGACCTGGCCGGCGGCGCCCAGAATTGCACCATCGGCATTCTCGCCGCGGTAATGGGGGCAAGGCAGAGTGGTGAAGGCTGCTGGGTAGACGTGGCCATGCTGGATGGCGCCCTGGCCCTGCAGAGCATGGCGCTGGCCACCCATCACCAGCACGGCAGCAGCCAGCCCCGCGGCAAGGACATGCTCACCGGCGCCCTGGCCAACTACAACGTCTACCGCTGTCGCGACGGCAAGTACCTGGCGGTGGGTTCCCTGGAACCGAAGTTCTTCATGGCATTCCTCAAGGAAATTACGCCAGCCTTTCTTTGGAAGAAGAAAAAGAAAAAAACCGGCAACGCTTCCAGCTCAACCGCCGACAAACCCAAGCCCGCCGGTAGCGGCAACGATGCACTGACCCGCCTGGCCGCCGACCCGAAAAAACTGCGGCGCCTGATGGTACCGGTGCGCTGGGCCATCCAACTGATCCTGCTGACCCGTACCCGCGATCAATGGGACGCCCGGCTGGCCCACAAGGATACCTGCGTCTCCGGCATCCTCACCCTGGAAGAAGCCCTCGCCAATGAACAGGTTCAGGCAAGAGGTCTGGTAACCGACAGCCAGAAAGGACCGGTGTTGCGCTCCCCCATCCGTTTTGTGGGTGCACAGACCCGGGATGGTGAGAGCCCATCACTGGGCGAGCACAACCCTTTGTTTACGGACCAGGATAAGCGCCGAGCCTGAAGCCGGCGCTTTCTGACCCGATCAACCCTGCTACTGCCAGGCCGCAAGTCATACAGTAGTGAATAAAAGAACAATCAATACGGAAGACACATGAGCATTCAGGCAAAAATCATCAAGGCGGTGACCCGCCGTACGATCAAGCGTCACGGCCTCAACGAACAGCAACTGGTCCGTCACCTGCGCAAGGTGTTCAATGACACCCCGGTTCTCACCCTGCTGCCCCGAAAAGTGACACTCAACCAGATCCGCGAACCGCAGTTCGAAGGTGACCACCTGAGTGTCAGCAACCCGTCCACCACGGTGCTGTATCTGCATGGCGGCGCCTATATTGGCGGGGTCACAAAGACCTATCACAACCTGACCGGGCGCCTGGCAAAACAGCTACATGGCGAAGTCTATCTGCCCCTTTATCCATTCGCGCCCGAGCACCCTTTTCCGGCAGCCGTGAACCGGGTGATGGAAGCCTACGAATACCTGTTGGCCAAGGGTAAGAATCCCAGCGATATCGTGATTGCCGGCGACTCCGCCGGCGGCGGCCTGACCCTGGCCACCCTGCTGCATATCCGTGACAAGGGCCTGCCCCAGCCACGCTGCGCAGTACTGTTTTCGCCGGCCAGCAATGCCTTCCCGGATGACAAGGTAATGGCCGCGCTGGACCCCAGCGACGCCATGCTGTCGGCGGACATTATCCGCACCGTGATTGATGTCTATCTACCCAATCAGGAAGATCGCAAGCACCCCTACGCGTCGCCCTGTCTGGGTGACTACAGCGGTGTCTGTCCGCTGCTGATTACCGCCAGCACCGACGAAGTGCTTTACCCGGATGGCAAGCAAGTCCGCAAGGCAGCAGAACAGGCCGGTGTCCGGGTGAAATGGATTGAGCGCCCCGGCCTGTTCCATGTCTGGCCGATCATGGTGCCCTTCCTGCCGGAGGCAAATCGGGATCTGAAAAGTGTGGTCGAGTTTATCCGCACCGCCTGACTGTTTTGGTCATTGCTGCCAGCGCAGCAGCGGCGTTAACTGAATGGTTCACAGTGACAGTGAGACGGTAATGACAGAACTGCCCCGCATCCATCCGGACGACTATTGTGACGAGGATCTGCCCCGGCTTGCCCAGCCCTGGTGGCAGACTCTGCCGGGTAACTTCCATGCGCTGCCGGATCATTTTCTCGCGGATAATGATACCCGCTGGCGAATCGACTACACCGCCAGCATCGACACCCTGGCGCGTACCGGCCTGGCCAGCATGGCCGGCGCTGCGGCCCTGCCTGCAACGCTGAATATCACACGGCAGAAGGAAGAACGGGCACTGGCGGATTTTTATCGGCCCTTCCTCCAGGAGGAGGATCCCAATACGTTCTTTACCCGGCCCACTCAGACTGCAAACATCGAACGCATTCCGGTAGCCTCCTATCACTTCCAGCCGGAGGATGGCGACGCCCATACCCTGCGTTTTCGTTCGCCCTTCGAGCCCAAGAACCCGGCGCTGCGTGACCGTTATCTGGGCCACCACCGCAACCGCACCGCCTGGGCCCAGCACTGGCGTCATCATGGCGAGCCGCGCCCGACCCTGATCATGATCCACGGCTTTGTCGCCGACCCTTACTGGCTCAACACCCGCTGGTTGGCATTACCCTGGTTCTACAAGCAGGGCTTTGATGTGCTGCTTTATACCCTGCCATTCCACGGGCGACGCAAAGGCCGTTTCGCCCCCTTCAGTGGCGCGGAATTTTTCAGCCAGGGCATGGCGCTGCTCAACGAAACCTTTGCTCACGCCATCCATGACCTGCGTCTGTTCATGGACTATTTACGCGAACAGGGCACGCCGGCCATGGGCGCCACTGGCATTTCCTTGGGCGGTTATACCACCGGGTTACTGGCCGCCCTGGAAGATGACCTGGCCTTCGCCATTCCCAATGTGCCGCTGGTCAGCATCATCGATCTGATGCAGAGCTGGTTCCCGATCAACCTGCAAGTGGGCTTGCTGAAGAAGGTCTACGGCACCGACCTGCAGGGTCTACGGGAAGTCACCGCCCTGCATTCGCCCCTCACCTGGCCCTGCAAGGTACCCCAGGCCGGGCGCATGATCATCGGCGGTGCCGGCGACCGCTTTGCGCCACCCAAGCATAGTCATCTGCTGCACCAGCACTGGGGTAATTGCGATCTGCACTGGTTCCCGGGCAATCATCTGCTGCATCTGGATCAGGGGCTGTATCTGAAAGCCATGCGCGATTTCATGAAGGCAGCGCTGGAAGAGAAAGCAACGGCGGCGAGAGGCTGAAGCCACCTTCCCCGTTGGAGCCATGCTTGCCCCCGAGGGGATCTGCGACATGCGAATGGGGTTTGGGAGATATAGGGGCGGTGAATTTGGATAGACCTGTCGAGCGCGGAGATTCCTGATCGCCCTGCAAGCATAGGTTATTCGCTTCGCTCACCCTTCGGGCCGCACGGAACTACGTGCGTTACTCCGCTGCGCTCCGTTCCTACAGCGGCTTCGTAGAGATACCGAGGTCCGAGGAACTTTCCACCCTTTTCCTATCCAACGAGCGTAGCTCGT